>JAYUZG010000078.1:0-8720 GCA_043751985.1 Betaproteobacteria bacterium
TGTCACCGCGCCCACCTATGCTGAGCGCTATGCCGCAAAATCGCGCGCAACTATATCTGGTGGGCGGGTGTGACAACCGGATAAGCACGGAATAAACTATTCAGATCGTGACTTCGCTCCCACGATCTAAGCCCAATCGCTAGGTGGCAGACGGCTCCGATTTAGGCTTCCGTGAAGGAAACGTCACTAAATTCTTGCCGCTTTGTGTTTGCCGTTTACAAATCTCTTCGAAAATTGCATCAATGTCATGGTTGAACTGCGCCGCGTACTCTTCACGTAGAGCGCGTGTTTCTTCCACTATTGGGTCACGCCACATCAGTAGCCCTCCATTACTCAGAAGTCGGTAACTTGTGCGACACACTGCCGTCTACATCATAGAGCGCCGAAGCTTGGAATGTGTCGTCTTAATTGGCGACTGCTGAGTAACTCTTGCGGGGTACAAATTACTGGCCGTTCGTACCCCAACTTTCGACATTGCTGCTCAATCTTCGGTCGCATAACCGCATTCGCTATGTGTGTGCAATTCCACGTAAGCAAATATTCCACCCCGTTTGTTGTTGCTTCAGCCACATGATACGCGTCCATTTCCGCTTTCGCGGGAATGGCTCTGCCCGCCATCATCGATTTTGCAAGAGCTAGTGTTTCTTGCGTAACCTCCAGCTTCTCAATTCCCTCGATTGCAGCAAGGCGCTTTGCTGCGGTCTCGGGGTCGCCACTCGACGCTTCCGCGATCACAAACTCGGATAGGTAGAGACCAAAATGTTCACGCCTTGACTCCTACCATTCGATAGTAATCGCCTGAATATAACGGTGTCAGGAACCAATTAAACTTCATACCTCCTCTGCGCGTTCTCGCTACTGCGACTACAAAGCTTGACACAGCAAAGGTCCCTGACACCTTTACTCTATAGTGCGATTCCAATCGCGCGCGCATTACTCTTACTTGCCGTCGCTCGCATTGACGACATGGGTTCCGCTGGGGCCGATTCCACTTATTTGCACTATCACTTCCTCGTCCTTCGCGCCGTCGTAATGCACTTTGCCCGGTGTGTGAATGGCGAAGCCGCCGACGGGGACGGGAGTGGTGCTGTTTGGGTCGAAGTTCTCGCCCGTCCCCGCCCACCAGGTGCCTTGCAATACGGTTACGTAACGCGCTTCTGGATGCCAGTGCGGACGGCTCATGGTGCGCGGCGCAAACTTCGCGCGGATCACGTACAACTCCGGTTGGCTCGGATTGCCAGCGAGCACGGTGAACTTGACTCCGGGAAGACCAGGATAGTCCTTCCATTCCATGTTGTCCGTTTGTGTGATCGCAATGGTATCCGCGTCCTCTCCGGCCGTCGCCGCGTTCGCGCTGGTGAACAGCAGGCTCAGTCCCAAAGCCAGCGGTAAGTACTTTGTCATTGTTTCTTCTCCTTATGAACAATATTGCGCGATGATGTGTCCTGCATTGGCTCTTGGTTCCGCCTTCCTCGCTGTAGACGTGGCCGGCTACCATTGTAGATCGGCATGAAGCGCGGCAAGCAATGCCCGGTTTTAGGCTGGGCATTGCACGGCGTTGCGGTCATGGCTAGCCGATGTAGATTGTGCAATAAACGAAAGCATCCCGTTCATCCCGCAACGGACAAGAGTCTATGGGGTCAGGCCTGACTAAAGGCATTATTGCAACTCTCGACCCTGACCCCCTCAACCATGGCATGCAACCTCGCCGGCGTGTCCCGGGCGGCCTCTGCCACGTTATCTGGCGGGGCAACGAACAGCGCGACATCTCTTTGACGACGAAGATCGTCGGCGTTTCTATGCGTTGCTGCGCGAAGGGGCGAGCGCTTCGGCTACGGCGTGCACAGTTCCTGCCTGATGACCAATCACGTTCATTTGGAATTTAAAGTCGGAATTGCGCGTGCGACCGTTGCAGCACGCCTTAATACCATTAGTCAGGCCTGACCCCATCGACTGCGTTCGGAGGCTATTCGCCAGAATCTCGCGAATTGTTTCCGTCGGGGCTGCCACCCTGAATTCTTACACCACTGCCGCGAGTTTGATCCCGGCATCGGCTTTCAGCACGTCCACTTTGTCCAGATTCTCCCAGGAGAATTCAGGTTCGTCGCGGCCGAAGTGGCCGTAGGCCGCGGTCTTGGCGTAGATCGGGCGCAGCAAATCGAGCATCTGAATAATGCCCTTGGGCCGCAAGTCGAAATGCTGCTCGATCAGCTTGGCGATTTTTTCGTCCGAGATTATTCCGGTACCGAAGGTGGTCACCATTACGCTGGTCGGTTTCGCCACGCCGATGGCATAGGAAACCTGAATCTCGCACTTGCTGGCGAGACCCGCGGCGACGATGTTCTTTGCGACATAGCGCGCGGCATACGCGGCGGAACGATCGACTTTGGACGGGTCCTTGCCAGAGAACGCGCCGCCGCCATGGTGCGCGGCACCGCCATAGGTATCGACGATGATCTTGCGTCCGGTCAATCCGCAGTCACCCTGCGGCCCGCCCATCACGAAGCGCCCGGTGGGATTCACCAGATAGCGCACGTTACCCTTGAGCATATGTTTTGGCAGCACCGGCTTGATGATCTGCTCGATCACCGCTTCTTCGATTTGCTTATGCTGCATCTCCGGCGCATGTTGGGTAGACAGCACCACGGTGTCCACCGAGTCGGGTTTGCCGTTTACGTAACGGATGGTGACCTGTGACTTCGCATCCGGCCGCAGCCACGGCAGGCGGCCGTCACGGCGCAGTTCCGACTGGCGCTCGACCAGGCGATGCGCCAGATGAATCGGCAGTGGCATGTAGACCGGCGTCTCATCGCAGGCATAGCCAAACATCAGACCTTGATCGCCGGCGCCCTGCTCCAGATTCAAGCCCTGGCCTTCGGTCACGCCTTGGGCGATGTCGGGTGACTGCCGGTCATACGCCACCAGCACGGCGCAGCCTCGGTAATCGATGCCGTAGTCGGTGTTGTCGTAGCCGATGCGCTGGATAGTGTCGCGCGCGACCTGCTGGAAGTCGACCACCGCATTGGTGGTAATCTCGCCCGCCATGACGACCAAGCCGGTATTCACCAGCGTCTCCGCTGCCACGCGCGAGTATTTGTCCTGCGCTAAGATGGCATCCAGCACGCCATCGGAAATCTGATCGGCAACTTTGTCCGGGTGACCTTCGGAAACCGATTCGGAAGTGAAAAGAAACTCGTTCATTGTTGGCTCTCGTCTGTCCGCTGCGGGAAGGTTATGAGAATAACAAAAATAGCGCCTCTACATAAAATCCGCACGGCATGCTGAAGTCCTGCCTCGGCCTGGCCGCCTATGCACCGTTGCGTCTACATCATGCTATGGGCGTGGTGCTGGGCTGGTTGAGTTATCTCTTGTCACCAACCTACGCTCAGCGTCTGCGAGAGAACCTGGCGCACAGCGGCTTGTGTACGAGTCCGCGGCAATACAACGCGCTGCTACATCAAAATATCGCTGAAATCGGCAAAGGGCTGGTTGAACTGATTGTCGTCTGGTTTCGACCGGTCGAGGCGGCGCGGCGCCTGGTCACCGGCTGCACCACGCTGCACGTCGTCGAGGAGGCTGAGCAGTTAGCGCGCGGAATTATTTACGTCACACCCCATCTGGGTTGTTTCGATATCGCCGCTTTGTACCTGGCGCAGCGCAAACCGATCACCGTTCTGTATCGTCCGCCCAAGAAGCCATGGCTGCACGACTTGGTAAGAGCCGGCCGCGAGCGTGATCGAATATCCCTGGCACCCACCGATTTGCACGGCGTGCGCTTGCTGCTGAAGGCGCTCAAGCGCGGCGAGAGCATTGGCATTCTTCCCGATCAGGCGCCCGGCGCGGGCGAAGGCGAATGGGCGGATTTTTTCGGCCGGCCCGCTTACACCATGACTTTGCTGGGACGCTTGGTAGCATCAACGGGCGCGCCGGTGGTTATCGCGTGTGCGGAACGCTTGCCGAAGTCGGCCGGCTATCACCTGCACTTTGATCGGCTCCCGTCGCTTGCAACCGGGCGCGAAGGTGCAAGGCAGTTGAACCGCGCAGTCGAAGAAGCGGTTCGCCGCAACCCCGCGCAATATCTGTGGAGCTACAACCGTTACAAGGCGCCGCCGGGCGTTGCGTCGTTTACCCAATGATGACCCGTCTCGCTCTCGGTATTGTCTGGCTGCTGCGCCTGTTGCCGCTTTCGCTGCTGGCGCCGATCGGGCAGGCCCTCGGCATGCTGTTGTACCTGCTCGCGCGCGAACGCAGATTCGTTACGCTCACCAATCTGCGCCTGTGTTTTCCGGATCTGAGCGAAGCGCAACGCGCGCGTATCGCGCGCGCGCATTTTCGCTGCATGGGACGGGTGCTGATCGAGCAAAGCATCGCCTGGTGGTCATCGCCGCGGCGGCTGCTGCGCATGGTGCGCGTGGAAGATCAGCAGCATTTAGACCGCGCGCTCAGCGCACCGGTGATCGTGTTGGGAATGCATTTCGTAGGCCTCGAATTGGGTGCGATTCGCTTGTCGAAGGACTACGGCATGATCGATCTCTATTCGCACCAGAAAGACCCAGTCTTCGACGCGGTGCTGCTGAAAGGCCGCAGCCGCTTCGGCCGCAGCTTGTTCCTGTCGCGACAGGACGGAATACGCGCGGTGGTGCGCGCCATGAAGGATGGCTGGTCGCTGTTTTATTTACCCGACATGGATCTGGGGCCCAAGGATTCTATTTTCGTTCCGTTTTTCGGAGTACCGGCGGCAACGGTTCCGGGTTTGTCGCGCATCGCGCGGCTGACGCGCGCGCACGTGGTACCGCTGGTGATCCGGCAATTGCCGGGCGGGCAAGGCTATGTCGCGCGCTTTTATCCTGCTTGGGAAAATTTTCCGAGCGACGACGTAGCAGCCGACACGCGGCGCATGAATGCCTTCATCGAGCAACGCGTGCGCGAAATACCGGAGCAATACTATTGGCTGCACAAACGCTTCAAGACGCGGCCCCCGGGCGAGGCGCGGTTCTACCCGTGAAATCTGCCGCGCTGAAGCTACCGCGTGCCTGCGCGGAGCGGCTAGAATGTCGCATCTCTCAAGGGTGCTTAAGAAACTTTGCGTAACCGAGTCATAACCTTTGCCGCCGACGGTGATTAAGTTCACCAAGATGCACGGCGCCGGAAACGATTTCGTGGTGATCGACGCCACCCGGCAGCCGCTGACTGTGGATGCCGAGACGGTGCGTGCCCTTGCCGATCGGCATCGTGGAATTGGCTTTGATCAAATGCTGATCGTCGAGCGGCCGCGTCGAGCGGACACGGATTTTTTCTATCGCATCTTCAACGCGGACGGTGGCGAGGTCGCGCAATGCGGCAACGGCGCGCGGTGTTTTGCGCGCTTCGTGCATGACAAAGGTCTCTCGCGCAACACTTCAATTCGAGTGGAAACGGCGTCCGGCGTCATCGAACCTTGCTTGCAAGACGACGGCCGTGTACGCGTCAACATGGGCGTGCCGCGGTTCGAGCCGGCGGAGATTCCCTTCGAGGCGTCGCGCCGCGAGTTGACCTACCCACTGCAAGTGTCCGGCGAGGCGCTGGAAATCAGCGCCGTATCGATGGGTAATCCGCACGCGGTGCAAATCGTCGCGAACGTTGATCTTGCGCCGGTGGCGACGCAAGGCCCGCTGATCGAGCGGCATGCGCGTTTTCCGCAGAGGGTGAATGCGGGCTATTTGCAGATCGTCGATCGCGCTCACGCGCGCCTGCGCGTGTACGAGCGTGGCGCGGGTGAGACGCTGTCGTGTGGTAGCGGAGCTTGCGCGGCAGTCGTGGCCGCGATTTCGCGCGGCCTGCTGCAGAGTCCGGCCTGCGTGGTTACGCGCGGTGGCGAGCTGGAAATCGCCTGGGCCGGTGAAGGCAGCCCGGTGTTCCTGACCGGAGCGGCGGTGACGGTATTCGAGGGAGAAGTGGAGCGACCATGACACAAGACAGCAATGCGATCGCCAGCTACCTGCGCGAGCATCCGGAGTTCTTCAAGCTGCATCCCGAGTTACTCGCGCGCATGGAAGTACAGCACCCGCACAGCGGTCAGGCGATTTCGCTCACCGAGCGGCAAATGCTCAGCCTGCGCGAACAAAATCGTCTGCTGGAAACCAAGCTGCGCGAGCTGATTCAATTTGGCGAAGACAACGACAGCATCGGCGAGCGCGTACATCGCATCACGCTGGCGCTGATGATGGCCAAAGATCTTGACGCCATGCTGCGTTCGCTCTATCACAATCTGCGCGAGGATTTCTCGGTACCGGGCGTGGCGTTGCGCGTGTGGCCTGGGCGAGTTGATCGAATTCTCGCCGAGGCCGAAGCGGTCAGCGCGGAAGCGCGCGTGTTCACGGAGAGCTTGGCTAATCCATACTGCGGCGCGCAGGCGATGTTCGAATCGGCCGCCTGGTTCGGCGTGAAAGACCTGGCTCTGCAATCGTTCGCCTATGTCGCGTTGCGTGCGGAGACGCCATTCGGCGTGCTGGCGCTGGCCTCGCACGACGCCAATCGATTTTCGCCGGATACCGGTACGTTGTATCTGAAGCGACTGGGAGAATTGGTCAGCCTGGCGTTGCAGCGTTACCTCTAAATTACAGCCCGTGGCCGACTCAACTTCCGACACCGCCGCGTTGTTGCAAGCCTATGTGGATCACTTGTCCAAAGAGCGGCGCTTGTCGCCGCATACGGTCAGCAGCTATCGGCGCGACGTCGCCACTTTGCTCGAATTGACGGCCGATGTTCCGCTCGCGGAACTGCGGGCGCAGCAGATTCGCCGCTTTGTTTCGATTCTGCACTCGCGTGGACTAGGCGGCCGCTCGCTCGCGCGCAAGCTCTCCGCCTGGCGCGGCTTCTTCCAATATCTCGCGCGCGATCATGCGATCGGCAACAACCCCTGCGCCGGGCTGCGCGCGCCGAAGGCCGCCAAGACCCTTCCGCACGCGCTCTCTCCCGACCAGGCGCACGCGCTCGCTGAAATAGCGGGCGATGATGAAATCGCGCTGCGCGATCACGCCTTGGTTGAATTGTTCTATTCGAGCGGACTGCGTCTGAGCGAACTGATTTCGGTGAAACAAGGTGACCTGGATCAACAACAAGGCCTGCTGCGCGTCACCGGCAAAGGCAATAAAACCCGCGTCGTGCCGGTCGGAAAGCGCGCGCTTGAAGCCATCGAGAAATGGCTACCGGTACGCGCGCGCCTCGCGCGCCCAGGTGTAGATGCGCTGTTTGTCAATCCAAAGGGCTTGTCCTTGAGTGCGCGCGGCATTCAGCAACAACTTGCGAAACGCGCCATCACGCAAGGTCTGTCGGTCCACGTGCACCCGCATATGCTGCGCCATTCCTTCGCGTCGCACCTGCTGCAATCGAGTGGCGATTTGCGTGCGGTGCAAGAAATGCTGGGTCACGCCAGCATTTCAACGACTCAGGTGTATACCCATCTGGATTATCAGTACCTGGCGAAGATCTACGACGCCGCGCATCCGCGTGCGAAACGCAAGGCGGCGAAGACGTGATCTGCTTGCTGTGTGGTTAATTCGCGTTTCCGAAATTGAAATCCATCACCCTAAAACCCGGCCGCGAGAAATCGCTGCTGCGCCGGCACCCGTGGATTTTCTCGGGGGCGGTGCAGAAGTTTCCGGCTGACCCCGTTCTGGGTGAAACGGTACAAGTCCGCAGCACGGACGGACAGCTCCTCGGCGTTGCGGCGCTCAACGCGTCGTCGCAGATCTGTGGTCGAGTATGGGATTGGGACGGCAACCGTCCGATCGACGCGGCGTTTTTTCGTAATCGCATCGAAGCGTCGATCGCGCGACGGCGCTCGTTGATGAAGTTCGAACCAGAAGGGGCGGAACGCTTGATCAACGGCGAGCCCGATGGCTTACCGGGCTTGGTGGTCGATCGCTACGCCAATGTGCTGGTGTTGCAGGCGAGCAGCGCGGGAGCGACGTTGTGGCGCGAAACTATTGCCGACGCGCTGCTTGAACTGACCGGCCTCCAGGTGTTGTACGAGCGCTCCGACCAAGAGGTGCTGCAACTGGAGGGATTGCCGCCACGCGTCGGCGTGCTGCGCGGCACGCTGGCAGATGAGCGCGTGGAGTTTGCGGAGAACAATCTTCGCTTCGTCGCGGATCTTGCGCATGGCCACAAGACCGGGTTTTACCTCGATCAACGCGATAACCGCGCGCGCGTGGCAAGTCTTTGCGCTGACCGCGAGGTGCTGAATTGCTTTTGTTACTCCGGCGCGTTTTCGGTACACGCCTTGGCCGCGGGCGCGAGACATGTGATATCCATGGACAGCTCCGCCGATGCGCTCGCGCTGGCGCAGGACCATGTCTCGCGCAATGCACTGCCACTCGAGCGATGCACGTTCGAGCAAGCGGACGTGTTTCACAGCCTGCGAGCGTATCGAGATCGCGGACGGCTATTCGATCTGATTATTCTGGATCCGCCGAAGTTTGCGCCGACCGCGGCGCACGCTGAGCGCGCCGCGCGCGGCTACAAAGACATCAATTTGCTGGCGATGAAGTTGCTGCGCCCTGGCGGCATTCTCGCCACCTTTTCTTGCTCCAGTGGTGTGTCACGCGACCTGTTTCGAAAAATCGTCGCCGGCGCCGCCAGCGACGCACAGATCAAGATGCAGGTATTGGGCGAAATGAGCGCCAGCGCCGACCACACCGTGAGCCTGGAATTTCCCGAAGGCGAATACCTGAAAGGCC
>JAYUZG010000079.1:0-11058 GCA_043751985.1 Betaproteobacteria bacterium
GTCGCAGCGCCGAAGTGCACACTGAAGTCCGGAAGCAACTGTTCCAGACGCGCCACCTGATCTTCGCCAAGACTCCCGGCCAAACCGGGAAAATGCACCGCGACCTCTTGCAGACACAGTACATCAAAGTCAGCACACTCCCGCGCAGTGCGCACGATGCGGTCAAGATCGACATGTCCGTCGATGCTGCGGCCCCACTGAATATTCCAGGTAATGAGTTTCATCGTGTGTACCTTGGATCAATTGTCCCTGTGGCAGAATCCAAGTTATCGCAACGCAAGTAGCGGAAGAATATGCCATTCAAAGTTTTTGTGGACGGACAGGAAGGAACGACGGGACTGCGGATCAACGAGTATCTCGCCCGGCGCAGCGATATTGCATTGCTGAAGATCGATGCTGAAAAACGCAAGGACGTGGCGGCGCGCGCTGCGTTGATCAATCAGTCGGATGTCACCTTTCTGTGCCTGCCGGATCAAGCGGCGCGCGAATCAGCGGCACTGGTCAGTAACTCGAAGACTTGCGTGATCGACGCGTCCACCGCGCATCGCACCGACCCGGGTTGGGTCTTCGCGTTACCGGAACTGGATCGCCAACAACGCGCGAAATTGCGCAAGAGCAAACGCATCGCCAATCCGGGTTGTCACGCCTCTGCGTTTATTCTGCTGGTGCGGCCGTTGATCGCGGCGGGGATCATGCCGATCGATTACCCGGTCACCGCGCATTCGATTACCGGCTACTCGGGCGGCGGCAAGAAAATGATCGAAGAATATGAGAGCGCCGCGGGGCGACTGAATGCGCCGCGCCCCTATTCATTGCAACTGAGTCACAAACATCTTCCCGAGATGCGTGCACATGGCGGCTTGAATGAGGCACCGGTCTTCACGCCAATTGTTGGCCCGTTCTACAAAGGTCTGGCGGTAACGGTTTTCGTGCAACCGAAGCGGCTGGCGCGGCCGATAGGACCCGCGGCGCTGCGTGAAGCACTGAGTAGTTATTACCAAGGCGAGCGCTTCATTCGTGTCATGCCGTTCGACAACGAAGGCAACTGCGAGCACGGATTTTTCGATGTGCAAGGTTGTAACGATACCAATCGTGTTGATCTATTCGTGTTCGGCAACGAAGAGAGAGTGGTACTGATCGCGCGCCTGGACAATCTCGGCAAAGGCGCCTCCGGTGCGGCGGTACAGGCGATGAACGTGCATCTGGGAATCGATGAAGCCCTCGGGATCGAGTGAAACTCGAAAGCGCGGTTTAACCACAGAGGCACAGAGACGCAGAGAAGAAAGCTCGGCAAATAATTCGCGACCGAGATAGAACGGCTCCCGTTGCGTTCACAAAGGGTGGTTGAGACAAATAGCGCGACCGATTGAGGTCTTCTCTGAGCCTCTGTGTCTCTGTGGTGGGTCGCAGTTTTTTTAGGTTGAATCGAGCGCGAGCCACTGTTACTTCGCAACGGGCTTCTTCGACAATTTTCTTTGCAGCGTGCGGCGATGCATGTGCAAGGCGCGGGCGGTGGCGGAAATATTGCCGTCGTTGTCGGCCAGCACTTTCTGAATGTGTTCCCATTCGAGGCGATCGACCGACAGGCGCTGCTCGGGCAGATCGTTTTCATTGTCAGTTTGATCGCGTGTCAGGGCCGCAAAAATTTCATCGGCGTTCGCAGGCTTTGCTAAATAATTTGCCGCGCCCAGCTTGATAGCCTCGACTGCGGTGGCGATGCTGGCGAAGCCGGTCAGCATCAAGATTCGTATCGCCGGGTTGAGGCGCTTCAGCTCCGGTATCAGTGTCAGGCCCGAGCTCGCGGGCACGCGTAGATCGACCACCGCGTAGTCAGGTATTTGCGTGCGTGCCGCGGTTAATGCCGTCGAAGGCGATTCCGCTGTCGCGACGTCAAAGTCTCTGCGCTGCATCGCGCGCGCGAGGACTTCCCGGAAAGTCGCGTCGTCATCAACGATGAGCAGCCGGGATTTCGTTGCAATTGTGTTCATGTTGGCAGGCGTTGCAAGCGATCCAGAGGCAAACGTAGCCGAGTGCAGGCACCGCCGCCCGGGCGATTCAGCAACAGAATATTTCCGCCGAGACGCTCTATGGTTGCGTTGGCGAGAAAGAGACCGATACCCAGTCCGCTCCCGTCGGCGCGGTTGGTAAAAATCGCCTTGCCCGCGGCGCGCGCCAGTTCTTTATCCACGCCGGGGCCGCGATCGAGAATTTCGATGGTCAGTTCATTGCCTTCCCGCTCAACCGCGAATTCGATAGAGTCCGGCGACGCATTGGCCGCGTTGTTGAGCAGGCTGATCAGCGAGGTCGCGAAGGTGTCGTCGGCCAGTACGCGCGTGGACTCAACGCCCGCGCCAAAGCGTGATTGCACCGAGACGATTGGGCGCAACAATTGCCAGCGCCGGATGGTTTGATGCAGAAACTCCGCGAGCGTCATCGCATGGGCTTCGTGACCTGGCCCCTGCCCGGCCGAAGTCGCGAGGCCTTGAATGATCGTGCGGCACACTTCGATTTGATCATTGAGCGTGCGCAAGTCTGCGCGCAAGGCTGCCTCTTGCGCGTCGCGCGCCATCTCTCCAAGCAGAACTTTCATGGTGGAGATCGGCGTCGCCAGTTCGTGTGCCGCGCCCGCTGCCAGCAGTCCGAGCGCCAACACTTTGTCGTCGCGTAAGGCCTTTTCGCGCACTTGCGCCAGCCGCTGGTCGCGCTGCTGAATGGCTTTCGCCATGCGCACCACGAACCAGGCTACCAGTACCGCGCTCACCAGGAAGTTCACCCACATGCCGATCACGTGCAACCCGAAGTGATCGAGATGTTGCAGATGTTCTGCCGAAGTGAGTGGCACGTAATAATTCATCAGCAAGGAATAACAAAACACCGTCAGCCCCGTGACGTACCACGCATACCCGGCGGCCAAGGTCGTCGCCGCGATGACCACCCACAACAAGAACAAACTCACAAAAGGATTGGCCGCGCCGCCACTGAAATAGAGCAGGCCGGACAATAGCAAAACGTCCGAGCTCAAGTGCAGAACGAACTCCAATTCCGTAACTGCCCAACCGCGCAACAGTCGCCAGAACACCAGTGCGGTGAGCGCGGCGTAACTCGCGGTGATCGCGCCTAACCGCACAAGCGGTAACTCGAGCCCGAGCCAACCTGTGACCGTGATCACGGCGACGACAATTGCGCCCAGCACAATCAAGCGCAACAGAACGAGTCGCCCCAGATTCTGGTTCAGCGCGGGAAGAGAGATGAGGTCAGTCATGGGTCGAATCTTGTGCGCGAATTCTACCGGGCGAACGGCTGTTCGAGAGCGGGGTGCGACAATATGTCACATTCCCGTCGAGCGATCTGCTGGTTAGCATGGCGGCTCTTCGATCGTGATAAGGCAAGCAAATGCGCGCTGTCCTGTTCAAATACACCGAGAAAGTTTTATCCATTGTTGGCTTGCTCGCGTGTGCCGCTTCTGTCCATGCCAACTGCGGCGCGTCGACCTGTGCGATCAACACCGATTGGGAGCTGCACGGCGCGTCGGGTGATCCGGGCACGCGCGTCGATCTGCGTTTCGAGTTCATCGACCAGGACCAGCTTCGCCACGGTACCGAGCGCATCGGCATCGATCAGGCGCAAGGCGAGCACAAAGAGGTGCGCACGATCAACCGCAATTGGATCGCAACCATTGATCACGGCTTCGACACCCATTGGGGCGTGTCGCTCACCTTGCCGATGTTGGGGGCGTTCGCACACGCACATCTTCGATGACGGTACGACGCAGGAAGTCGAGAAATGGGATTTCACCGAACTGGGCGATGTGCAGGTGGTGGGTCGCTATGCGATGGACCGCGCAGACGGTGAGAACGCGTCGAGCGGAATTCTGTTCGGTGTCAAATTACCCACCGGAATTCATTCGAAAGAAAACGATGCGGGCGAGGCGGCAGAGCGAGGATTGCAACCCGGTAGCGGCACCACTGACCTCATTCTTGGCGGATTTCATCGTTGGTTGATCGGCGACAACGATGCGTTCGCGCAGGCACGTTGGCAGCACGCGTTGCAAGCGCATGCGCGATTCCTACCCGGTGATCGGATCAGTCTTGATCTCGGCTATCGCCATGGCGTCACTCGAAGGCTCGCTGCTCTTATGCAATTGAATGTAGTGCACCGCGGCCACGATAGCGGCGAGAATGCCGAAGCGGCGGAGTCGGGCGGCGATGCGCTTTACCTCGCACCCGGCGTGAGTTACGAAGTTTCGCGCAGCGCGCGGGTGTATGGCTTGTTGCAACTTCCGCTGTGGCAGCGAGTCAACGGCGTACAGATCACCGCCGATCGCGCGCTGACTATTGGGGTCACGACCAAGTTCTGAGCGCCGCTCTAACTCTTCCCCATTGCGCGCGGCGCGTGTAAGCTCCGCGCCAGCGCCGGATTCGCCGGCGGCGAATTCTAGGGAGAGCGATCCTTGAACAAGCAAGTCACCGCGCCGGTTGCGCCACGCGCGCCTAGCGTAAAGCGCCTGCACGGACGTGTGCTCGCGGACGATTACGCCTGGTTGCAAAACAAGAAAAGCAACGCGGTCATCAATCATCTCCGGGCGGAGAATGCTTACACCGACCATGTGCTGGCGCCGCTGGAGTCTTTTCAAGAGACGTTGTACCAAGAGATGCTCGGCCGCATTCGCGAGACCGATATGGGCGTGCCCTACCGTGACGGTGAGTGGTGGCACTACTCGCGCACGGTGAAAGGCAAGCAATATCCGATTTTCTGTCGCAAGCGCGGGAGTAGGCGCGCCCGCGAGCAGATCATTCTTGATTTGAACCGGCTCGCACGCGGACAGAAATTTCTTTCCGTCGGGGTTTCCGCGGTGAGTCCCGACGGACGTTTGCTCGCCTACTCAACCGACGTGACCGGTTTTCGCGAGTACACGCTGGTGGTGAAAGACTTGGTCAGCGGCAAACTCCTGCCGGACAAAATTACCAAAGTGCGCTCGGTGACTTGGGGCAATGACGGGCAGGCGCTGTACTACGTGCGCGAGGACAAAGCCAAACGCGCAGACCGCCTTTACCGCCACGTGCTCGGGAATGCGAAGGACACTCTGTTGTATGTGGAAAAGGACCAGGCGTTTTCAATTTCAATCTCCAAATCGCGCAGCCGCCGTTACATTTTTCTGACTTCGGATAGCACTACCACGAGCGAAGTGCGCTGGTTGGACGCGGGCGATCCCGCCGCGCGCTTGACTCTTATGCGCAAGCGTCAACGCGACTTGGAGTACTACGCGGATCATCACGGTGAGCATTTTTATATTCTCACCAATGACCGTGGCCCCAATTTCCGGCTGGTGGTCGCGCCGGTCGCCGATTGTGCGAAACGCAAGTGGCGCGAATTGATCGCGCATCGCGAAGACGTCGTGTTGGAAGGCGCTGAACTGTTTGCACATCACGCTGTGGTGCACGAGCGGCGTGGCGGATTCCCGCGCATGCGCGTGGTCGATTTCGCCAGCGGCCGATCGCGTGATATCCCGGTGCCGGAGCGCGTGTGCAATATGTACTCGGGTACCAATCGGGAATTCAACAGTCATGTCTACCGCTTCGGCTACGAGTCGCTGGTCACGCCGGAAGCGATGTTCGACTACGACATGCGCAGCGGGGCAAGCAAACTTCTGAAGCAGGAAAAAGTGAAAGGTGGTTACGATCCGGCGAAGTACCGCTCGGAACTTCGCTACGCGAAAGCCAAGGATGGCACCAAGATTCCGGTGTCACTGGTGTATCGCGCGGACGGCCGCAAGACTTGGCCCCGTCCGTTGCTGCTGACCGGCTACGGTGCCTACGGTTATGCGCACGACGTCTATTTCAGCTCGACCCGCTTGTCTTTGCTGGATCGCGGCGCGGTGTACGCGGTTGCGCATGTGCGCGGCGGCGGGGAGATGGGCAAGCGCTGGCACGACGCGGGCCGCCTGCTTAGCAAGAAAAACACGTTCACCGATTTCGTTGCTTGCGCCGAGCATTTGATTCGCGCCAAGCGCACATCATCGCCGAAGCTGGTGATCGAAGGCGGCAGCGCCGGCGGTTTGCTGATGGGCGCAGTGGCCAATCTGCGTCCCGATCTATTCCGTGCCGTGGTGGCCCAGGTGCCGTTCGTTGACATCATGAACACCATGCTCGACCCCACGCTGCCGTTGACCACCGGCGAATACGAGGAGTGGGGTAATCCGGCCAAAAAGGATTTCTTTCGTTACATGCTGTCGTATTCGCCCTACGACAATCTCCGGCGTGGCGCGTATCCCGCGATGCTGGTTGAGACTTCGCTTAATGACAGTCAGGTTATGTATTGGGAGCCGGCAAAATATGTTGCCAAACTGCGCACGCGCAACACTGGAACGCGGCCGGTGTTGCTGAGAACCAATCTGGACGCCGGTCACGGCGGCGCTTCGGGCCGCTATGAATACCTGCGCGAGATCGCTTTCACCGATAGTTTTATTTTGTGGCAGATGGGGTTGGCCCCAAGTTGAATAACTATCAGCTCGCCGTTTTCGCCGACTCGGCAGTGGCCTGCTCGATCGCCTGCAAGATGACCTCCGGTGGCTGCGCACCGGACAGCGCGTACTTGCGATTGATTATAAAAAACGGTACGCCCTCGACGCCCATCGCGCGCGCCTCGCGATCGGCATCCGCAATCAGCTCCAGATCGTCATCGCCCGTCAGATAATCGAGCGACGCTTTGCCGTCGATGCCGGCTTGTTCGGCGGCTTCGACCAGTGATTCGAGTTTGGTGAGGTCTTTGCCTTCGAGAAAATAACCGCGAAACAAGGCGTCCACCACTGCGTCTTGCCGGTTTACATCGAGCGCGCGATAGATCAAACGATGCGCGTCCACGGTGTTGGGTTGTACCGAGATGCGATCGAAGTCGAAAGCGATGCCCGCCTGCTTGCCGGCCTCGGTGACCCGTGCGTAAATCTGTTTCGCGCGCGCTGGCCCGCCAAATTTTTTCTCCAGATATTCGGCGCGCGGTACGCCCGTCTTGGGCAATTGCGGATTCAACTGGAATGGATGCCAACGTACCGTCGGAGCCGGTTCCGCTGGGTGGCTGTCATGAAATTTGGCGAGAGCCGATTCAAGATTGCACTTTCCGATATAGCACCATGGACAGACTACGTCGGAGATAATGTCGATGATTATTGGCATGTTGTTTCCGGGGAGCGAACCACCACTAGGTTAACAAGAATTACGTCAAAACCCATTCGCCACCGGCCTTAATCGCGGAGTGCATGGCATCCGGCGCGAGATCAAGTTCGCCCGGCCACGTAACGGCACCATGTTCAAGCCTGACCAGTGAGAACTGTGTTTGATCCACCAATTTCGCAAATACGCCCGCATTCTTGGAATGTACCAAGGCAGACATATCTACGATTCCTTCCAGGCCGTCCACGAACTTCACTTTCAATCGATAACCTGCCAATGACCGTACAAATACTACACGCCAAGGCTTAGTCGGAACAAAGGAGGGATTCAGCTCAGAGGCTGAATTTTCTTTGGCATCTGATTGCGTTCGCATAATTCCCAGTCCTCCATCAGTTCGCCACGATTTTCCTGTGCCCATTCCAATACAAGTGCACGAGCGCGCCTTGGAAGTGTTCCTTCGAAAATCTCCAAGGTACGAATGTCAACAAGTGCCTCATGTTCCGCGTACAGCGCGTGAAAATGCGGCGGCGCATGGTCGTTCCAAAACATCTGTATCAAAATTCCGTAAAACGTACTGAGCGTAGGCATGAAGAACTAGTCCGTCAAATTCTGCGGAGATCTGTGCACATCGATCAGCACCTGGATCAATAATCAATGAGAGAACTATATCAAACTCATGAGCTGTCATCGAGACTTACCTGAGCATGCTTGAGCGCGCACGCCGTTCTGTCCTGGCATTTTTTCAGAGCGCTCCCATGTTACATTTCTAAAATGACAACCAAACCTTCTGCTACCGCGAAAGCGGACCTAACCCCGACCGGCAAGCTGCGCGTCGGTATCAATCACAGCAACTTTCTCCTATCGCAGCATGACGCCAGCGGAAAGTATCGTGGCGTGGCGATCGACATCGCTGCCGAAATCGCGCGGCGCCTTGGCACCGCGGTCGAAATCGTCGGCTTCGAGAATCCCGGTTTAATGGCCGAAGCGGCGCAGAAGAATAGTTGGGATATCGCTTTCATGGGGAGTGAACCGGCGCGTGCGAGCGTCATTGCGTTCAGCGCGGCTTATCTGGAGATCGATGCAAGTTATCTCGTGCCGGCGGGCACAACGATCAAGTCGATCGATGAGGTAGATCGCGCGGGTGTGCGCATTGCGCTTATGAGTAAAAGCGCGTACGACTTGTATCTCAGCCGAAACCTCAAGCACGCGACACTGGTGCGCGTGCCGAGCATGGACGCTTCGCTGGAAATTTTTCTGAAAGACAAACTGGAAGTCCTCGCCGGTCTTAAGCCGCGCCTATTGAGCGACCTCGAAAAAGTACCGGGGTCGAAACTGCTGGAAGGCCGCTTTACCGCCGTTCAACAGTCGATCGGCACGCCGCAGGGCCGCCCCGCCGCAGCGGAATTCCTGCGTCAATTTGTCGAAGAGATCAAGGTCAACGGAATGGTTGGAGAGTTATTCGTGAAGCATAGCGTGCGCGGCGCGTCGGTGGCGCCGCTGGCGCGACACGTCAATAAATAGCTTCGATCTGCGCCGGGAAAGTCCACACCCAGTCACTGCCCGCTACAGCGATCGCAGAAAGGCGTCCAGGGCAATTCGATCTGCACGCGACAGACGACGATACATTTCGCGCGAGCGAGTTGCTTCGCCACCATGCCACAGAATCGCTTCGGCGGTGTTGCGTGCACGGCCGTCGTGGAGTAAAGAGCTGTGATCGCCGCCCACTCCCCACAGCGGCGCGGTGCGCCATTCGCGGCCGCTTGCTTTGCGTTCGGGAAGGTGATCGGCGAGGCCTTCACCCATGTCGTGCAGGCGCATATCGGAATAGGGACGAAATGTGCGCTGTGCGAGGGCCGGCAGCGCGGCGGCTGGGCCGGTCCTCCTGTGCCGGGTATGGCAGGCGTGGCAGTGAGCATCGGCGAATAATTTTTTTCCTTGCTGGACAAGGGTCCAGGTTGGGGCGTCCATCGAGGACCGGGTGACAGATTCCGGTGGTGGCAACGCGCGCAGGAAATAAGTCAGATCGTCGAGGCGCTCGTCAGACAATTCCAGGTGGCCGGGCGATGGGTAGGCTGCACAGGCGTTTTGGATGGACGTGCAATTTTCTTGCGGAAATAATCGCGTGGTCACGCCCATGTCCTGATGATAGGCATGCGCAATCTGTTGCCGCAGGCCGGGCTGCGTGGCCTTCCAGCCGAACTTGCCGATGGCGTACTGTCTTTGCTCGATGTTCCAAACGCGATTGGTCTTGCCTCGCGTGGTCGTGACGATCTCGGCTGCTTCGAGCCATCCCATGCCTCGGATAGGTGGCGCGATGCGCAGCGACGTTCGTACCAATTTTGTGATGCTGCCAGACGCAAGTTCACGAAATTCGACGACGGGCTTGCGCAGCGAGACTCGCTCGCCGTCGGCCAGCGCGATCGGGTGCGATTGCCATCGCAACCATACCTGGCCCTCGGCCGGCACTTCGCCCAGCACGCCTTGGGTTTGCAGTTGCTCGCCGTACGTCGGATGCGGCTGCATTGTGCCGCTCACCGCTTGCATCGAGAGCCGAACGATCATCGACGCCGGCGCGGGGCCATCGCTGTCTGGAGCGTGCCCGCGACCATAATTTGGATGGCAATCGAAGCAGGCTTCCGCGTTTGATACCGGCCCGCGTCCCCATTGTCCGAGCGGTGAGGGTTTCACCACCCAGACGAAGTCGAAGACCGCTTCTCCGCGAGCGAAGCGCATGAGCGCTTCGTCAGCGTGCGCAGATGATGCAACTAGGCCAGTGAGCAGCGCCAGCCAGCGGGCGCTTCGTAGCATGCTTCTACAATTCGATCGGCCAGTTCATCCCAGCGGTGATGCCGCCATCCACGCGAATCACTTGCCCAGTAATGAAAGCCGATGCGGACGACGCAAGAAAGATCGCAGTACCCACCAGATCCTTCACATCGCCCAGTTTGCCCAATGGTGTCGCGGTGTTGGCCCACTCCTGCATGTGTGACTCGGCCCAGAGTGTTTTTGACAACGCGGTGGGAAAAAAGCCCGGCGCAATCGCGTTGACTCTGACGCCGTGGGGCCCCCACTCGGTCGCCATGCCGCGCGTCATCATGCTGATGGCGCCTTTGCTCATGGCGTAGGCCGTGACACCTTTGAGCGGCGCATAGGTGTTGAGCGAATCGATATTGATGATGTTGCCGCTGTTGCGGCCGATCATCGCGCGTCCGACTGCCTGCGCCACCGCAAACGCACCGCGTTGATTGATGCCGATGATCCAGTCGTACTCGGCCATCGAATAATTCTCGACGCGCATGCGTTTGTTCACACCTGCCACGTTGAGCAGCGTATCGACGCGGCCGTAATCTGCAAGCACTTTGGCCACGGTTCGAGTGACCTGTTCTGGATCGGCTACATCACAGACGATGGTCGAGATCGGATAGCGGCTCGCGGAAATCGACTTTGCGGTTTGCTCAAGCGTGGCGTGCTCGCGGCCGGCGATGATGACGCGCGCATCGCGTTGCGCAAACCCCTCGGCCAGTGCACTGCCGATGCCGCGGCTGCCGCCGGAAACGAGCAACACCTGGTCGGCAACGGAAAATAGTGAGTCAGCCATGTCTCCAGCGAATTGGATAAGGTAACGAAATTGTCGCTTATTCGAGCGCTTGACACCAGTTGTTCTGGGCGGATGTTCACCGTGCTCAGTCGCAAGTCGTTGCCGTAATCCGCTGAAATCCGCTGAAATCCATGGCCTGGCAACCTCCCGAGCCTGACGATATAGTTTGGTGCCGGTTTCCGGACCGCGCCCGTGACGTGGCGGGCTTGAAACCGTGACCGGCTCTTGTACTGTCCGTG
Organism: Betaproteobacteria bacterium; assembly: GCA_043751985.1. Lineage (GTDB taxonomy): Bacteria > Pseudomonadota > Gammaproteobacteria > Burkholderiales > JAYUZG01 > JAYUZG01. The sequence goes on from JAYUZG010000079.1 coordinate 11,004, forward strand.
ACGCAATACACCGATGGCACATCGGTGAGAGGTGCATACGGAACCTCCCCAAAGC
>JAYUZG010000080.1:0-5364 GCA_043751985.1 Betaproteobacteria bacterium
ACCATGGCGACCGCCGCCACCGCCCACGGAATCGCCGAAATCAGCCCGTTTTGCAGTAGATCGGTGACGCCCATCTCTTTGATCAGTTGCGGCAGGAAAAAGCTCACGCCATAGAACGCGATCACGTTGGAGAAATAAATCAGCGCCAGCAGCCACACCCGGTAATCGCGCACCGAATCGAGAAAGCGCGCATGCGCGCCGACTGCGCTCTTATGCCGGACTTCTTGTTCGATCTGCGTCGAGACCAATTGTTTCTGCGCGCCGGTGAGCCATTTGGCGCGCCCTGGATTGTCATCCAGATAGAAGAAGGTGATAACGCCGAACACCACGGCGGGTAATCCTTCCAGCAGGAACAGCCACTGCCATCCGTGCAAGTCATGCACTCCGGCCAGCGACTTCATGATCCATCCCGAGATCGGCCCACCAATGACGCCGGAGATCGCAATCGCGGTCATGAAGGTCGCGGTCATGCGCGCACGCCGGTGTGCGGGAAACCAGAAAGTGAGATAGAGAATGATGCCGGGGAAGAACCCCGCTTCACCGATGCCCAGCAAAAATCGCATGACGTAAAACTGCATCGGCGTCTCGATGAACATGAACGACGACGAGATCACGCCCCAGATCACCAGAATGCGTGCGATCCAGATGCGCGCGCCCACTCGGTTGAGAATCAGATTGCTGGGAATCTCGAGAAAGAAATAGCCGATGAAAAACATCCCCGCGCCAAAGCCGTATACCGTTTCGCTGAAGCCCAGGTCCGCCGACATCTGCAACTTCGCATAACTCACATTCACGCGATCGAGGAAAGCGATCACATACAACACGAACACAAACGGAATAATGCGCCAGGCAATCTTGCGGTAAGTGCCGTCTTCGAATTGCGCATCCGGCGCGGCGAGAGTCGTCACAGTGAAGCTCCTCCTCGGTTTGAATTGTTCTTGATCTCAGCCAACACTTGGCTTCGTAGCCCGATGCAACGAAATGGAACCCGGGGAAATCCGTGCGTCTCAAACTCACTGTCCCCCTGGATTACGCTTACGCTTCATCCAGGCTACCAGCGTTTCGTAGGAATTACTTGGGATTGCGCTTGTCAGTGCCGCGGTACAGAACCTGATTCGCTTGCTCGGTAATGCGACGATGCGCTGCCACTGCGTCGGCGTCAAAGTCCGCGCGCGGCGCCGGCTCGGCATCGAAATGCTTGAACGTATCGACGCCGCGCACCAGGGTCGCGCAGTCGCGCGGGCCCGCGGTCTGATGCAAATAAGTTGGAACGTAACGAATCGCGTAGCCCACCCGGCGGTAGGGTGCGGGGTTAGGATCCGAACCATGCACAATGCGCACGTGGTGCAGCGAAAATTCGCCTGGCTGAAGCTCTACATCGACCGCTTGCGCGGCATTCACTTCGACCATGACTTCCTGCCCGCGCGTCAGCAAGTTATCCGGCGCGAAGGTGTCCTTGTGCGGCAACTGATCTTTGAGATGCGAGCCGGGAATCACGCGCATGCAACCATTGGCGACGTGGCTCACCGTGAGCGCGACCCACGCGGTGACGACATCGGGGTGAGATAAGCCCCAATAAGTTGAATCCTGGTGCCACGATACGTAGCTCGGATCACGCGCTTCCTTGGTGAACATGCTGCTGCTCCAGCACAGCAGATTCGGACCGTACAAGTCTTCGACCGCATCGAGAATCGCGGGATGCCTGATCAACTCGGCCGCCCAGGTAAACAGCAAGTGTGGTTTGGTGCGCAAGTTACCGCGCAACGGACCGCCATGCCGCTGCTCGACCTGCTCCAGCCGAGCGAGATATCCGCCCGCTTGTTGCGCGGTCAAGGCTGGCACCGGGAAAAGGACTCCATCGCGTTGAAAGGCGCTCACTCGGTCAGGACTGAGCACCTTGTTAGAAGCTTGGGACTGAGGTTGCGGGTTGCGCATGTTTTAGACGCTTGCAGCTCGAAAGTTTTACGCGTGCGCGATTCAAGTCGCTTCGCGCTGCTGCAGCGGCGCGTCGAAATAACGACGGCCGGTCGCGGTTTGATTCTCGTAAATGGAACCGGGATTGAGAGCCGGCGGCAAGGGCATGCGCACCGGGACCGGCATCACTCGCGGCTCGATGGTCGGCTCACCGCACAACATGCGCGAATTGAATTCTTCCAGATTGGTGAAATTCACCAGCGGCCAGGCGTCCGCCGCGGTGCATTCGTAGAGCAACAAGCGGCGCGGGCGCGTCGAGGTATTCATCGCCGAACCATGCACCAGCCGCACGTGGTGAAACGAACAGGTGCCGGCACGCCCGGTTGCCGCCACCGCCTGGTCATACGGCAAGCGAATATTCTCCGGGTCCATGGCACCGCAGAAGCGGCCGTCGGCGTGATGGTCGTAAACCGGGCCAGTATGCGAACGCGGCAGCACCAGCATCGGCCCGTTTTCCATCGCCACGTCGTTCAACATGACGCCGATGGTCAGGATGTCCTCGTTGGTATGCGGATAAAACGCCCAGTCCTGATGCCATTCAACCGGCGAGCCGAACTGTGGCAACTTCAGATTGAGCTTGGAGCCGTGCAGACGCACATTCGGTCCGAGCAGCTGTTTCAGGATGGAGAGCATCTTCGGGCTCTTTACCAGCTCCAGAAAAATCGGATCCAGCTTGTGTGGGGTTTTGATGCGGCGCACGCGCGGCTCTTGTGGCGTGTGCGTGGGTTCCAGGTCGTAAACATCGGTGTGCCCGGTCACGCCCTTCGATTTCAGGATCAGATCATCCACCAGCGCGTGAATCCGCGCCAGCGTTGTTGCGTCCACAACATCGGGCACCACCAGCATCCCTTGTTCGCGATAGGTCGCGACATCTTGGTCGGAAATCACCGCTCGGCTCCTCAAATAAATGCCATTCGACAGCTTTACAGCGATACACCTTACGCCGGTGATTACGGCCGTGTCAATCGCGGCAATTTAAGCCGTGGCAAGCGGCGACAGAAATTTGTATTGCGCTGCGCGATTGAGTTTTTCCGCGGATTGTGCAAGCCTAGCGTCTGCTGAAAGACCGGGGATCATCCCGCGTTCGAAGCAATCTGGCGAAAAACCAAGCAATCATTCAAGGAGGAATTACAAATGAAATCGCTGCATATCGTAGCAGCGGGCGTCGGTGCCCTGTTCGTTGCAGGCACCGCGTTCGCGCAAGTGAGCGACAAACCCTGGGAAGAAAACTGGGCCCCGACCAAGTGGGGCGCGGATGACCGGGCGGGAAGTGCAAATCACGTTCACAACTCGGCCAACATCAAGCGCGCCATGTCGGTTGTCAAACAATTCAAGGCGCTGACCATCGGCAAGTTCTATCACCGTGAGGCGCCAGCATTTGGCATGCGTGGATGGCAGATGACGATTCCGGGCACGCCTACCGGCGGTCCTTTTGGCAAGAACGCCTTGGTGTATCACGACGAGTTGGTCACCACCGAAATCGGCCAGATTCAGACTCAGTTCGACGGCCCCGGCCACATCGGCGTGCGTACCTCCAAGGGTGACTTCTATTACAACGGTCAGGATCGCGAAAAAGCCTATGAGCGTGGCGCAGGCGGCCGTGTGCTAGGCATGGGCCCGTTGGGAGTAGAGCACACGGGCGACGGCTATGTTTGCCGCAGCGTGGTGCTGGATGCAGTGGCCTATCGCAAGTCGCAGGGCAAGTTGGGTGCCGACGCGGAAATGCTGCCAATCCCGAAGAAAGCCGGCGACATCGGCATCATTACCGCTGACGATATCAAGGGCATGCTCAAGGCGCAGCATCTGGGCGACATTCAGTCCGGCGACTGTGTGTTCCTGCATACTGGCCAGGGTAACTCCTGGGGCAATGACCGTTATAAGAAGCAGACCAAGGAGCAACATGCTGAGGCACGCGCCTTGTTCGCCCAAGGCGAGCCGGGATTTGGCATCAGCGCCTGCCAATACATGGCCTCCAAGGACATCGCACTGACCGGTGGTGATACTTCTGCCAACGATGCCCAACCGGGTGGTGAAGAGGAAGGCTACGCCGTTCCCTGCCACACCGAAATGCAGACCCGCCGTGGTATCTGGAACATCGAGAACATCGACACCAACACGCTGATTGCGGCCAAGGTGCACGAGTTCGCCTTTGTCTGGGCGCCGCTCAGAATAATCGGCGGCACGGGATCACCGGGCAATCCGGTCGCGCTGTACTAAGTTTTAGAATGATCGCTACGCTCGGCAGTCACGAGCGATGGCTAAGGGCACCGTACGGTGCCCTTTTTTTGCGCCCGATTGGCGCGTCGCAACATGATTTATTTTCTGATCGATCGAGGATCACGTAATCAAAAATTCAAGGCTGCACCGCCGGTGCAGCCTGCATAGTCCTTGACATCGGCGCGCACGCTTAAACATAATCCACTCGCTTTAGAGTAGGCGTCCGCAATCGCGGGCAGTTCAAACAACGACAATCCTGTCGAATTTTTCTGGAGGAGACATCATGAAGTTTTCATCTCCCGCCCGACTGATGCAGCACCTCGCCCTCGCAACGGCGTTGGCGTGCGCATGGGCTGGCAACGCGAGCGCCGAGAGCGCCGCACAACGAGCTGTGAACGCAGCCAAGCCGATCTGTAAGGATGGCAAGACCATCACTATCGTCTGGGAAGCGGGCCTGCAATCGCTCGATCCGCTGAACTTCTCCGGCCCGAAGTGGGAGCAGGCAACGGGATGCAAGATCAAAGTGATCGAGGTCTCCACGGCCGAAATGTTCACCAAGATCATGGCCGAGTACCGCGCCGGCACGGGTGCCTATGACGCACTCAACGTGATTCCCGCCTGGATGCCCGATCTGGTGCAAGCCGGTGCCCTGGAGCAACTCGACAGCTTCGTGGACAAGTACGGCTTTCGTGATGAACTGAAGCTGATTGCCCCGACCTATCGCGACAATCAGATGACCGTCAACGGCAAGATCTACGGCTTCCCGGATGACGGTGACGTGTTCCTGTTCTACTACCGCAAAGATATCTTCGCGGACCCAGCGCTGCAGAAAGCATTCAAGGACCAGTACAAGTACGACCTTGCGCCGCCCAAGACTTGGAAGCAATTCAGCGAGATCGGCTCTTTCCTCACCGAGAAGCTGAAGAGCAAAGGCACTTACGGGGCGTCGTTCTTCCGCCAAGCGCCCTACACCATGTACATGTTCCAGGAGCGCTTCCGCGTCGAAGGCGGCAAGTTCTTCGATGCTGCGATGAAGGCGAGCGTGAACAACCCGGTGGGCGTCAAGGTGTTCAGCGAAATGCGCGCCGAGAACAAGTTCATGCCGCCCGGCGTTGAAACTTTCGGCTTCGTCGAAAACCTCGCTGTATTCTTGAAGGGCGAGAGCGCGATGAC
>JAYUZG010000081.1:0-11484 GCA_043751985.1 Betaproteobacteria bacterium
TCGCCGGCGATGTCACCGCGCCCACCTATGCTGAGCGCTATGCCGCAAAATCGCGCGCAACTATATCTGGTGGGCGGGTGTGACAACCGGATAAACACGGATTGACGTTTGCGGTCGCGCGCTGCGGCCGATCGGCTACAATTCGGCCCGAATCCCGGGTCACGGGATTTTGTCTTTTTGAGGGAGTCGCATGGCCAACAGAGCCGATCTCGCCAACGCCATTCGCGCGCTGGCAATGGACGCAGTACAGAACGCCAACTCGGGCCATCCCGGCATGCCAATGGGCATGGCCGAGATCGCAGAAGTGTTGTGGAACGATCATCTGCGGCACAATCCCGCTGATCCAAAATGGCCGGACCGCGATCGTTTTGTATTGTCCAACGGTCACGGTTCGATGTTGCTCTATGCGCTTCTGCACCTGACCGGCTATGACCTGCCGATCGACGAGCTGAAACGCTTTCGCCAGTTGCATTCGAAGACGCCGGGTCACCCGGAGTACGGAATGGCTGCAGGAGTGGAAACCACCACTGGGCCGCTGGGACAGGGCTTGAGCAACGCGGTTGGAATGGCACTGGCGGAAAAGCTACTCGGCGCGGAGTTCAATCGGCCGGGGCACCCAATCGTCAGCCACTTCACCTATGTCTTCTTGGGTGATGGTTGTTTGATGGAAGGCATCTCGCACGAAGCGTGTTCCCTCGCCGGCGTGTTGGGATTAGGCAAGCTCATCGCGCTGTACGACGACAACGGCATTTCAATCGACGGAAAAGTCGCGGGCTGGTTTGCCGACGACACCCCGAAACGTTTTGAGGCTTACGGCTGGCACGTGGTGCGCGATGTAGCGGGTCACACGCGAGATGCCATTGATCGCGCGCTGCGCGCGGCAAAAGACGTGACGGATCGCCCAACGCTTATCTGTTGCAAGACCATCATCGGTAAAGGCGCGCCCACCAAAGCCGGCAGCCACGACAGTCACGGCGCGCCCCTGGGTGACAAGGAAATCGCCGCGACGCGCGAGCAGATCGGCTGGCCGCATCCGCCGTTTGCGATTCCCGCGGACATCTATGCAGGTTGGGATGCGCGCGCACGCGGCGCTCGGTTGCAAGAGGAATGGACTTCGCGCATGAGTGCTTATCAAGCTGCTTTCCCCGAGAGCGCGGCGCAATTCAAGCGGCGCGTCAGCGGAGCGTTACCCGCGAGCTGGCGCGAGCACGCCAACGATTTGCTGCAAAAAGCGGTGGCCAAGGCGGAGACCATTGCCTCGCGCAAAGCCTCGCAGAACGCGATTGAAGCACTCGCACCGGCGCTACCCGAACTGGTGGGTGGCTCGGCGGACTTGGCCAGTTCCAATCTCACGCTGTGGTCGGGAAGCAAAGGCGTGTCGCGCGACGGCGGCGGCAACTACGTGTACTACGGCGTGCGCGAATTCGGCATGAGCGCGATCATGAATGGCATCAGTTTGCACGGTGCGCTGATCCCTTATGGCGGAACCTTCCTGACTTTCTCCGATTACTCTCGCAACGCGCTGCGCATGGCGGCGCTGATGAAGATTCGCAGCGTCTTCGTGTTTACCCACGACTCAATCGGTCTGGGCGAAGATGGCCCCACCCATCAGTCAATCGAGCATGCCGCGTCGTTGCGGCTGATTCCGAATATGCACGTGTGGCGCCCGTGTGACACGGTTGAATCCGCGCAGTCCTGGATCTCCGCCATCGAGCGCACGGATGGTCCGAGTTGTTTGCTGTTCTCGCGTCAGAATTTGCCGTTCCAATCGCGCACACCGGATCAGGTGAAGCAAATCGCGCGCGGCGGCTATGTGCTGGCTGACGCAGAAGGTGGCACCGCCCAGGTGGTGCTGATTGCGACCGGCTCGGAAGTGGCGCTGGCGATGGGCGCGCGCGGCGTTCTTGCGCAGCAAGGCGTTCGTACGCGAGTGGTTTCCATGCCGTGCACTCAGGTGTTTGACCGGCAAGATGCTGCGTATCGAAATGCAGTATTGCCTAAAGGCATTCGCCGCGTCGCGATCGAAGCCGGCGTGACCGACTACTGGCGCAAGTACGTCGGTTTAGAAGGCGCGGTGGTGGGGATCGACACCTTTGGAGAATCCGCGCCCGCGGGCGAGTTGTTCAAACTGTTCGGCTTCACCGTCGACAACGTGGTAAAGGTAGCTCAAGCGACAATGAAGGAGGAATCCCTATGACTATTCGCGTCGCCATCAATGGCTATGGCCGCATCGGCCGCAACATCCTGCGCGCACACTACGAAGGCGCGAACAAGCATGATCTGCAAATCGTCGCGATCAACGATCTCGGCAACGCCGAAACCAATGCCCATCTGACCCGCTATGACACGGCGCACGGGCCGTTTCCAGGACAAGTGGCGGTCGATGGTGAATTCATGGTGGTGAATGGCGATCGTGTCCGCGTCTTGGCAAAACGCAATCCGGCCGAGTTGCCGTGGAAGGAACTGGGAGTGGATGTGGTGCTCGAGTGCACCGGCCTGTTTACCAGCAAGGAAAAAGCCGGCGCGCATCTCGCCGGCGGCGCGAAGAAAGTCATCATCTCCGCGCCGGGCAGCAAGGATATCGATGCCACCGTGGTGTTTGGCGTAAATCATCGGACGCTGAAGGCAAGTCACACGGTGATTTCGAATGCGTCCTGCACCACCAATTGTCTGGCGCCACTGGTGAAGGCGCTGAACGATCGCATCGGCGTGGTAAATGGTTTGATGACCACGATCCATGCCTATACCAACGATCAGGTTCTGACCGACGTCTATCACGAAGACTTGCGCCGCGCGCGCTCCGCCACGCAGTCGATGATTCCAACCAAGACCGGCGCGGCGGCCGCGGTTGGCTTGGTGCTGCCGGAACTCAACGGCAAGCTCGATGGCTACGCGATCAGAGTTCCCACCCTCAACGTCTCAATCGTCGATCTGTCGTTTATCGCACGCCGCGCGACCACGGTGGACGAAGTGAACCACGCGGTGTTGCAAGCTGCGCAGACCGACCTGAAAGATGTGTTGATCTACAACACTGCGCCGCTGGTGTCGGTCGACTTCAACCACAATCCGGCCTCGTCGATTTTCGACTCGACGCTGACCAAAGTTTCCGAAGGCACGCTGGTGAAAGTCAGCAGTTGGTACGACAACGAGTGGGGCTTCAGCAATCGGATGCTCGACACCGCGGTCGCATTGATGGCGGCGCAGTAGTATCCGTGAAGGTTGACCGGTGAAGTTCCTCCGCCTGAGTGAAGTGGACTTGCGCGGCAAACGCGTTTTCATTCGCGCGGATCTGAATGTTCCGCAAGACGAGCAAGGTCAAATTACCGATGACACCCGCGTCCGCGCGTCCTTGCCGGCGATTGAATACGCGCTGAAAGCAGGGGCGGCGGTGATGGTGACTTCACATCTTGGGCGCCCCACCGAGGGCAAACTCTCGCCGGAAGATTCGCTTGCGCCGGTTGCGGCACGACTGGCCGCGCTATTACAACGCCCGGTTCCGCTGCGAGTGAATTGGGTAGACGGCGTGCAGGTCGCGGCCGGTGACGTGGTGTTGCTGGAAAACTGCCGCGTCAACCCAGGCGAAAAGAAAGATGACGCAGCGCTCGCGCGCAAAATGGCGGCGCTGTGCGACGTGTACGTGAACGATGCGTTCGGCACCGCGCATCGAGCGGAAGCCACGACGCACGCGATGGCGCGGTTTGCGCCGATTGCCTGCGCCGGCCCTTTGCTGGCCGCCGAACTCGATGCCTTAAGCAAAGCCTTGAGTCAACCCAAGCGTCCGTTGATCGCCATTGTGGCGGGCTCAAAAGTCTCGTCCAAGCTCAGTATTCTCGCGGCGCTGGCCGCGAAGGTGGACCAACTGATCGTCGGCGGCGGCATCGCGAATACTTTTATGCTGGCCAAGGGACTTCCCGTCGGCAAGTCCTTATGTGAGCCCGATTTGATAAACGAAGCCAATCGCGTGATGCACCTGCTGGCCGCCAAAGGGGGTGAGGTACCCCTGCCCGAAGATGTGGTGTGCGCCAAGGAGTATTCCGCGAACGCGCGGGCGACGGTGAAGCGTGTCGCAGACGTGGGCAACGACGATCTGATTCTCGACATCGGTCCGGCGACGGCGCAGCGTCTCGCCGGGCTGCTGGCGCGTGCCGGAACCATCGTGTGGAACGGGCCGGTCGGCGTGTTTGAGTTTGAGCAGTTCGGCAACGGCACGCGGCACATCGCCGAAGCGATCGCCAATTCGCCGGCGTATACGATTGCCGGCGGCGGCGATACCTTGGCCGCGATCGCCAAGTACAAAGTGACTGATAGAATCTCTTACATCTCTACCGGCGGTGGTGCTTTTCTGGAGTTTCTGGAAGGCAAGACCTTACCCGCGGTCGAGGCCTTGCAGGCGCGCGCTCACCCGGACTCATAAGTTATGCAACGAAGCACCAAAATAGTCGCGACCCTCGGTCCGGCTTCCAATGATCGCGAGGTGCTGACGCGCATGTTCGCGGCAGGTGTCGATGTCGTGCGCATGAATTTCTCCCACGGCACCCGCGACGATCATTTGCAGCGAGCGGAATTGGTGCGCGACGTGGCACGGTCGCTTAGCCGCACCGTGGGGATCATGTGCGATCTGCAAGGCCCGAAAATTCGCACCGGAAAGTTTGAGAGCGGGAAGATCACACTTAAAACCGGCGACCGCTTCGTGCTCGACGCCAATTGCGAACTGGGCAATCAGGAACGCGTCGGGCTGGATTACAAAGACCTGCCCAAAGATGTGGAAGCGGGCGCGGTGCTGCTCCTCGATGATGGCCGCTTGGTCCTCGACGTCGAGAAAGTGCGCGGCGCCGAAATTTACACCGTCGTCCGGCACGGCGGAGTGTTGTCCAACAACAAAGGTATCAACCGGCAAGGTGGCGGACTCACCGCACCCGCGCTTACCGCCAAGGATATGGACGACATCAAGACCGCGGTCGAGATGAAAGCGGATTTCCTCGCGGTGTCTTTCCCCAAGAGCGGTTCCGACATGTATATGGCGCGCGAACTGATGCGCGCGTCCGGCGGACGTTCGATGATGATCGCGAAAATCGAACGGGCCGAGGCGATTGGCGCTTTGGAAGAAATCCTCGATGCGTCGGACGGCATCATGGTGGCGCGCGGCGATCTCGCCGTGGAAGTCGGCGACGCGGCCGTGCCGGCCTTGCAGAAGCGCATGATTCGCCTGGCGCGCGAGCGCAATCGTCTCACCATCACCGCCACGCAGATGATGGAGTCGATGATCTCCAGTCCGGTGCCGACGCGCGCCGAAGTGTCCGACGTCGCCAATGCGGTGCTCGACGGGACCGACGCGGTGATGCTGTCGGCCGAGACCGCCGCCGGAAAATACCCGGTCGAGACGGTTGAGTCGATGAGCCGCATTTGCCTGGAAGCGGAAAAATCGCGGGACGTTACCTTGGATCGCGAGTTCCTCGACCGAGTGTTCACGCGCGTGGATCAATCGGTCGCGATGGGCGCCTTGTTCACCGCGTATCACCTGAAAGTGAAAGCCATCGCGGCCTTGACGCAAAGCGGTTCCACCGCGTTGTGGGTGTCGCGCTTCAATTGCGGCGTGCCGATCTTCGCGCTCACGCCGGAGATTTCCACGCGCTATCGGCTGTCGCTGTTTCGCGGAGTGTACCCGTTGCTGATTAGATACGTCGGCCATGACCGCGATCAGTTGCTGCAAGAAGCCGAAGATCAGTTGATCGCCAGCGGTGCCGTGCAGATGGGCGATTTGATCGTGCTCACCTTTGGCGAGCCGATTGGTTCGACCGGTGGTACCAATACGTTGAAAATTCTCAAAGTCGGCGAGCATCGACGGCCGTAGTGCCGCGCTCACTCGCAGACGGATTCCAACCGCACTTTAGAAAATTTCAGGAGACCTTCATGCCTTTAATCGCGATGCGCCAGTTGCTCGACCACGCGGCGGAGAACCACTACGGCGTGCCCGCGTTCAACGTGAATAATCTGGAACAAATCCAAGCCATCATGCAGGCGGCGGACGAGACCAACAGCCCGGTGATCATGCAAGCCTCGGCCGGCGCGCGCAAGTACGCCGGTGAACCCTTCCTGCGGCATTTAATTCTGGGCGCGGTGGAAATGTATCCGCATATTCCGGTGGTGATGCATCAGGATCACGGTGCCACGCCGGCCGTCTGCATGGCGTCAATCCGCTCCGGCTTTTGCAGCGTGATGATGGACGGCTCACTCAAGGAAGACATGAAAACACCCGCGCCCTATGACTACAACGTCGAAGTCACCCGGCGGGTGGTAGACATGGCGCACGCAGTCGGTGTGTCGGTGGAAGGCGAGTTAGGTTGCCTCGGCTCGCTTGAATCCGGTATGGCCGCGGAGGAAGACGGTTCCGGCGCGGAAGGAAAACTGTCCCACGACATGCTGCTGACCGATCCCGATCAAGCCGCGGAATTCGTGCAAGCGACGCAGGTGGACGCGCTGGCGATCGCGATCGGCACTTCGCATGGGGCCTACAAGTTCACCCGCAAGCCGACCGGAGATATCCTGGCGATCGAGCGCATCAAGGAAATTCACCAGCGCATTCCGAATACGCACTTGGTGATGCACGGCTCCTCCAGCGTGCCGCAGGAATGGCTGGAGATCATTCGCAAGTACGGCGGCGAAATGAAGGAAACCTATGGCGTGCCGATCGAAGAAATCCAGGAAGGCATCAAGCACGGCGTCACCAAGATCAACATCGATACCGATATCCGGCTGGCGATGACCGGCGCCATTCGCCGATCCATGGCCACCCATCGCAGCGAATTCGACCTGCGCAAGTATATGAAGGAAGCGATGCTCGCCGCGAAGAGCATCTGCAAGGCGCGCTTCGAGCAATTCGGCACCGCCGGCAACGCCGATCGTCTCAAGCCAATCTCACTGGACGTCATGGCGCAGAAATACGCGAAGGGTGAGATCAAGGTGCTCGTGCATTGAATTTCGTCGCTGACACTCTGTTAGCCGAAGGCGCTTAAGCTTTCTCCGGCGTAAATTATCCGATGCCGCGCGCGCCTCGCCCATTGATCGGAATCGTCATGGGTTCCGACAGTGATTGGTCGGTCATGCAACACGCCGCGCAGACGTTGCAGCGTTTTGATGTTGCCTATGAAAGCAAAGTTGTGTCGGCGCACCGCACGCCAGACGCGATGTTCGACTATGCGTCGACGGCGAAAAGCCGGCGCCTGCGCTGCATCATCGCCGGCGCCGGCGGCTCCGCGCATTTGCCCGGAATGATCGCGGCCAAGACGATCCTTCCGGTTCTGGGCGTGCCGGTCCCGACGCGCCAGTTGCAGGGTCTCGATTCGCTGCTGTCGATCGTGCAAATGCCGCGCGGAATTCCGGTCGCGACCTTTGCGGTTGGCGAAGCGGGCGCGGTTAACGCCGCTTTATTTTCGATTGCGCTGCTCGCCGCCGCCGATCCGATGCTCAGCCGCAAGCTGGCCGCTTATCGCCGTTCTCTCGAAGCCAAAGTGCGCGCGATGAAGTTGCCGCCCGCGAGTACAGCGAAATGATTCAAGCGGGAGCATGGCTGGGATTGCTCGGCGGCGGCCAACTGGGGCGCATGTTCACGCAAGCCGCTCAGCGTCTCGGTTACAAGGTACTGGTCGTCGATCCGGATGAGGACAGCCCGGCCGGCATGTTGGCCGACGCGCATCTTGCGGCGGACTATCTTGACCCCTCCGCCTTGGAAGAAATTTCCAGCGTGTGCGAGGCCGCCACCACCGAGTTTGAGAACGTGCCCGCGGATGCCCTGGCTTATCTGCAACAGCGAATTCCGGTGAGCCCGTCTCCGCGTTGTGTGGCCGTGGCACAAGATCGTATTCAGGAGAAACGCTTTTTGGCGGACGCGCCGGGTGTTGTGCCGTACTGGGTAATACTCACCGCAGACGATCTTACCGGCGTGCAGGCGAGCGCAATTTACCCCGCTATCCTCAAGCAGGCCCGCCTCGGCTATGATGGCAAGGGTCAACGCCGTGTGGCCAATGCAAGTGAAGCCATTGCCGCTTTCAATGACTTCGGGCGGGTCGCGTGCGTGCTGGAAAAGTTCTTGCCCCTCGACTGCGAAATATCGGTGATCGTGGCGCGGTCATTTGACGGCAAGAACTGCACTTTTCCGCTGGCCGAGAACCGCCATGAGAATGGCATTCTCGATGTAAGTATCGTGCCCGCCGCGATCGATGAGCGCTTGGCGCAGCGTGCGCGCGAGGCGGCAATTCATGTGGCGGAAAAACTCGACTATCACGGCGTGTTGTGCGTTGAGTTTTTTGTTTTGCCGGACGGCAGCTTGCTCGCCAATGAAATCGCGCCGCGACCGCATAACAGCGGGCATTACACCCTCGACGCCTGTGTCACTTCGCAGTTCGAGCAACAAGTCCGCGTCCTGTGCGGCATCCCGCTCGGTGCCACCGATCTGTTGCGGCCGGCCGTGATGATCAATCTGCTCGGCGATCTGTGGCAGCGTGGCGAGCCCGATTGGACGCAGGTGCTGCAACACTCGAATTGCAAGCTCCATTTGTATGGGAAAAGTGCGGCGCGCGCAGGCCGCAAGATGGGACACTTCACCGTGTTGGACCCAGCGCGCGACAGCGCGCTCAAACTCGCGCTCTCGATCAAAAATACGCTGAGCAGCAATGCGCAGTTCGAAGCGAAACGCGCCTAGCTATTTCAATCAGCATGTCATCCAGCGCCTTGCAAAATACGACCCTCAAGTCGTTAGCGTTTCTGCACAGCGGCAAAGTGCGCGATCTGTACGCAATCGATGATCGGCGCATGCTGATCGTGCAGACCGATCGCCTGTCCGCCTTCGACGTCATCCTGCCCACGCCGGTTCCGGGCAAAGGCGTGGTGCTCACTACGCTGTCGAACTTCTGGTTCCATAAACTCGCGCATATCGTGCCGAATCATTTGCTCGACGTGCCTCCTGAAAGCGTGGTCTCGGCGGAGGAGCATCCGCAAGTTACCGGTCGCGCCTTCGTCGTCCGGCGTCTGCGACCGCTGCCGGTAGAAGCGATTGTGCGCGGTTATATCGCCGGCTCGGGCTGGAAGGATTACCAACGCACGCAGACGATATGCGGCGTGCCGCTGCCGGCGGGCCTGCGCGAGGCCGCCCGGCTTGCGCAGCCGATCTTCACTCCCTCCAGCAAGGCAGCGATCGGCCAGCACGACGAAAATATCACCTTCGGCGCGGTGGAGAAACTGATCGGCAGCGAACTCGCGGCGCAAGTGCGCGACACCGCGATCGCGCTCTACACCGAAGCGGCGGCCTATGCGCTTTCGCGCGGAATCATCATTGCCGATACGAAATTCGAATTTGGCACTGACGCAAGCGGCAAGCTATTCCTGATCGACGAGGCGCTGACGCCGGACTCGTCGAGATTCTGGCCGAAAGATCAATACCGTGAAGGCATCAATCCGCCGAGCTTCGACAAGCAATTTGTTCGCGATTGGCTGGAAGCACAGCGTTGGAATAAGCAGCCTCCCGCGCCTGCCTTGCCACAAGACGTGTTGCTGCGAACGGCGGAAAAATACCAAGAGGCATTGCGCCTGTTGACTTCGTGAAGGCCTTCGTTTTCATGTTGCGCGCCGTCGCGGTGAGCCGGCTTGGATTGCTTCGATGACTGACTCAAACAAGGACATCCGCAAAGCCGTCGCGATTCTGCGCAAAGGCGGGCTGGTGGCCTTCCCGACCGAGACAGTTTATGGTTTGGGCGCGGACGCCGCGAATCCCGCCGCGGTCACAAAGATCTTCGCGGCGAAGCGGCGCCCGGCCGATCATCCGCTGATCGTGCATCTCGCCGATGCCAGCGCGCTGAATCAGTGGGGCCAGGACTTGCCGCGTGGTGCGTATCTGCTGGCCGAGAAATTCTGGCCAGGGCCGCTCACGCTGATAGTTGAACGCGCGCCGCAAGTGCACGACGTGGTGACGGGTGGGCAGGACACGGTGGCGTTGCGCGTTCCGGCACACCCGGTTGCGCTTGCGTTGCTGCGCGCCTTCGGTGGCGCGATCGCCGCGCCGTCAGCGAATAAATTCGGCCGTATCAGTCCGACTACCGCGCAGCACGTGCGCGACGAGTTGGGCGATGAGGTAAGCCTGGTCCTCGACGGCGGCGCCTGCGACGTGGGAATCGAGTCCACCATCGTGGACATGAGCGGCGGCCAGCCGTCTATTCTGCGGCCGGGACATGTCCGCGCCGAGCAAATCGAACTGGTGCTTGGGGTGAAACTCAACGCCCCCGCGCACGATGCCCCGCGGGTATCGGGCACACTCGCCTCGCACTACGCACCGAACACCCCGCTCACCCTGGTCCACCCGGACGAGGTGGACGCCGTGGTGAAGCAGCGCGCGCCGGAGGGCCCGGTGGCCGTGCTGGCGCGAGGTCCGCGTCCCAGTCATTCGCGCGCGGCGCTGTGGCAGGTCGCCCCCACCACGGCCGCGGACTACGCACAGCACTTGTACGCGTTGTTGCGCCGTGCCGATGAGGCAGGCTGCAAATCGATTGTGGTCGAAGACGTCCCCAGGTTGCCGGAATGGCTGGCGGTGCGCGACCGCCTGTGTCGTGCCGCAAGCGAGGTCAAAGCCAGGAACCGTTGATTCAGCCGGCCGAGCTTCGCGTATTCTCCCGCGCGACAATTTCGTAGCGTACGCGCGCGGAAAATTTTCCCAGATCGAAATCGCTCGCGTTGAGCGCGTGATGAAAGCCGGTGGCGCTCACCATTCTTGACTCAACTTTCGCCGCAACGTTCTTGAGTTCCGATTCATGCCCGTACCAGCCGGTCATGGAGAGATACATGGCGGTGATGGCAATGGTCTTGCCGTCCATGATGCTGCGCTCGATCCACGCATCCGGGAAAAACGCACGCCGCTGCTTCGCACAGAACTGCACCAGAGAATCAAAAGCCTGCTTATCCATTTTGCTTGCCTCCTACCAATGACATCGAACAAATTAAGCGCGGCTAGCCGCCACGCGCGCCTTGCGTATTGACATAGAGCGAATACACGCTCTTGCTTGCCGCCATGAAGAGACGATTGCGATGCATGCCGCCGAAGCACAAATTTGCGCATCGTTCGGGAAGATTGACGCGACCGATCAGTCGGCCGTCCGGGTTATAAATATTCACCCCATCCAGCGCTGCGTCGCCCATCCCCCAGCCCATCCACAGATTGCCATCCACGTCGCAGCGCATGCCGTCGGGGGTGCCTTCGCCGACATCGATGAAGCGCCGCTTGTTGCTGAGACTCAGTCCGCCATCGGCCACGTCATAGACGTACAGGTTGCGCGGCGTGCTGCCGGACTCGACCAGATACAGCTTCGATTCGTCGGGTGAGAAGCACAAGCCGTTGGGACGATCCACGCCCTCGACCACCACACTGATGGCGCCGCTCGCAGGATCGATCCGGTACACGTGCATCGGTAACTCCTGCTTCGCCGGCGCACCTTCGTAATA
>JAYUZG010000082.1:0-3986 GCA_043751985.1 Betaproteobacteria bacterium
CTTGCGTGCGGTGGGCACGCGCATTGAGAAGGGAGATCCTGCTTTGTTCACTCGTAAACTTACCGCGCTGTTCATTGCCGCGCTGACTTTGCCGGCCTACGCCGCGCCTGAACGTTCACAAACTGAAGATGTGGTGGTAACCGGCACTCGCTATGAGGAACGTCAACAAGACATAGTTATCGCGGTCGACGTGATCAGCCGCGAGCAACTTGAAGATGCCAGTGGTCGCAGCGTGCCGGAATTGTTAATGCAGCAACCGGGAATTTCGGTGAGGGATTTTTTTGGTAACTACTCTTCGTCCAGCGTCATTGATCTGCGCGGCTTCGGCGCGTCGGCCGGCCCCAATACCGCGCTTCTGCTCGACGGTCGACGTATCCGCGATATTGATTTTTCCGGCGTGCAGTGGCCGGCTTTCGCACTTGATTCACTGGAGCGCATTGAGATCTTGCGTGGCGGTGGGGCTGTTCTATACGGAGATGGTGCCGTCGGTGGGGTGGTGAATCTGATCACGCGCACACCATTCGAACGCCCTGAAGGCGCGTCCGCGCGCGTCGAGAAAGGGAGTTACGGCGCAACCAGCGCTGCAGTCAGTAGCAACATCCACGCTGACGAGGTGGGTCTTTCGCTCCACGCGGGTCGCAGCGAATCCGACGGTTATCGACAAAACAATGAGAACCGCGTATCCAATGCGGGTGCGGTGATCGAATGGAAGCCGGAGCGCTGGCACGCGATTCTCGGGGCGGGCCTTGACCAGCAGGATTTGAGATTGCCCGGGGCGCGCGCGGTGGACCCCAGCCTCGGGCGTAACGAGTTGAACGGCGATCGGCGTGGGACATCCAAACCAAAGGATTATTCGACGCACGATGGACAGTACGTGAATCTCGAATTGACCGGAGATAACGACGCTGCAAAACCAAGTCTCACTCTCGGCTACCGAGGCAAGCGCGAAACTTCCAATTTTGACTTCGGCGGATTTCCTGACTATCGCCAAATCGATCTTTCTTCCGTAAACCTCAGTCCTCGAGTTAGGTTCAATTGGGGTAATGCTTCGGCGTATCACTCTCTTATCTTCGGTGCCGATTACTATCACTGGAACTACCGGCTGTTGCGCTCAAACGCCGCTGCTAACATTGATCAGCCGGTGAATTCGGTCGCGGCCAACCAAGAAAATCTCGCGCTGTATGTGTTCTATAGTTGGAGATTGTCAGCAGACGACTTGATTTCAACTGGACAGCGCATCGAAAAGCAGCACGTTGCGGCGACCGACCATTTCGATTCAACCTCTCCTGGGGCCGCCTTCGGATCGGGCGCGCCATCCGGAACGCAGTCCCTTCGTGAGTACGCGGAAGAACTCGGTTGGCGTCATGAATTTACGCCGACACTTGGCGCGACCGCGCGCTACGCGCGCGCGTATCGATTCGCAACGGTGGATGAGATTTACGAGTCAGGTCCGACGTTCAACAATGAATTCCAGTTTCTGCGCCCACAAACTTCGCGCGGCTTTGATCTGAGGTTGGAGTATCACCGAGCGGCGATCCGGTCGAAACTTGGGCTGTTCGCGCTGGAATTGCGCGACGAGATTCATCTGGATCCTTTTTTTACCGGTATCGGCAATACGAATCTGCCACGCTCCCGTCGTCGCGGGTCGGAATGGGAAGGACAGTGGGCCGTTTCAAGCGAGGATCAGTTGACTGCCGGGTATACCTATACCAGCGCTCGCTTTCTGGAAGGGAGTCTTTCCGGCACAGAATTAGCCGGCCGTGAAGTTCCTTTGGTGGCACGTCATCTTGCTAACCTCGGGTGGACACATCGATGGGGCGCTTACGCGCGCACGGGATTGCAAGGACGTTACGTCGGTACGCGGCGAATGGATAACGATGAAGGCAACACGTTCTCCGAACGCATTCCCTCGTACACTTTGCTTGACGCTTTTTTCGCTTGGCAGCAGTCCGCCTGGACTTTGCGTTTTGCCGTGAACAACCTGACTAATCGTAAATACTACGAGTACGCGGTGGCCAGCACGTCCACACCCGGCAAGTACAACGCTTATCCATTACCGGAACGCGCGCTGTTTTTCTCGGCGACCTACCACTTCGAGAAGTAGATCCGTTTTCCCGGGCCGGGCAAAAAGTTTGTTATCGTGCGCCTCATGACCCCCTCGACCAGTAGTCAGCTCTATCTCCGCCTGCTCACCTATATAAAACCCTATTGGGCGGTGTTCTCGCTGGCGATACTCGGCATGGTGATCTCGGCCGCTACCGAAGCAGGCCTCGCCGCGGCGGTGAAGCCTTTTCTCGACGGGACTTTTGTCAACAAAGATCCGCTGCTGATGAAATGGATGCCGATCGGTCTGATCGGCATTTTCATGTTCCGCGGGCTGGGTTCCTTCATGGGCACCTATGGCGGCGCCTGGGTGGGAACCAAGGTCGTCGCCGATCTGCGCGAGGCGATGTTTGCCAAGCTGCTGACCTTGTCGTCGCGCTTCTACGCCGAAAACATGAGCGGCAAACTCTTGTCAAAAGTCTCGTACGACGTCACGCAGGTCACGGAAGCCGCTACCATCGTCATCACCGTACTGGCGAAAGATTCGCTGACCCTGCTGAGCCTGTTGGCCTATCTGGTTTATTTGAACTGGCAGCTCACTATCATCACGCTGGTGATGATTCCACCGATCGCGGTGGTGGTTCGCGTGTTTAATATTCGCTTGCGTCACATGAGCCGCGCAACACAGCAGACCATGGGTGATCTCATCCACGTGGTGCAGGAGAGCGTCGAATGCCACAAGGTGGTGAAGGTTTTTGGTGGTCAGCAATACGAGATTTCCCGCTTCAAGGAGGTGGTCGGCAGGCTGCGTCGCTTCGGTATGAAGCAAACGGCGGCGTCGGCCGCCAATGTGCCGATCGTGCAACTGCTCGCGTCGATCGCAGTTGCGGTGGTGGTGTATCAAGTCACCATGCAAGCGCAGGCCAACGCCACTACGGTCGGCGGTTTTGTTTCGTTTCTGGCGGCGATGCTGATGCTCACGGCGCCGCTCAAACGTCTTACCGGCGTCGCCGAAAGTCTGCAGCGCGGACTTGCTGCGACGGAAAGTGTCTTCAGTCTCCTTGATCAGCCATCTGAAGACGATCATGGGACGCACGTGTTAGGTCGAGCGCGCGGCCAAATCAAGTTTGACAACGTATCTTTCGTCTATCCAGGCACCGAGCGCCCGGCTCTGCGCAATGTTTCGATTGACATCGCCGCAGGCGAAACCATCGCACTGGTGGGGTCTTCCGGTGGAGGCAAGACCACCTTGGCGAATCTGGTTCCACGATTCTTTCATCCGACTTCGGGCCGCATTACGCTCGACGGCTACGACCTGGAACAGATCACGCTGTGCAGCCTGCGTGCCAACATCGGCTTGGTCAGTCAAGAAGTCGCGCTATTCAACGATACCGTGGCTGCGAATATCGCTTATGGGGAAAATGATGCGGACGAAAACAAAATAATCGAGGCCGCGGAAGCGGCCCACGCAATGGAATTCATTCGCGCCATGCCGCTGGGACTGCGCACCATGGTGGGCGAGAACGGTGTGAAACTCTCCGGCGGCCAGCGACAAAGATTGGCCATCGCGCGCACCTTAATGAAGAACGCGCCGGTGTTGATTCTCGACGAAGCGACCTCCGCGCTGGATTCGGAATCCGAGCGCCAGGTGCAGGCGGCACTAGATCGGCTAATGCAAGGTCGTACGACGCTAGTGATCGCGCATCGGCTCTCGACCATTGAGAACGCCGACCGCATCGTCGTGCTCGACCATGGGCGCATGGTTGAGCTCGGTACGCATCGGCAGTTGCTCGAAAAGGGTGGCCACTACGCTCGACTGCACAGTATGCAGTTTTCGTCGGACGCGACTATCTAGTGTAGTGTTGCATTCTTGATAGAACTTACATGAATCTCGCTGGTCATATGCTCGACTACCGAAGCAGAGCGGAGGATGGGAGTGAGAG
>JAYUZG010000083.1:0-8834 GCA_043751985.1 Betaproteobacteria bacterium
GGCTTTCATAAAGTCGGATTCGAAGGTGGCCAGATGCCGTTGCAGCGGCGTTTGCCCAAGCGCGGATTCATTTCGCTGGCGCGCGACGACAACGCCGAAGTGCGGCTGTCGGACTTGAATCGTCTGCCGATCGACGTGATCGACCTTGCCGCGTTGAAAGCCGCGGGTGTAATCGCGCGCAGTGCGTTGTCGGCGAAAGTCATTCTTGCCGGCAAGATCGAGCGCAAAGTAAAACTCGCCGGCGTAGGCGCGACCAAAGGCGCGAAGGCCGCCATTGAAGCCGCCGGCGGCAGTATCGAGAGTTAGACTTGGCACAAGAACAATCCATCGGCACGCAGGGCAAGTACGGCGATTTGAAGCGCCGACTGTTCTTTCTGCTGGGCGCGCTCATCGTCTACCGCATTGGCGCGCACGTGCCGGTGCCGGGTATTGACCCCACCCAATTGCAGGCGCTGTTCAACCAGCAAAAAGGCGGCATCCTGGACATGTTCAACATGTTCTCGGGTGGTGCGCTGTCGCGCTTCACGATTTTTGCGCTGGGCATCATGCCGTACATTTCCGCATCGATCATCATGCAATTGATGTCGGTGCTGGTGCCGACCCTGGAGGCGCTGAAGAAGGAAGGCGAGTCCGGGCGGCGCAAGATTACGCAGTACACGCGTTACGGCACGCTGGTGCTGGCGTCGTTTCAAGCATTGGGTATCGCGGTGGCGCTCGAATCACAGCGCGGCCTGGTGATCGATCCCGGCCTGCTGTTCCGCTTTACCGCGGTGGTGACCTTGGTCACCGGCACCATGTTCCTGATGTGGCTGGGTGAGCAGATTACCGAGCGTGGTTTGGGCAACGGCATCTCGATCATTATTTTCGCCGGCATCGCGGCCGGCTTTCCGCGCGCTATTGCCGGAACGCTGGAACTCGCACGCAACGGGACTTTCAGCGTCCTAACCGTGCTGATTCTGTTGTCGGGCGCAATTCTGGTGACCGCGGGCGTGGTGTTCGTTGAACGCGGGCAGCGCAAGATTTTGGTGAACTACGCCAAGCGGCAAGTCGGACGCAAGGTCTATGGCGGACAACAATCGCATCTGCCGTTCAAGCTGAATATGTCGGGCGTGATTCCGCCGATTTTTGCGTCGTCGATCATCTTGTTTCCAGCGACGCTGGCGGGATGGTTTGGCACCAGTGAAAAAATGAACTGGCTGAAAGATGTGAGCAACCTGCTGCATCCGGGGCAGCCGATTTACGTGATGCTGTATGCGTCGGCGATTATCTTTTTCTGCTTCTTCTATACCGCGCTGGTGTTTAATCCCAAGGAAACGGCGGATAACTTGAAGAAAGGCGGCGCGTTCGTTCCGGGTATCCGTCCGGGCGATCACACCGCCAAATACATCGAGCGCATCATCACGCGGCTCACGCTGGCTGGCGCGCTGTACGTGACCATTGTGTGCTTGATTCCGGAGTTTCTGATCGTGAAGTGGAATGTGCCGTTCTATTTCGGCGGCACCAGTCTGCTGATCATCGTGGTGGTGACCATGGATTTTATGTCGCAGGTCCAGGCGTATGTGATGTCACATCAATACGAGAGCCTGCTGAAGAAAGCAAATTTCAAGGGCGGTGCGTTTCCGATCCGCTAAGCGTGAGGATCGCAGACAAACATCAGCAAGGAGACGAATGGCCAAAGAAGAAACGATCCAGATGCAGGGCGAAGTAGTTGAGACCCTGCCTAACGCAACGTTTCGCGTGAAACTGGAAAACGGCCATATTGTGTTGGGACATATTTCGGGAAAGATGCGGATGCATTACATCCGCATTCTGCCCGGGGACAAAGTAACGGTGGAGCTGACGCCCTACGATCTTAGCAAAGCGCGCATTGTGTTCCGCGCCAAGTAGCGAAGCGCGAGGACCAGGAGAGAGCAATGAGAGTACAAGCATCGGTCAAGAAAATTTGTCGGAATTGCAAGATCATCCGGCGCAATCGCGTGGTGCGTGTGATCTGCACCGACCCGCGCCACAAGCAGCGCCAGGGCTGAGTCGGCCGCGCGTAAGTATTGGGAGAAACAGAATATGGCTCGTATCGCGGGTGTCAACATACCCAACCATCAACATACCGAGATTGCGCTCACGGCAATCTACGGTGTCGGCCGTCCCACCGCGCGCAGGATTTGCGAGTCTGCCGGTATTGCGGTATCGAAGAAGGTGAAGGATCTGACCGACACCGAGATGGAAAAGTTGCGCGAACACATCGCCAAGATCACCGTCGAGGGCGATTTGCGGCGCGAAGTCACCATGAGCATCAAGCGTCTGATGGATCTGGGCTGCTACCGCGGCGTGCGCCATCGCCGTGGACTGCCGGTGCGTGGGCAGCGTACCCGCACCAACGCCCGCACGCGCAAAGGACCGCGCAAGGCAATTCGCGCGGCGAGCAACTCGGCCAAACCGGCTAAGCCAGCCAAATAATCCAGGAATTTAGAGCAATGGCACAAGCACAAAAACCCGCGGCGCGGGTGCGCAAGAAAGTCAAGAAGAACGTGGCTGAGGGCATCGCGCATGTCCACGCGTCTTTTAACAACACCATCGTGACCATCACCGATCGTCAGGGCAATGCGCTGTCATGGGCAACCTCGGGAGCCGCCGGCTTCAAGGGCTCACGCAAGAGCACGCCGTTTGCCGCGCAGATTGCCGCCGAGCAAGCCGGCAAAGCAGCGCAAGAGTGCGGCGTGAAGAACATCGAAGTGCGCATCAAAGGGCCCGGCCCCGGTCGTGAGTCCGCCGTGCGCGCGTTGAACAATGTTGGTTTCAAGATTACCTCCATCTCCGACGTGACCCCGGTACCGCACAACGGTTGCCGCCCGTCGAAGAAGCGCCGCATCTGATTCAAGGAGATTACCCGTGGCCCGGAACCTAGACCCGAAATGCCGTCAATGCCGCCGCGAAGGCGAGAAGCTGTTTCTCAAAGGCGAAAAATGTTTCACTGACAAGTGTGCCATCGAGCGCCGCAGCTATGCGCCCGGTCAGCATGGCCAGAAGAGTGGCGCCCGCTTGTCCGACTTTGGCAAGCAGCTCAGAGAAAAACAAAAAGTGCGGCGTACTTACGGCGTGCTGGAAGCGCAATTCCGCAAGACCTACAAGGAAGCGGATCGTCGCAAAGGCATTACCGGCGAGAACTTGTTGCAGATGCTGGAGAGCCGGCTCGACAGCGTGGCCTACCGCATGGGCTTCGGCGCCTCGCGCACCGAGGCGCGGCAACTGGTGAGCCATAACGGCGTGACGGTGAACGGCAAGCGCGTCAACATCCCTTCGTATCAGTTGCGTAAAGGAGATGTGGTCGAAGTGGTGAACAAGGCCAAAGCGCAATTGCGCATCAAGGCATCGGCCGCGGCGGCACAGAGCCGTGGCATTCCGGAATGGCTGGAGGTCGATGCGGCGACGCTCAAAGGTACTTACAAAGTAGCGCCGCAGCGCGCGGATATTAGTTCCAACATCAACGAATCATTGGTGGTGGAGTTGTACTCGAAGTAAACGAAGGGTGCTGGCTTACCGGTCGGCGCAACGACGCGGAAATTTTTGCACATTCTTAAGATTACGAGAGGAACACGCATATGCAAAGCAGCGCGCTTCTCAAGCCCCGCATCATCGATGTACAGGCAGTCGCCCCATTTCACGCCAAAGTGACGATGGAGCCGTTCGAGCGCGGTTTCGGGCATACGCTCGGCAACGCGCTGCGTCGCGTACTGTTGTCGTCGATGCCGGGATTTGCGCCCACCGAAGTGAACATCACTGGAGTGCTGCACGAGTACTCCACCATCGATGGGGTGCAGGAGGACGTCGTCGATATTCTGCTCAACATCAAGGGTATCGTGCTGAAGTTGCACAATCGCAGCGAAGCGACCTTGAATTTGAAAAAGCAAGGCGAAAGCGTGGTGACCGCCGGCGATATCGAGGTGAGTCACGATGTGCAGATTATTAATCCCGATCACGTCATTGCGCATCTCGCCCCGGGCGGCAAGTTCGACATGCAGATCAAGGTCGAAGCGGGTCGCGGTTATGTGCCGGCGGCGCAACGTGGAATTCTGAAAGAAGGGCGCAACATCGGCAGCGTGCTGATGGACGCGTCGTTCAGTCCGGTGCGCCGAGTGAGCTACCAAGTTGAGAGCGCACGCGTCGAGCAGCGTACCGACATGGATAAACTGATCATCGACATCGAGACCAACGGTGTGATCGAGCCCGAAGAAGCGGTGCGCTATGCCGCGCGCATTCTGGTGGACCAGTTGTCGATGTTCGCCGATCTCAAGGGCACGCCGCTGCCGATCGAGCAGCCGAAGAGCCCGCAAGTGGACCCCGTGCTGTTGCGTCCGGTGGACGACCTGGAACTCACCGTACGTTCCGCCAACTGCCTCAAGGCGGAGAACATCTATTACATCGGCGATTTAATTCAGCGTACCGAGGTCGAGTTGCTGAAGACGCCGAATCTGGGCCGCAAGTCGCTCAACGAAATAAAGGAAGTGCTCGCGTCGCGAGGACTGACTTTGGGAATGAAACTCGAAAACTGGCCGCCGGTCGGTCTCGAGAAAGTCTAACGAGGTCACACCATGCGCCATCGTCACGGCCTGAGAAAACTAAACCGCACCAGCAGCCACCGCTTGGCCTTGCTTCGTAATCTGGCTAATTCGCTCATCAAACACGAGGTGATCAAGACCACGCTGCCCAAGGCAAAAGAGCTGCGCCGCGTGGCCGAGCCCTTGATCACGCTTGGCAAGAAACCATCAGTCGCCAACCGCCGCCTCGCCTTCGCACGTCTGCGAGATCGCGACATGGTGGTGAAGCTGTTCGATGAATTAGGTCCGCGCTACGCCACGCGTAATGGCGGCTATTTGCGCATTCTCAAGTTCGGTTTCCGCCAAGGCGACAACGCGCCGATGGCGTTGGTCGAACTCATGGACCGTCCGCAAGTGCAGGAAGAAAAAGCGGCGACTCAAGCCGATAAGTAGTTCTGGGTCGCGCAAGCGACGCCAGCCATGAAGGCCGACCTTGTGTCGGCCTTTTTCTTTCTTGGGTGCTCGTGACTGGCCCGTCTTCGGCGAAGATTTCGACATGTAGAGAATATGGGGATATGTCCTCTTTATCGCTTAATCGCATTTAGACGCGATCAGTCATTCGGATTCACGACGGCCCTGTCGCTCGCTGCCGCGCTTTCGACCGACTAGCCCTGCCTTGCGACGCATCGAGCAGCTTGTTTCGGGTCGCGTCCAGGATTTCGTCGCGCAATTGCGCGGTTGCCGCGGTGCGCGCCAGCGTCAGGGCGCCAACCATGCTGGCAAGCGCCTGGATGGCATCCTCGCGCCTCGGCGCTTTACCTTTGTGGCCGAGCATCGCTGCCACCGCATCGATAGAATGCTCGAGTGCGTCGGAGAAGGCCGACTTGATCGTCTCGCTCTCGCGCGGTACGTCGCCTCCCAGTGCGGCAAACGGGCAGCCATTGGCGCGATCGCGTACATGTTTTGGGCTCAGATAGGCCTCGATGTAGGCGCGCCAGTCCACCGGTGAGTTCGGCGCCACGCCACTGCGGCGTAATCCGCGCGCGAGGACTTCTGCGCACAGCGCGTCCTTTGATTCAAAGTGCGTGTAGAAGGCGCCGTGAGTGAGGCCGGCGGCGGCGGCTATCTCGGCGATGTTTACCTTGTCGAAGCCGCGCTCGCGGAACAGCCGGCTTGCGGCTTTCAGCAGCTCGTCGCGGTGCCTGGCGCTGGTTTCCTTCGAGACCTTCATTAACTTTCCTCCTGCAACGGTGCACGACTTTATATCACGGCGCACCGGGGCTTGACATTAATCGTGATGAGTATCACGATACGAATTAATCATGATATGCATAATGATTAATGCCTGCACGGCGTGTTTAACACTCATCCACATGGCGTAGCGCGAGCATGACGAGTCAGATCAAGTTCAATTTCGAGTTTGCGAGTCCCTACGGCTATCTCGCGGCTACCCAGCTGCCGGCCCTCACCGCAGCTACTGGCGCCGGGATCGTCTACCGGCCATTTCGCCTCCTCGATCTGATGAAGATCGTGGGCAACCTGCCGACTACGATCGAGTGTAGGAACGAAGGCAAGTACGCGAGCGCCGACATCGGCCGCTGGGCGGCGCGCTACAAGGTCGCGTTCAAGCGCAATCCGAACCTGCGCGGCTTCGACTATGCCGCATTGGGCCGCAAAGCGCTTGTGGCCATCGACCGAGGAAGCGGCGCCGACTATGTGGACGCCGTCTATCGCGCCATCTGGGCGGAGGCGCAGAACCTCGCCGACACAACCGTGATCGAAGCCGCTAAGGCGGCAACCTGAGGAGAAATCAATGACCCAGCCCATCTGCGTCGTCACCGGTGTCGGACCTGGCACCGGCACAGCACTCGCCCGGCGTTTTGCCGAGGGCGGTTACCAAGTCGCCATCCTGGCGCGCAACACGCAGCGGCTGCGCGAATTGTCACAGACGCTACCTGGCTCTCGTCCTTACACATGCGACGTGTCGGACCCGAGTCAGGTGGAGGCTACAGCGGACGCGATCGAACGCGACCTGGGCGCGTCGTCGGTCCTGATCCACAACGCCGTGGGCGGCGCCTTCGGCTCATTCCTGGACATCGATCCACAGGTGCTGAACCGCAACTTTCAGGTCAACACCATGGGCCTGCTGTATCTGGCCCGGCGCCTCGCACCGGCGATGATCGAAGCCGGCAAGGGCGCCATCATGGTGACGGGCAACACCTCCGCATTACGCGGCCGTGCTGGCTTTGCCGGTTTCGCGCCGACGAAGGCGGCGCAACGTATTCTCGCCGAAGCCATCGCGCGCGACCTGGGTCCCAAGGGCGTGCACGTCGCTTTCCTGGTGATCGATGCCGTCATCGACGTCCCCTGGACGCGCGAGCGCTTTAAGGACAAACCGAACGACTTCTTCATCCAGCCCACGGCGATCGCCGAAGAAATGTGGCGCGTAGCACACCAGGATCGCTGCGCGTGGTCGTTCAACGTCGAGCTGCGCCCGTACGGCGAGACCTGGTAGCCAGGTGACGTAGCAGATGAACGGGCCGCCTTCGGCACAATATGGCTTACGTCAGAAAGAGGACGCGCAACAGGCAAGGTCGTCTTCAAACCGAGATGGCAATCCCCCCTGCTTTGGGGGCAGCGACAGTTATAACCGGCGGCCGCTTCAAGAACGTGCCTTTGTCATCAACCTCACCACGTAAATCAACCAGGAGATCCAATATGAGCCGAGTAGTGCGCTTCCACCGCCTTGGCGGCCCTGAAGTCTTAGAAATCGAAAACATTCCTGACCGAGCCCTGAAAGAGGGCGAGCTGCGCGTTCGCATTGAGGCGATTGGTCTCAATCGTGCAGAGCAAATGTTCAGAGCCGGAGTCTATTTGCAGACGCCGGTCCTGCCGTCACTCAACGGCTGCGAGGCATCGGCAATCGTGATGGAGTTAGGGCATGGCGTTACTGGATTCAGCGTCGGCGAGGCCATCAGCGTTATCCCGAACTTTTCTCTAAACGACTACGGTGTCTACGCCGAAGTCGCGGTCGTGCCAGCCTATGCCGTGGTCAAGCGTCCGAAAGGTGTGACCGCGGTCGAAGCCGCTGCCGTTTGGATGGCGTACGTGACAGCCTACGGCGCGCTCATCGACATCGCCAAGATCGGCAAGAGTGATGCTGTCGTCATTACCGCGGCATCGTCGAGTGTCGGGCTGGCGGCCATCCAGATCGTCAACAGCGTTGGCGCAACCTCGATTGCTACAACGCGCACGAATGCCAAAGCGTCCGCGTTGAAGGCGGCAGGCGCCGCACATGTTGTAGTGACCGAGAAGCGGGACTTGGTCGAGTCGATCAATACGATCACCAACGGCAAAGGTGCTCGAATTGTATTTGACCCTATCGGCGGCCAGGGCATCGACAAGCTTGCGCAAGCCATGTCGCCGGGGGGCACCCTGTTCATCTATGGCGGGTTGAGCCTGGAGCCCACAATTTTCCCAGTCGCCTCAGCCTTTATGAAAGGCCTCAGTCTAAGAGGCTATACGCTGTTCGAGATCCTTGCCGACAACGCTCGCCGCGAAGCAGCGATAGCGTTCATCACCAAGGGCTTGGAAGCTGGGACCTTGAAGCCCGTAATCGCCAAGACCTTCCCATTCGACAGCATTGTCGAAGCCCATCGATACCTGGAATCGAATGCCCAGGTCGGGAAGATTGTTGTCACCGTGGGCCCGAGCTAGTGCGGACTGGTGAGCAGACGTGATGCGTTGGCATGGTCATATCGTAGCCAAGCATTGTCGATTTTCAAACTTAGCATCTCGAACTGTCAATTCGATGGCGATTCGTTACCAACTCAATTAGAACGAAGGAGATACCATGGCTGATGCAGAAGCAGTTGAGACCAAACACCTCAAAGTAGGAGATGTGAGCTACGCGTACCGCGAGCTGCGCCTACCCAAGCTGGTGGACCCCACGCCTGTGGTATTCCTGCATCGCTTCCGTGGCACCTTGGACGATTGGGATCCAGCATTCGTCGACGAACTCGCCAAGACGCGACACGTCATATTGTTTAGCGACGCCGCGGTGGGCTCTTCCTCTGGCACTCCTGCCAAAGACTTCGACGAGAAGGGGCGCAATGCCGCATCCTTCGCGCGCAAGCTGGGCTACGAGCAAATCGACGTGTTGGGGTTTTCAATGGGCGGCTTCGTCTGTCAGACCATCGCAATTGCGTATTCCGGTGAAGATGACCGCTGATTCCGGCTGAAGGTGACCGGTGCGCATTCGCGTGGTGTTACGCGCTTGAATTGTAATGTGATCGGTCACGA
>JAYUZG010000084.1:0-11769 GCA_043751985.1 Betaproteobacteria bacterium
GGCCATGGAACGGCTGGTAACAATCGCCGCGCCTTTGCTGCCGTTGTACCAGGTGAGCCCGGGCCTTGGCCGCACTCCGGCAGTCGACGCAATATTGATGAACGCACCGCCACCTTGTTTTCGGAACACCGGTACACAGTGTTTGGCGCTATGGAACAAGCTTTTCACATTCACCGCATACACGCGATCGAATTGGTCTTCGGTCACGTTCAGCATCGGCTGATTTCGATGTGTGGTGCCAGCGTTGTTGACGACAACGTGCAGCGCGCCATAGGTATCCAGAGTTGCTTTCACCAAGGATGCCCAGTCTGCGTCCTTGGACACGTCGGCGTACACGAATTTGGCGCGCTCCGCACCAATCTCCCGCGCCACTCTTTCGCCCCCATCCACGTTGAGATCATTGACAACGATTCTCGCGCCTTCCTGTGCGAATCGTTTGGCAATGCCCTCGCCAAATCCCGAGCCTGCGCCAGTAACAATGATTATTTTGTTCTTGAGTCTCACAATAAGTCCTCCTATTCCAGTTCATCGCGGCTGGCCGTCAGAGCCGGAGCAAACCGACGACAAAAATGAAACGGGGCGTTACCGCCCCGTCACGACCCAGTGCTGCGACCAAACTACGAGCGAACCGTCGCGCAGACTTGGGCATTGCCATCCGCTGATACTTGTTTGCCGTCCTTGACTCCAACGGTCTCCAGCGCGACCCCATGTCGAACCGCGGTCATTTCCGCCAGAATCGAAACTGCAATTTCTGGTGGGCTCTTGCTGCCGATACGCAGACCGACCGGGCCATGCAGGCGATCGAGTTCTGCTTGCGACAGATCGAACATCGTCAAGCGTTCGCGGCGTTTTTCCGTGTTCAGGCGCGAGCCAAGCGCGCCGACGTAAAACGCCGGCGACTTGAGCGCCTCCATCAGCGCCAGATCATCCAGCTTGGGATCGTGTGTCACCGCGACCACCGCGCTGCGTACGTCCAGATTCATTGCCAATACCACGTCGTCGGGCATACCGCGATCGAGCTTCGCCCCTTCAACATCCCAAGTGTCGGCGTATTCCGCGCGCGGATCGCACACGGTTACGGCGTAATCAAGCGCTTGCGCCATTTGCGCAACGTAGCGTGACAATTGCCCCGCACCGATGATCAACATGCGCCAGCGCGGACCATGCACAGTGGTCAGCCGTTTGCCATCGAAATTCAAAGTGTCATTGCGCATCGCGGGCTGCAGGCGAACCGCGCCGCTTTCCATCGCGAGTGTGCGCGCCACCAACTCGTGCCGTTCAATTCGCATCAGTAGCTCGTTCAGATTGGCCGGATCGGATATGGGCTCCAGCACCAGTTCCAATTTTCCGCCGCACGGCAAACCATAGCGCGTCGCCTCTTCCTTGGAAATTCCATAGGTCGCGATGGCCGGTTTGGAGACCGCCAACGACCTTCCACGAATCTTGTCGATCAAATCGTCTTCAACACACCCTCCCGACACGGACCCCGCCACCAGTCCGTCTTCACGTACCGCCAGCATCGCGCCTGCGGGTCTCGGGGACGAACCCCATGTTTCGACAATAGTGGCGAGAATCACGCGGTGCCCTTCGCCCAGCCATGTCACCGCACTCTTGAGAACCTGAAGATCGACGCTATCCATTTTCTTTGTTCCAGATTTCTTTGTTCCAGAACGTGTCCGGAATTGATGCTCAATTTGTTGCCCGTCTTCAAATGCAGGCGGGATAAAAAACCCCCCGGTCAATCTCCCTGCCTTGCGGCAGGAAGATCAAGAGGGGGGCTGTGCGTTTCCGCTTCCTGCTACTTATGCCGCCGCGATATTCTCGGGCGTAAAGGGCAGACGACGGCAGCGCTTACCGCTTGCTGCAAAAATCGCGTTACCAATTGCGGCTTGTACTACCGGCGTGCCGGGCTCGCCCAGACCGCCAGGGGTTGCATCGCTCTTGACGAAATGCACGTCAATGGTCTTCGGCGATTCGTTCATGCGCACGACACGGTAGGCGTCGAAGTTGTTCTGCTCGACCGCACCGTTCTTCACGGTGATCTCGCCGAACATACAAGCCGACTGACCGTAGTTGATGGTCGATTGCATTTGCGCCAGAGCCTGGTCGGGGTGAACTGCAGTCCCGCAATCAACCACAGCCGTGATCTTGTCCACTGAAACATCATAACCAGCGGACACTGTGACTTCAGCCACCATTGCAATGACAGAGTTGTAGCCTTCCATCACTGCGACGCCACGACCTTTGCCCGATCCCATCGCTTTGCCCCAACCGGATTTGGCCTTAACCTCTTCCAATACGTGCTTCATGCGTGGGCCCACCGAAACGCCGGCGGAAAGTCCCGACCATTTATGCTTGTCTTGGCTACTATCCAGCATGGACAAACGGAAATCGATCGGATCTTGACCCGTCGCATTGGAGACTTCGTCAATGAAACACTCCAGTGCGACCGCGTTTAGATTGTGCGACACCGCGCGCCAGTACCCAACCGTCACTCCGGTATCGTGCATCTGATACGCGAACTTAA
This sequence comes from Betaproteobacteria bacterium, assembly GCA_043751985.1. Lineage (GTDB taxonomy): Bacteria > Pseudomonadota > Gammaproteobacteria > Burkholderiales > JAYUZG01 > JAYUZG01. The sequence goes on from JAYUZG010000084.1 coordinate 2,528, forward strand.
TGTTGGGCGTGTCGTAGGGGTAGTTGTCGATGCCTTCGACCGCGAAGGGATCGATTCCATCCTTGACGATGCTGGGGAACAGGCGAGAAGAGATCGACGGGCTGGTGGAATTGAATTTCATCCCGACAATCTTTTTGCCGTTTACGCCCGCGACAAGTTTGTACATACCGGCCGGGCGATACGAGTCATGCGTCATATCGTCTTCGCGGCTCCACACCATTTTCACCGGCGCGCCTACTGCTTTGGAGATTTCTGCCGCATCGATGGCGTAGTCCACTTCCACGCGACGACCGAAGCCACCGCCCAGGAAAGTAGTGATGACTTGTACCTGCTCGGGCTTGAGCCCCGTGGCGCCGGCAACAACGTGAGGAATCAACTGCTGGAACTGCGTCGGCGTGATGATCGTTGCACCGTCCGCGCGCACATCCGCGGTCGTGTTCATCGGCTCCATCGGCGAGTGTGACAGGAACGGAAGGGTATAAGTCGACTCAACCGTCTTGGTCGCGCCGCTCATGCCGGCATCCAAATCACCACGCTCACGGAACACTACGCCCGGCTCTTGTGACGCCGCTTCAATGCCGCCCCAGACCTTCTTCATGTCCAGGTCAGCATTCGCGCCCCCGTCCCACTGAACCTGCAACAGATCCTTGGCTTTCTTGGCAGTCCAATAGGAATCCGCAACCACCGCCACGCCACGGCTGTACTGCACCACGGCTTTAACGCCAGGCATCGTCTTCGCGCGCGCATCGTCGTAACTCGCGACTTTACCGCCAATCATCGGAGGCATCGCCACTGCGGCGTACAACATGCCAGGGACTTTGACATCGATACCAAAACGCGCGGTACCCGTGGTCTTCAAGCCGCTGTCCAGACGCGGCTTGAACTTGCCGATCAGCTTGAACTGGCTCGACGGCTTCAGAGCAACGTCCTTCGGGACTTCCATTGTCGCGGCCTTGGCGGCGACTTGTCCGTACGTTGCCTTCTTCCCGCCGGGTCCACTGATCGCGCCGTTCTCGGCCTTGCACTTGGACGCATCCACACCCCATTCCGCGGCAGCCGCAGCCACCAACATCATGCGTGCGGAGGCACCGGCTTTGCGCAGTTTTTCCCAGGCATCGCGAATCGCGGTCGAGCCACCGGTCAATTGTCCGCCGAGCAGGGAGTTGATATACACCTCGGCTGGCGGGGCAAAATCGACCGTCACCTTGTTGATATCGACTTCAAGTTCTTCCGCGACCAGCATGGTCATCGACGTATAAACGTCCTGACCCATTTCAGAACGGGCGCACAGGATGGTGACGTTGTTGTCGGCACCAATCTTGATCCATGCGTTCGGACTCGCGGTTCCACCATCGGCCTGCGCAAGGTTATGCTTGCTGGGTAAGTAGAAGGCCAGAGCCAATCCACCCGCCGCTGCACCGCCGATTTTCAGGAAGTCACGACGTGCTTCATTATTGATCATGTTTTCCATTTCTCGTCTCCCCTTAAGCCTTGGCGGCCGCTTTGATGGCGGCGCGGATACGGGTATAGGTACCGCAACGGCAAATATTGCCTGACATCGCGGCGTCGATATCTTCATCCGTGGGGCTCTTGTTGCTGGCAAGCAGCGACGCAGCGGACATAATCTGCCCGGACTGGCAGTAACCACACTGCGGCACGTCCATCGCGATCCACTGTTTCTGCAGCTTGTGTGTACCGCCGAGACCTTCGATGGTGGTTACCTTCTGACCAGTAACCGAACCAATTGGAGTCTGACAGGAGCGGACAGCCATACCGTTCAGGTGAACAGTGCAAGCTCCGCAGAGCGCTTTACCGCAACCGAACTTCGTGCCGGTGAGTCCGAGAGTATCCCGGAGCACCCACAGCAGCGGAGTATCAGGTGCAACGTCCACGCTGGCTGGTTTTCCATTAACTGATAGCGAGATTTTCATTAGCTCCCCCTTATTGAGCGTTACGTTAGGTAGAGGATTGAACTGCGTACGGGTACTTAAAGGTAAAGTACCCAGGTAAAATACACGAATCGGTAGTGCGTTTCAACCTGCACGCGCGCGCTGGCCATTGTGCGGCGCGAGGCATTGTGAGCACGGGCACTGATGCTGCGTTGCAAAATGCCGTGCTGGCCAGTACGCGGCATGCCGTGGTCATGCCGGCTATTTGTGGACTAAGTGTTTTCTCAACTCCAGCTTGGCGATTTGTCCGCGATGCACTTCATCCGGGCCATCCGCGATGCGCAGCGTACGATTGTGCGCATACATTTGCGCCAGAGCGAAGTCTTGGCACACGCCGCCCGCGCCATGCGCCTGGATCGACCAATCGATGATCTGCTGCGCGATATTCGGCGCCAACACCTTGATCATCGCAATTTCGGCTTTTGCCTCTTTGTTCCCTACTGTATCCATCATGTACGCCGCCTTCAGCGTCAGCAAGCGCGCTTGCTCGATCATGATGCGCGATTCGGCGATGCGCTCGTGCCACACCGATTGCTCGGACACCGGCTTGCCAAAGGCGACACGACTCTTTAGACGACGGCACATCAACTCCAACGCCCGCTCGGCCTGACCGATGATGCGCATGCAATGATGAATACGGCCGGGGCCGAGCCGGCCTTGGGCGATTTCGAAACCGCGACCTTCTCCCAGTAGAATACTTGCCACGGGAACTCGCGCGTCCTTAAGTGAAACTTCCATGTGCCCATGCGGCGCGTCGTCGTAACCGAACACGCTCAGCGCGCGCTCTACCTTGACACCTGCTGTGTCACGCGGCACCAAAATCATCGACTGCTGCTGGTGGCGATCCGCGTTGTCGGGATCGGTCTTTCCCATCAGGATGAAAATCTTGCAGCGTGGATCGCCAGCACCGGAAGACCACCACTTGCGGCCATTGATAATGTAGTCGTTGCCGGCGCGTTGGATGCTGCATTGAATATTGGTTGCGTCAGACGACGCCACCTCCGGTTCGGTCATCAGAAACGCCGAGCGCATCTGGCCTTCCGACAAAGGCACGAACCACTGCTTTTTCTGCTCAGCGGTTCCATAACGCAGCAGCACTTCCATGTTGCCGGTATCCGGCGCCGAACAATTGAACACTTCCGGCGCCCACGAAACACGGCCCATGATTTCGCACAACGGCGCGTATTCCAAATTGCTCAGGTTGCCGCCGTGGTCTTTGGGGCGCCATAAATTCCACAAACTCGCGGCACGTGCCTTGGCTTTCAGTTCTTCGATCACCCGCGTCGGAATCCACGCGTCACCTTTGCGCCGGTTTTCCTCAACCTCGGAATGAAAGCGCGCTTCGTTCGGATAGACATGTGCGTCCATGAACGCGCTGACCTGGCTCTGAAGTTCCTTGACCTTCGGGGTGAAATCGAAATGCATGAGAAGTCCTCTTGTTGGGTCGTTTCGCGCGACAACGAACGGCGAAACTGTGTTGCGTCAATTCAGTTGCATGCGATCGGGCGCCAGCGTGCTCAAGATCGGCGCGGGAAATCCTGCTCTGCCGCAAACGCGTTCGCCACGCTCGCGCTCGCGCAGGAATGCGCATTCTAACTCCCGATCGATGCTTCCTGAGGCTTGACCCGTTCAAATTCACGCATTGCCTTACGCAACGCCTCGGGCACCGGCGCCGACTTGCGCGAGCGCGGATCGGCGTTGACGTACACGATCTCACCGGTCACGAGCAATTCGTCCGCGCGGTACACGGCCAGCACAAACTGAAAGCTGGAACGCCCGATCCGCGCCACTCTCGCACACAGATCGATGACGTCATCGTAGACCGCTGACGCGTGGTACTCGAGCATGGCTTTCTTCACGTACAGATCCGTGCCCAGTTGCACCAACCCTTGCGGATAAGGAATGCCGATGGCGCGATAATATTCGGTAATCGTCACGTCGAAGTACATCAGATAGTGCGCGTTAAAAACGATACCTTGCCCGTCTACTTCGGCCCAGCGCACTCGCAGTGCGTGGCTAAACTGAAAATCTGCGCGTCGCATCGAATGGTTCTCGATTCTTGTGAGAGGTGTTTGCCGCGCGACGTTCGCGCGGAGCCGCCTTATAGCATAGCGTGCACGGCTGCTCACGATGCCACGCCGTGCCTCGGGAGCGCCGTCTCCGCGTTGTTTCTGCGCAAGGTCTTCGAGCGAGAAACGTTGCCAATACGATTCGTTCTCAATACTATATACACGCCCTTGCTCCTCAGGCGATCCACGAAGTCTCAGGCGATCTCCCGCGTCTTGGTTGGTAAAGGCACCTTGACTACCCTTGTGAAATTCTTGACCTGATGTCCGACTGGATAAAGTGGTTGGCCCCGCCGGCGATCGTGTTCGCAGGCACTGGATCGTGCCTTGCGGTGGAATATTTGACCCTGGAGCATGCGCAAAAACTGATGTTTCCGGACGCGACTTTTTTTGAGTCCGCACAGGTCACCCTGACGCCCGAACAAGCACGCACCGTCGAGAAGCGCACCGGCGTGCGCATGCATAGTCTCGAATTGCGGGTCTGGCGAGCGACCGCAGAAGACAAAATTATCGGCTACTTCGTGCTCGACGACGTGGTCGGCAAACATGAGCTGATCAACTTCGTGCTGGCGCTCGACCCCAAGGGTACGGTTCGTCAATTGGAAGTGCTCAACTATCGCGAAGCCTACGGTTACGAAATTCGCAACCCCGCCTGGCGCAAACAATTCGTTGGGAAAGTACTCACCGACCCGGTTCGCCTCGACGAAGATATTCGCAATATCAGCGGCGCGACGCTTTCCTGCCGCCACGTGACTGACGGCGTGCGGCGTACGCTGGGAATCTTCGATGTCGCAATCAAATGAATCGCGCCGGGCGCAACCGCTGCTCGGGACACTGGTTGACATACGAGTAGGTGGCGCGTCCCCCGCGGCACACGACAGCGCGATGTCGCATGCCTTCACCGTGGTGGGAAAAATCCACCGGTTGATGAGCTTCCACGAGCAATCGAGCGATGTATCGAGGTTAAATCAAGCGGCCGCCACCCAAGCCATACGCGTGCATCGCTGGACTTGGGAAGTGCTCTCACTGGCTCATGAAATCTCTTTGGCAAGTGAGGGGGTGTTCGATATCACCGTGGCGCCGCATCTTGTTTCCCACGGATTTCTACCGCGCATCGATGCCCCATCGCCGGATTACGCCGCCAACTGGCGTGACGTGGAGTTGCTCGCTGACTCGTACGTCCGCTTTCGCCGCCCGCTGTGGATCGACCTTGGCGGTATTGCCAAGGGATTCGCCGTGGATCGCGCCTGCGAAACTCTGGCGGCGTGCGGAATCAAGACCGCCGTGGTGAACGCCGGTGGCGACCTGCGTACCTTCGGCCCGCGCGCGGAACCGGTACATGTGCGTGATCCGGCACAACCCGGTCGCATGCTGCTGCTCACGCATCTCGAGAACGACGCAATCGCCACCAGCGCGGGATATTTTTCGCGCATTGGCAATGCCACGCCCTATGTGCAACCGTATACGCGCGGCGCGTATTCTGGCAACGCCAGCGTGTCGGTGCAGAATCCGCGCTGCGCCGTGGCGGACGCGTTGACTAAAGTGGTGCTGCTCGCGCGCGATGCTGCCCAACCGGTTCTTGAGCAATTCAACGCGATTGCCCACGTTATCGGCAACGACGCCGCGCCCGTCAGTTTATGAAGTACGTCACCATCCGTCTGTCGCACGCTCACCAAACATGGCTCTATCTTGTTTTTGCATTGATATTTGTGTCAGGCGCAGGCTGGCTGATATTTCACTACTGGGTACCGACGCAAGGCGAATTCGGCGAGGCGCACCACCCGTCCGAACCGTGGTGGATGCGCCTGCACGGGGCGGCTTCTTTTCTGTTTCTGTTCTTGTTTGGCACGGTCGTACCGAATCACGTCAAGCGCGCGTGGCAAATGCGCAGGAATCGAATCTCGGGGGTTTCTTTTTGCAGCGCCAATGTGCTGCTTACTCTGACCGGTTACGCGCTTTATTATTTCAGCGGCGAAGACAGCCGCACCGCCATCGGTGCCCTACACTGGATCATCGGCTTGGTCTTCCCGGTGCTGGTCGGCTGGCACGTGTGGGCCGGTCGCCGCTCGCGCCACTTGCGCCACATCCCGGCCGAGCCTATTCACTCGTAGCGGCGCGTGAGCCACTCCGCCACCAACGCCGGCTTGGCCTGCCCTTCGAGCTCGACTGTCACCTCCCAGGTGAGCTGCACTCCGCCGTTATCGACGTCCTCAAAATCCTTGAGCTTGAAGCGCCCGCGCAGACGCGATCCCGAGGGTACCGGTGACACGAAACGCACCCGGTTCATCCCATAATTGAGCCCCATACGCGCAGGCCCGAATTCCATCGCCTCATACAGAAACCGCGACAGCAGCGACAGGGTCAAGAAGCCATGCGCGATGGTGTTCTGGTACGGTAATTCGCGCTTGGCGCGCTCCACCTCGACGTGAATCCATTGGTAGTCATCGATCGCCTTGGCAAACAGATCGATTCTTGCCTGATCGACAGTTAACCAGTCGCTGATCGAAATTTCTTCGCCAATACGACCTTGCAGCGCTCGCACGCTGTCGAATTTGACTGAGGGCATAGTCCGTCCGATTATGTGTGGATGCGCCGCGATTATAGCGACGACGTCCTTGAAAGAATCGTTCGACCTGCCGTAAACACTGCATGAACATCAGAATTGAACTGAACCCCCGCGCGAACTCCCGCGTAAGACGCCGCCGAATGCACACCGTTCTGCTCGTCCTGTTAAGCGGCATCGCGCTGCCGGTAAGCGCCGGTCCGCCAAGCTTCCTGTGCACCCAAGCCAGAACCTGGGTCGAGCAAACCATCTGCGCCGACGCTGCACTGTCCGATCTCGACCTGATCCTCGCGACAGACTATGCACGGCTGCTCGCCAGTGCTCCTGCCGACGAAGCACGGAAAATCATCGCGGACCGCAACACGTGGTGGACCAGCCGCAATGATTGTCGCAAGAGCACTGCACCTATTGCTTGCTTGTCAGCGCTGTACGACGAACGAATCATTGTCTTGCAGACCCACCCGGACTTTCCGGCGGCCATGCCTGCCCCGCATGTGGAGGTAAGCGAGAGTAACGTAAGAGAAGGCGCCAGTGGCTGGGCCAAAGGCCTCTCGGATTACATGAAAGCGATCCACGCCTGCCTGCCCCTCATGCCGATTGAGACCGAAGCGATTGGCAATGCCTGGTCCGAGCAAGACGGCCAGGAAATCGTCGTTCGACTGCTCGGGACTAACGAAGAGACTTGGGTTTGCGTGGCGCGCCGCGACGGAACCAAGGTCATCACTTTGCGTGAACAATTCGCCGAAGAGAAATTGCCCGAAGCCGGACCCTACTTCTACGTGGGTTCCGTTGCCCCCAGAGGAAAATGCAAGCCGGTGAAAGTACTCGACCCAAATGACAAGGTCGCCGGCTGGCTTGCCGGCCAGCGCTGCGGCAACTGAAATCCGCTACGCCGCGAAGGACGCCGCAAAACGCGGATAAGTCTCCGCGATTTCCGCGCGAATGTCACTGCGGATGAGTGCGATCAATGCGGCGTCCGGTGCTTCAGAAACCGGTACCGCGTCGGGACAATCAAACTCAAACCCGGTCTGATCGCGTACTTCCTCAACGCTGTGACCGGGATGCACCGACGCGAGAGTGAATCGCTGTCGCGCGCGATCAAAAGTAAATAGGCACAAACCGGTCAATAGATGCGTCGGCCCGCCGGTTCGGTACACGTTCGGCGCGCTGACACCCGGCGCGCTGACGAAATCCACTTGCGGCACCATCACTCGTCGGGTGTGCTCCTCACGAAACAAGATCACTTTCGGAACCATGAAATACAAGTAGCTGGATCCAAAAGAACCTGGCCAGCGCACGTCCGTTTTAGGATACTCCCCAGTTCCTACCAGATTGATATTGCCCTGCCCGTCGATCTGCCCGCCGCCCAGGAAGAACGCGTCGATGCGGCCTTGCGCCGCAAGGTCAAATAATTCCACCCCGCCGCTGGTGAATGAATTGTGTCGCAGCGATCCGAGCACGGTGACGCGCAGCGCTCCGCCTGACTGCGCGCGTGCGAGTAGCGCGCCGGCACCGGGAATAGGTGAAGACGCGCCGACCGCCACGTGCCCGCAGCCGGCGAGCAGCCGTGCAATCGTGGCAATCAGCAGCTCGGCCGAGCTACTGACCGCGTTCACGCTGCAACCAGGTCCATTGCCAGCCACTGCTCAATGTAGCGGGTAAATCCCTCTCTGGTTTTCGCCACGGCGGCGTAACGTGCAAGCTCCGCGTCATCCTGATCATATTGTCCGGGCAGCCCAGTTGGCCACGCGCCATGCGTGGCTAGCGCGATCGCCGTCACATAGACCGCGGGCAACACGGCGGGGCCGAGATCGTAGTCAATCAGCAAGTCGTCGTCGCTGATTTCTTCCACCGTCACCAAAGTCTTGCGCGCGGCGTGCGCCATTTGCTTCAGGTCCTGCTGCGATCCCACGAACACATTGCCGTTGCGATCGGCCAAGCGTGTGTGAAACAACGCAAAATCCGGACGCAGCGCCGGCAGCAGTACGATCGGGTCGTTTTGCGCAAACGGATTGTCGATCACCTTCCAGTCCGTCCGGCGCGCCAACACGTCCGTCCCCAGCAAGCCACGCAATGGAATAAACGGCAGACCCTTCTCCCCCGCCTGCAGCGCCGCATAAATCGCCGGGCAGGTCGCATCGAAGAGCTCGATTGAGCCAGCGCGCACCGCCTCCTGGAAGCGCGGCGCTCCGCCGTGCTCCCCCAACGAAACGGCCGAGGTTTCAATGGTGCTCGCAACCCCAGAGCCGATCAGGATGTCGGTCTGAATCCCGCTCTGTGGCACGCAGATCAAATGCAGATCGCGCACCTTGTTGCGCACCAGTTCACGCGTCAGCGCCATGCTGACACCTGATGCATCTTTTGGCACCGCGACCTTCGCGCCGCTCGGGATCATGCTGGTCAAAACGTCAATCGATACGATGGGAAAGTTCAATCCGCCGCTCCTGAAAAGACGTGCGCGCTACTATCGCGCCGCCGCGCCATGATGCACTGCGCTTGTCAGCGAGGCAAGCACTGCACCGCCGCGTGCCAGAGTCGCGCATGCGCGACGTTTTGCCTCTGTACAATGAACCGTGCTTATCCGGTTGTCACACCCACCCACTACCGGTAGTATGTTGAGCATCTGCACGAACGTGGGGCGGCCATGGCAATCGACGTACTTGA
>JAYUZG010000085.1:0-12539 GCA_043751985.1 Betaproteobacteria bacterium
CTCAGCAAATCGGTGGCAACGATGCCAAGCACGCGCGGGAGTTTTTCGATCAAGCGGTTCTGCAGGGCGTTGTTGATGAAATTCTGCAATCCCTCGCCTTTGATGAAACCACGATTCGGCAGAGTCCAGTCGCTCACCGCCGACTCCTCCAGCGATAACGCGATGCGCTGCAGTTCCGCGGCGGACATGCCTGAGGCGTATAGCGCGCCGACCACACTCCCGGCACTGGTTCCCGCGACGATGTCGGGAAAGATTCCACTCGCCTCCAGCGCCTTGATCACGCCGACGTGCACAAATCCTTTCGCTGCGCCGCCACCCAGAGCGAGCGCGATCCTCGGCGGCGCTAAAGGAATCGGAGGCTCGACTTGCGGCGGTTCGACGGGTACGCGTAAATCGCTTGGAAGTTCGGGCTCGGGCGCACGCCGGACCTCTGCCGGACCGGGGTGAGCTTCCGAAGGCAACGCAACGGGTGCCGGTGCGTCCGGTGAATTTGCGGGCCCGGAATTTTTCGGCGGCGAGGCGCACGCCGCGAGCAAGACTAAGCTAGTCAGAACAGCTAAGGCACGCCGCACCCTCATCGGCTTGCTGGCGGCCGATTGAAGCTCAGGACATCTGTGCGTGGATATAATTCTGAATGCCCGCCTTCTGAATCAGATCGATCTGAGTTTCAATCCAATCAATGTGCTCTTCTTCACTGGCAAGGATGTGTTCGAACAATTCACGTGAAACATAGTCGCCACAGGTTTCGCAGTGCGCGATCGCATCTTTCAGCAGAGGATGCGCCATCATTTCAAGTTTGAGATCACACTTGAGGCATTCTTCGACACTCTCACCGATCATCAATTTACCGAGGTCCTGTAAATTCGGCAGGCCTTCCAGAAACAGCACGCGTTCGATCAATTGATCGGCGTGCTTCATCTCGTCCACGGATTCCTTGAACTCGTGCTCGGCAATTTTTTTGAGCCCCCAATTCTTGAGCATGCGGGAATGCAAAAAATATTGATTGACAGCCGTGAGTTCATTGGTCAGCACGCGATTCAGGAACTGGATTACTTTTGCATCGCCTCTCATGTGCGCGCTCCCGACAATGGTTAAACGTGGACCGCTTCAATTATATCCGCAACACGCTGCAACAAAGCCGGTGCGACAACGCTTTGATGCTTCTGCTCCGAGTTCATCAGAACCTCGGCGATCAATTGCTCGGCGCAATCGGTGCAACGTGCACAATTGGTGGCTACCCCAAGATCAGCTTTCAGGTCGTCGATCGATCGCGCGCCCTCTTGCACAGCGCGACAGATTTGCCGATCGGTGATTCCATTACATAGGCATACATACATGATGACTCTCCGTTTGCCCAACCCGCTAGAACATGTAACCCAGACCCAGGTTGACCCGGTCTTTGAGTGGGTCGGTGCGGTAGTTCTGCCAATCCGCCTTAATCACTACTTGCGGATGAAGATGGAAGCTAAGTCCCACGGTGGTGACTCGTTCGTTGTTGTTGAGGTCGGTGTCGTAGCCACTCGCCACTGAAGCTTGCGTGTTGTAATGCTCGTAACGAACAAAAGGGGCCAGAGCGATATCGCCGGAGCTCCACACGCGATAGGCACCCTCGAGATACCAGCCAAAAAAGATTCAGGTGCTGCCGCACCTGAGTTTGGCGCTATTCCCGCTGCCGTATTGATCTGGGCGGTGTCGCTCAAGCGGCCGCGGGCATAGAGTGCCCTCAAATCAAACCCATTCGCGCTGTAACGCGCGTGCAGGTCCCAAAGTGTGAGCCTGGCGCTAATTCCCTCCAAGCTGGAATTTGGATTGGAGCCACGACCACCCTGTGCTGTGTTTCCGGCGTAAATACTTCCGCCGACAGTAAGGCCCGGAATTGCGCGATAGTTAAGTCCAGCAAACAAAGCCAGGTCATGCGCGGCGGCTTCAGTGCCTTCCGAGCGCATGTCGCGGACACCGCTGGAAGCGTCGGTAAACTTGCTGGCGTCGAGAGAGGTCGCCACGCCAGCGTTATATTCAATGCCGTTGGATAGTTGACCTTGCAGCGACACGCCCAACTCGCGCCAAGTCGAAGGAATGATCCGCGTTTCAATTTCGTTGCGCTCGACGCCATAGTAGACCGGTGGTTCGTGGTATTCGTTCAGAAAACCTCCCGGCATGAGCATGAGTCCGGCGCGAACTTTGGTTACATCATTTAGGGAGTACTGGAGATAGGCTTGCTCCAACGCCACCTCACCGCCGCTTGAACCGCCCTCAACCTTTGCGTGCTCGACTTCGAGTTCCGAATATAGTTGCAGTTGCTCATTGAAGGAATGCCCGAGAAACACGACGAAGCGCCGGAGGTCCGCCACGTCCTTGACGCGGCCGTCGCGATAGTTGTTGATGTTGAACTCGCCATAACCGCCAAGCGAGGTTTTGCCTTCCGTCCTCTTTTCCCCTGTGCCGGGCAGGTCTTCCGATGGCCGAGCCCGCGTCGCGCGTAATTCTTCTTTGAGTTGGTCGATCTGCGTCTGCAATGAGTCGATGCGCTGCTCAGTCGGTTGCTGCGCGAAGCATAGATTTGCACATAGCAATAGAGCCAGAAAAAAATTCGGAGCCATTTTCACGTTGCTTCTTCCTTATCTTTTGAAGTTACCCACGGACAAATCGCCCGGTCATCCTTAAAACTGCGGTGACACACCCTTTACCTGTATTGCGTTAACGCTGCTATTTTGTCTTTTTTACAGCGTCCAAATGATAACGGTTCGCATTATCGTACGCAAATAATTTTGAGAATTTTACTACTTATAATAAAATAGCATTTATTATCAATATACTATAAAACCTCTACTCAGAAAATAATTATGGTATTGCGTTTCATTGTCATTTAGAATTGTGGCTATTGACCGATTTCAACAGTGATTACCATGCATAAACTCCTCCCTGCCATCTGCCTCCTGTCCGCGCTCAACCACAACGTTGTCGCGGTCGCATCCGCAGAAGACGTGGACTTGCAGGGAAAAACTATTCTGCACCTGCTCGATTACGTCGCAGTCGAGTACCCGGGATTCGTGCGCGACGGTCACGTGCTCAACGAGACCGAATTTCGCGAGCAAGTTGAATTTGCCGGGCAGATTCGTTCGCGCATCGGCGCTTTGCCCGAGAACCCAGGGAAATCGGCGATACGAAAGCAAGCGGACGAATTCAATCGCGCGGTGGTCGCAAAGGCGGACGGCGCGCGGGTAGTCGCGATCGCCGCGGGCATGCGCTCCGACCTGATTCGCGCCTACGATGTACAGGTTGCGCCCAAGCGTGCGCCAGACATCGTGCTGGGCGGGCAACTGTACAAACAATACTGTTCTTCCTGCCATGGTGAAAATGGTGCGGGTGATGGTCCCCAGGCATCAGCACTTGAACCCAAACCGGCTAATTTCCTGGATCGCGACCGCGCCGAACAACGAAGCGTTTTCTCGCTTTACAACACGGTCAGTCTAGGTGTTGCGGGGACGTCAATGGTTGCCTTCGCCCATCTTTCCGACGAAGAACGTTGGGCGCTTGCTTTTCATGTAGGCGGCCTTGCACTCGATCCGGCAGCTCGCAAACGCGGGACAGAGCTGTGGGAAAACCACGCGCCGTCAGCCAAATTGTTCTCACGTATGGCAGATGTCGTCATGGCCACGCCACGCGATACCCGCACTCGTCATGGAGACGAGGCCCTCGCCGTTCTAAGCTACCTGAGGGCGACGCCGGCCGCTTTACAAGCCCTGCAGCCGCATCCAATCACTTTTGCAATTGAGACTTTGCATATAGCGGTGGATGCCTACCGCGCGGGACGTCGCAGTGAGGCCTATGACCTTTCGGTCACTGCTTACCTTGAGGGATTTGAACTGGCGGAAGCCAGCATTGATCGCCTCGAAGCAGGACTGCGCCAACGACTCGAACAAGACTTTATGGCGTTGCGCAACCACATCAAGTCTGGCGCGCCGGTCCCGGTAGTGGAAAATGCTTTGCGCGAGCTTGAACCTAAACTTCGAGACACACAATCCCGCTTGCAATCAAACAGCGTGTCCAGCGGCACTGATTTTGTGAGTTCACTGATCATCGTGCTGCGCGAAGGGATTGAGGCGATCTTAGTGCTCGCCGCAATGGCCGCGTTCCTGGTGAAGACCGGAAGGCGCGAGGGTTTGGCGTATCTGCATGGCGGCTGGATCACCGCTCTGGCGCTGGGCGTTATCACCTGGTTCATTTCCGAGAAAGTGATCAGCATTAGCGGCGCGCAACGAGAGGTAACGGAAGGCGTGACCGCGCTCCTTTCCGCAGTGTTGTTGCTCTACGTGGGTTTCTGGCTGCACAACAAAACATACGCCGCGCGGTGGTCCACCTTTATCAAGAGCCAGGTTCAGGACGCCGTGGCCGACGGCACTCTTTGGGGCATCGCGACGGTATCGTTCTTTGCGGTGTATCGCGAAGTATTCGAGACGGTATTGTTTTATCAAGCGATGTGGATTCAAGCAGAGCAGGTAGGCAGAGTGTCGATCATTTCCGGATTTGCAGTAGGCGCTGCTTTGCTCGCTCTGCTCGCTTGGGTGCTGTCTCGTTATTCAGTACGCCTGCCGCTGGGAATCTTCTTTGGCGCAAGTTCAGTCCTGATGGCCGCTCTTGCGATCGTCTTTGCCGGGAAAGGCGTGGTCGCCATGCAGGCCGCTGGGAAAATAGACGCCATAGCGGTGTCGGGCCCTACGATATCGTCGCTTGGAATCTATCCGAACTTGCAAGGACTGTTATTACAAGTCGCGCTATTGCTGCTGGTCATCGGCGGCTTTACCTACTCGCACTTCTCAGCCACGCGAAAAATTGGCAAGGCCTGAATCAGATAACGCTGGCAACACCGACGTTGTCTATTGACCATTCGCTCAAGACTTGCCAGGAAGCATCCTCTGAAACACGCCGTCTTTATCTACGACCAAGTGCTTCAGAGCAGCCAGGACGTGAATAACCATTAGGGCAATGAATACGTCTGCCGTCGTTTCATGAATGCTCTGCAATAGTTCGTACATTTGCTTGCTCTCAGTCGCCAGCGGCGGGATCTTGAACAGACCAAACACCGTCACGCCATACTTGTTGAATTGAGATCCAGCAAAACCCGAGAGCGGCATCAGCACCATGCAAACATACAGTAGAACATGGCTCAATTTCGCCATGGCCACCATCGTCTTTGACATCGCCGCCGGGAGCGCAGGTGGGGTATGCCGCACCCGCCAAAGCAAGCGAACCAGCACCAGCAGAGCGATAGTAAAGCCAATAGACTTGTGCAGATTGAAGTAGACGGCCCGATCGGGTGTGCCTTTTGGAATTTCGACCATGTACAGACCGAGGCCGATCATCAATACGATCAAGACACCGATCAGCCAGTGTAGAAAAATAGCAACCTTGCTGTAACGTTCGTCTGCAGTCTTCATCTTCCCCCCTGGCGCGAGTGCGCATAGTACATCCGGAACGCTCAGCGAATCACTACGCCCCAAGGTAGCTCGCCTACCGCGATATCCGTGATCTTCTTGTTGCCCTCAGTGTCAATCACCGAAATTGAGTTGGATCGTCCGTTCGCCACGTAGAGTTTCTTTCCATCCGGAGTGATCGCCATATTCCAGGGCCTCTTGCCTACTTCAATGGTCGCCACGAATTCATTGGTCGCCGTATCCAGCACCGATACGGTACCGTCCTTACCATTCGAGATGTATACGCGTTTTCCGTCAGGTCGCACGGTCACGCCATTCGAGAAATTTCCGCCCTTGAGTTTGGCCGCCACAGCACGCGTTTTGGTATCGATCGCGTACACTTCACTTACGAATTCGCACGCAATGTAAGCACGACTCCCATCCGGCAGAAAGCCTATTCCACGTGGGCGTTTGCCCACCGCTACTTGTCCGGTCTGCTCGCGCTTTTCGACATCCACAATGTCGATCTGCTGCGCCTCTTCAGCACTGACGTAGAGAAATTTCCCGTCTGGGCTGAACACGGCGTGTTCAGGATTTTCGCCTTTAACTTTCACGTTAAACGCTTTCTTGTGAGTAACCGAGTCGATGAATACGACGGCGTTACTCACTTCGCTCGCGACGACCACCCACTTGCCGTCCGGCGAGACGCTGACGCCTTCGGGCGACTCGCCCAGATCAATTCTCTCGGTGGCCTGGCGCGTATCCAGATCAACGATGACCAGCGCGTTGTGCGGTTGATCGCTCACGAACAAAAATTTGCCATCCTTTGACGCAGCCGCTCCGCGCGGTTTGTCGCCGGCCTTAATCTCACCCACTACTTTGTCGGTCGCGGTATCGATCACACTCAGCGTGCCGCTTTTTTCATTCGACACATAGGCAAACGGGGCCGCCGACACGGCGGACACGCCCACTACGGCCACAAACAGCAGAATACTATTGATGATTTTCATGGTTCGGTTTCGCAAAAAATAAAGAGGTTTCTCGAGGCAAGGAGATGCTGGTCGCCATGGTCATTTTCAGTTCCATGTTCATTTTCAGTAGACTGTTCGGTGCGCAGTCATGCTATTTACAATCCTGGCAGGACGCTCCAGGCAATCCCTATAATGATGCGCATGCTCTGGTGGTTGACTGGTGAGGCGTGCATTATGCCAGCACCCACCCGGCATCCCTCAATCAACGCTATTTGCAGCATGCGCAAAACTCTGCCTCTGAATCGGCTGGTTCTGAATTACGCCCTCGGCTATTTGCTGTTGGTGTTGGCAACCGGCTTATTGGGCGGAGCCGGGTTGCTTGCCTGGCAACGGGCGTCAAGCGAATCGCTGCGCATCAATCAATTGATCGAAGAGTTACAGGCAATGCGCGGTGCTCTGTACCGCGAGATGAAAGAGTTGTTGGACTTGACGTTGCTATCAGATGGGGAAGCGCCTAAGCAGTTGCGGGAACAAGAGCGCGTGGCGCGCGGTCATCTGACTACGCTGCGCTCGATCACCAGCGTAAACGAAGCTGCCGCCATAAATAAGCTGACCGACGCGTATGCCACCACGCAGGAGGTGACCGACACCATTGTGCGCGACTGGGATCGATCTTCCGCGAGCATGCGTCGTGAGTGGCTGGAATCTCGTCTGGAAAGCGACGCACTGATGAATTACGAGCTCGCGTTCGACGAAATCGAACAATTGCTGACCGTCGAACGATCGGCGCTGCTGGCACGTCAAAAATGGTTGATGCATTTGTCTCCCGTTATCCTGTTGTTGCCTTTGGCTGCCGCGCTCGGTCTCCTACTATGGTCACGCCACCGGCTGCGGCGCGACTTCGTCGAACCGATCTCTACCATCCAGCATGCCACCGAGATGATCAGCCGCGGCCAGCTTGACCATCGCGCACCGGAGCGCGGCGCAGAGGAACTGACGCGGTTATCGCGCTCCATCAACCTGATGGCCGCGGAACTCTCGGTCAGCCGCGATTTTCAGTTGCGCGCGGAAAAGCACGCAACCCTGGCCATGCTGGTTCCCTTGATGGCACACAATATCCGCAATCCGCTGGCGAGCATTCGCGCGACTGCGCAAGTCATGGCGGAACCGACCCTGCCCACCGACGTGCTCACGGGCCTGGCTGGCATCATCTCCACCGTCGATCGCCTGGAAGCGTGGACGCATACTCTGCTGTCCTACCTCCATCCCTTGCTGCCACGGCGCACTCAGTGCAATCCGGCCGACATACTGTCCGCCGTCGTCACGATGTTGCACGTAAAGCTAAGTACGAAAGGCCTACGTATTTTGATTTCGACTGACAACGCGCCGGACAGTATTTGCTTGGATACGCAGTTGGTCGAGCAAGCTTTGCAAGGAATTGTTGCAAACGCCATTGACGCCTCCCCCGCGGCTGGGGAAGTTTCAGTGCAACTCGATGGCAACGCCTGCGAACTCGTTATCTCAGTCACGGACAGCGGACCGGGAATGCCTTTTGTTCCCGCAATGCGCGACCTGGCCCCCGGTCCTTCCACAAAACAATTTGGAACTGGGCTGGGAATCCCGTTCGCGATGAAAGTTTGTGAAGTTCATGGGGGACACTTGGTATTTGCTAGCCGTCCGCCCCACGGCACACGCGCCGAGTTGCACTTTCCCTTGCAGCATGAGCAAGCAGCCTGAGTTCGCCGCACCACACTCTCTCTCAACGATCGCCTCGGTTCTGATCGTCGAAGATGAAGAGCTGTTTGCAGTGGCAGTGCGCAAGCGCTTGGAAAAAGCAGGTTATCGTTGTCGCATCGCGCATTCTTTGTCTGATGCAGTTACTGCGCTAGCCACCGAGCCCCCCGATCTCGCGTTGCTTGATCTGCGGCTTCCCGACGGAAACGGTCTGACTTTTCTCGAACGGGTCCAAACGCTCGAGTCCGCGCGATTTCCTGTGATCGTGCTGACCGCCTACGGCGAGATCAGCGACGCCGTGCTGGCGATTAAACAAGGCGCGGCGGATTATCTGAAGAAACCGATCGACCTCGACGAGCTCGCGTTCGCAATCGACAAGGTTCTCCAGGAAAGTGCGCTGCGGCACCGCTTGGTCTACTCGCAACAACGCGACCTACACGCGTTGGAAGGTAGCAGTCTGCTTGGCGATAGCGATGCAATCCGGCAGGTACGGGAACAGATACGCCGGCTGGCAAACTTGGAGACGCCGAGCGGAGAACCCCTGCCTACGGTTCTGATCAGAGGCGAAACGGGCACCGGAAAGGACCTCGCCGCGCGCCTGCTGCATACGCTCGGATCACGTGCAGACCAGCCCTTCGTGCAAATCGATTGCGCCACGTTGCCGCGCGATTTAATGGACGCCGAGTTGTTCGGTCACGACAAAGGCGCTTTCACCGGCGCACACGGAGCGCGCGCCGGTCTGATCGAGGCGGCCGAAGGAGGCGCCGTTTTCCTGGACGAAATCGGCGAAATCGCCCCGGAGTTGCAGGCCAAGCTCCTGACCGTAATCGAGCGTCGCAGGTCTCGTCGTATCGGCTCGGTGCGCGAACACGTGGTCGCCGCGCGATTCATTGCCGCTACCAATCGCAATCTGGAAGAAATGATGGCGACCGGCCGTTTCCGCTCCGATCTTTATTACCGTCTCAATGTTGTCACCCTCACCCTTCCCACGCTGCGCGCGCGTGCGCTGGACGTGCCGCTGCTGGCAACGCATTTCCTGCACAGCACCTGCCGGCGCTATGGTCTCGAATTGCCGAATCTGGCGCCGAGCGCGCTGGCCGCGCTCACCGTTTACGCCTGGCCCGGCAATGTCAGAGAGCTCAAGCATCTGGTCGAGCGCGCGGCCCTGCTTTCACGCGGTGGCGAAATCAGCGAGAGCACGCTGGGACTGCCCGCCAATCCTGCCGCAGGCAAGGCTCCACCTGATGCAATGGATGGGCTCACCCTCGACCGCGCCGAGCGACGCATGATCGAGCATGCGCTGCAAGCGTCACGTGGAAATGTGTCGCAGGCGGCGCGTCGTCTCGGCGTGAGCCGCATGACGATGCGCTATCGCATGGAGAAACACGGCCTGAAGGATGAATAGTGCGACGTTGGCATCTTTTTTGCGAGAATTTCGCGTGGTATGCGATACGCACTCGTCGACGCGGAATCCGCCTCAGCGGGCGGATGGTTGACCGCAACCACGCCGGCTGAAGACAACCACCACACGAAACGTAGAGCAAGCAAAAAAGTTCGAGGAGACCACTAGAATGAAGTTCACCATCATGGCCGCCTGCCTTGGCATCGGTTTATTTTTCATGCAACCAGTGCAGGCGCAACAAAATCGCGCGGCGGAACTGGAAACTTCAACGGTAGAAGTCATAGGGACGACACCGTTGCCCGGTCTCGGCACGCCGATCAATCAGGTTCCCGCCAACGTCCAGGCCGCGACGGGCGCGCAGATTTCCGAACAGCATAACCACAACCTCACCGAGTACATGGAAACCAATCTCGGCAACGTAAATATCAACGAAGCGCAAGCCAACCCCTACATGCCGGACGTCAGTTTCCGCGGTTTTACCGCGTCGCCACTGCTTGGCACACCGCAGGGACTGTCGGTTTTTTTCGACGGCGTACGGGTGAATGAACTGTTTGGCGATGTCGTGAATTGGGATTTGATCCCGCAAAACGCGATCTCGACCCTCAATTTGATTCCAGGTTCCAATCCACTATTTGGTCTCAACACGCTGGGCGCGACACTCTCCCTGTCATCCAAGTCCGGTTTGCAATATCCGGGTGGGGCGGTGTCCATGCAGGCCGGCGCGTGGGGACGCAAACAGGCGGAGCTGGAGTACGGCGGCCATGGGGAAAAGTTTGACTACTTCGTCGCGGCAAACTTCGCCGACGAAGACGGCTGGCGGGAACACTCATCCAGCCGTGTCCGGCAATTGTTCACTAAATTCGGCCGAGAAACCGAGACGACGGACTTCGACCTTTCGATTTCACTCGCTGACAACAAACTTGAAGGGGTACAAGCGCTGCCGATTTCATACCTCGGGAATCGACGGCAGAGTTATACCTGGCCAGACGGAACCAAGAATGATCTGGTTGCGGTGAACGCCAAAGCCAGCCACTTTCTGACCGCCGAGCAGTTGCTCGCCGGGAACATCTATATGCGGCAGTTCCGCAACAACAACATCAGCAGCAATGTGAACGATGCGTGTACCGACACGGCGATCAATCCGAATTCCTGTGCGCTCGGTGCCGGCGGCGCAGCGAACGGAGAACCGCAAGGCTCCAACGATACGAGCAACATCAAAACACTCGGTTTTGGCGGCTCCGTTCAGGCAACGTTGCTACAGGATCTGGCGGGCAACAAAAACAGTGCGACCGCCGGCTTCAGTGTGGATATCGGGACCACCGACTTCGATCAATCCTCACAAGCGGCGGATTTCACCGCCGCGCGCGGCACCACGAACAATCAACCATCGACGTTGCAGACACAGGTCCGCACCACCAACGCCTACTATGGCATGTACGGGACGGATACCTACTCATTGACCGATCAATTGCATCTCACGCTGTCCGGCCGCTTTAACATTGCGCTGGCCAGAATCGAAGACCGGTCGGGAGCCGATCCGGCTCTCAATAGCTCCAATCGCTTTACACGATTCAATCCTGCCGCCGGGCTTAATTTCAATCCGCATCCCGTGCTGAATACCTACGTTGCGTACAGCGAAGGGATGCGCGCCCCCACCCCGGTTGAGCTCACCTGCGCAGATCCCAACGCACCGTGCAAACTTCCAAACAACTTTCTGGCAGATCCCCCATTGAACAAAGTGGTGTCCAAAACGTTGGAGGCGGGCACGCGCGGGAAGCTGGGAAACGGGCTGAGTTGGAGCGGCGCGCTTTACAATACCGATTTGCACGACGATATCCAGTTTGTCTCAGCGGGCGCCGGCAATATCAACTCTGGATTTTTTCAAAACATCGGGAGCACTCGACGCCGCGGATTGGAATTGGGGGTCGGATACGCGCAAGGCGCACTGAGCGTTTCAGCGCATCTCGGTTTTGTGAAAGCGACCTTCGAATCTGATCTAACCATCCATAGCGCGGCGAACTCTCAGGCTGACGCGAACGGTGACATTCGCGTTAACAAAGGCAACCGCATTCCGAGCATTCCCGAACGTAGTCTCAAGTTACGCGTGGCCTACGATTTTGTCGAGAACTTCGGTGCCGGCGTCAATCTCGTCAGCTACTCCGATCAATATGCACGCGGGGACGAAAACAATGCCGATGTGCACGGAAAAGTTCCTGGATACTCGCTCGTGCACCTCGACGCGCATTACCAGATCGACGGCAACTGGCAGGTCTTTGGCCGGATCAACAACTTGTTTGATGAGAAGTACGAATCACTCGGCGTTCTTGGAAACAATTTCTTCGTGAATGGCAGTTTTGACGCGACGAATATTCAAGCCGAACAATTTCGCTCCCCGGGCTCGCCCCGCGCGGCATGGATCGGCGTCAAATACGAGTTCGACAAGCCGCAGAAGAGCCATTGAAGCGCATCGCCGTAATCGGCATAGAGGGCAGTCGATAGCGACCGCACCCTTGCCACACCACCCGGCATGCGGATACGCACCGGGCGGTTCGAGGAGTTGAGGTCAGGAGCGCCGGGGAACGCCAAGGCGCTCAAAGTACGCGATCGTCAAGACGGTTTTGAGCAAGCCATCGCTGTTACGCCGCCAGCGACGCACCCCGGGTAAGAACGCACTCCTTCACTGCACAACCGCCGGATCTACGCCACCTCGTCTTGATCACGAGAGCTTCGTGGTCTTTGGCCCGCTCGCCCCGCTCGGCCACGCCTTCTAGACGGTTCTTGTTCATCGGCTCGCAGTTTCGCTCCACGCTTCCCAACATTCGGTCTCCCTCATGCAGCTGCGCTTCACTTCGTTCGCCGTGATCAGCTTACGCTGGGACTTGCACCCACGGGAGTGCACCCATGCTGGGCGAACAAAAAAAAGGCTCGTCGGGATAATTCGTGGGTAGATTCTGGCTTACTTTCGCATTCTTCGCTGGTTGAGAAAGCGGTATAGCTTTCGGCAAGTCGCGTCGAAGG
>JAYUZG010000086.1:0-6311 GCA_043751985.1 Betaproteobacteria bacterium
ATGAGGGTGGTTTTTGTTGCTTTGTTTGACCCTCACCCCCGACCCTCTCCCTCAGGGAGAGGGAGGAAAGATGCGCACTATTTCCCGGCCGGATCAGTACGAGATAGAGCGCAAGATTCATTTTCGTTTCCTCGTTTATCGCAGTGGGCGGGAAAGGTTCGGCACTGAGATTCGATCGAATTGCAGCGCTCCCGCTCAGGTCGGCACGCCGCTGTCACGCAGCCAGCCGTGGCCTTCACAGATCGTGCATCTTCCCGCCTCGCCGCGCCCGGTCGCGCCGCAATTCGTGCACGGCACCAGTTTAGAGGCGACAGTGGATTCCCACGTCCCGCCGCAGGGCACGCCGTTATGCATTCCGCGGTGCCGATGGCCGGCGAGGTCAAGGTGCATGCCGAACGCACCGCATTTCCCGCATATCAATTTTGGAGCCTTAAGCTTTTCCATTTCCCACCTAACTCTTGACTGACGAAATCGATGGCTCCGAATACCAGCGGTAGCCTAGACACTCGGAGGAGGAGTACACAGTAACAGTATTGAATAGTTTACGTTGACTCGTATCGATCGTATTTGTGCCTCCGGGACATTACTCCGTTGCGGGTATTAGCGCGGTGAAGGACCGGCGTCAGAACGACAGATCCGCGCTACGAACAGGGTCGAGCGCACGGAATTGATCTGCGTCAATGCGGCACGCACGTCGGGGGTAATTTGTTCCGCGCCTCTTCGCGGAACGCTGCGCCTAAGGAAGACGCTCCGACGACAACGCTGGTCTGAGGCGATACCGCTAAAATTGCGGTCGCCGGGTTCAATTGTGCCAAGGCACTGGACGCGCACTGGCAGAGATATCTTTCTTCAAATTGATGACGCGAAAGGTCGAGAACGATGAAGTCGATGAGTGTAGGGCTAGCGCTGGTTTTAATGGGCGCGGCGAGCGCGCAAGCGGATGATGGCGATGTGACTGCGGGCTTGCCGCTCTACAACAAGGAATGCGCGGTATGTCACGGCGCCATGACGCACGTCAAGACTGGGATGGGCGCGCCGTCTGACGCAAGAGCACGCTCAGTCAAACTGGCGCTGGCGTCGAACGAATCAACGATGTTGGATTTTCCGATTCCGCTATCGAGTGATTGGCAGCACCATCGTCTCGCGGTCGCTCCGATTTACGGGCCGCCGCTGCAAGGAGTAATCGGGCGCACCGCTGGCACGGTCAAGGGATACATCTACTCCAAAGCATTCTTGGAAAAAATGAACGGTGTCGTGTGGGACGAAGCCACACTGGACAAGTGGATCACCAGCGCACAGACCATGGTGCCGGGTTCCTTCATGTTCGTCAGCCTGAAAAATGCGGACACCCGCGGCAAGATTATCGCGTATCTGAAAACGCAGACTGAATAGACGCTAGAAGACGTGCCGCGCACGCGGCACGTCTTGCTTGAGGCGAATGAAGCTTTCTGTAGTTCATTGAGAGGAGGCCGCCCGAACCTTTGAGAAGTGATGCAGGCGCATCGGCTTCAACACAAAGATGGCGAGCATTGCCGCGACGATGTTGAAGCACATGGCGATGACAAAGACGGCGCGCCAACCATGCGCAGCGGAGACCCAGAACGCGAGCGGGACCAGCAGCGACGCCGTGCCCTTGGCGGTGTAAAGCATTCCGGCATTGGACGCCGCGAACTTTGCGCCAAACGTATCACCTTGAGTGGCCGGGAACAGACTGTAAATTTCGCCGAAGACTCCGAAGTAAAGCGCACTCAGTAGGACGAACGCAAGTGGGTCTGCGCCGAATTGCCGTAGACCGAGCAGCGCCGCCGCACCGATGCAGAAGGCGATGCACATGGTGACCTCGCGGCCAATGTGATCTGACACCCAACCGAAGAATGGCCTGCCGATGCCGTCACAGATGCGATCGAGCGAGATGGCGAAAGTGAGAGCCGGCAACACGAAACCAAGCAACTCGACCGGTACCTTGTCTATTTTGAAATCCACCGCGATGAGGGCAATCGAGGCCGCCATCATCAAGCCACCTGCGGCGATCAGAACGAACATCAGGTACATCACCCAGAAAATCGGGCTGCGCAGGACTTCGATCGGAGTAAAGTTGCGCGCGCTTTGCGTTGCGGTGTTGACGGCGCGCGCGCCAATTGAGTTGAGCGGCGCCGCGAGCATGCCCCAGGCCGCGACAAATACGATCGCGCCTTGCAGAATTCCGAACACCAGAAAGGCGCGCTCGTAGCCTGATGTATTGATCATGTTCGAGATCGGCACCACGGTGAGCGCGGCACCGGCGCCGAAGCCAGCTGCAGTCACTCCGGCCGCCAGCCCGCGCCGGCCGGGAAACCATTTCAGCGCGTTACCGACGCAGGTACCGTACACGCATCCGGTTCCGATACCACCCAAGGCGGCCGCGAAATACAGCAGCGCCAGACTATCGGCGCAGGAATTGATGGCCCACGCGGCACCGACCAGCAGCGCACCCCCGAGCACGACCCAGCGCGGCCCGAAGCGATCAACCAAGTAGCCTTCGACCGGAATGAGCCAGGTTTCGATCAGCACGAAAATCGAGAACGCGACTTGAATGGACGCGCGCCCCCAGTGATATTTAGCATCGATCGGATTGACGAACAGCGTCCAGCCGTATTGCAAATTTGCCACGCACGCCATGCACAGCACGCCGATGGCAAGTTGAATCCATGCGTTTGCAAATACTGACCGGGAGTCATGCTGCGTCTTCATATTGCGCTCTTCAATCTCAAATTCTCTCTGCGCATCGAAATCGATTAATCTTTTCTCTGCGCCTCTGTGTTTCGATGGTTATACTTCATTTCTCGATGACAGGATTAAACCGATGATCGCACTCATTCTTGGACTGCTGATTTTTGTCGGAACACACTCGATTCGCATCTTTGCCGACAACTGGCGCACCACTCAAATCGCCAGCAAAAGCGAAAAACTGTGGAAAGGTCTCTACGCCCTCGTGTCTCTGTGTGGCTTCGCGCTCATGGTATGGGGCTACGGACAGACGCGCGCCGCACCGATTGACCTGTGGACGCCGCCGCTGTGGACGCATTACGTGACCGGAGTCCTGATGCTACCGGCGTTCGCGCTGGTCGCCGCAGCTTATGTGCGCGGCAATCATCTCAAAGCGACTCTGGGTCACCCGATGTTGATCGGAGTGAAGACCTGGGCTTTCGCGCATTTACTCTCCAACGGCAGGCTCGCAGACCTGATTCTGTTCGGAGCATTTCTGCTGTGGGCCGCTGCCTCCTTTGCGTCGTCGCGCCGACGCGACCGCACGGCAGGGACGCAATATCCTGCGGGAACCGTCAAGTCAGATGTCATGGTCGTAGTTATCGCCGCCTTGGTTTGGTTGGCGTTCGTGCACTACTTGCATATCTGGCTGATGGGCGTGGTGCCGTTCTAAAATATTGCGCTCGGCTAGTGGCTCGCAATAGACGTTCTACACGCGCTGATCGCAAGCGCATTGTTTGGTCAAACATAATGGAGTAACTATGGACAGCTCAATGATTACCACCGCACTTGAATTGCCGGGTTTTCGAGTCACGAAAAGCCTTGGCGTTGTTCGCGGTATCACGGTGCGCTCGCGCTCAATAGTTGGAAACATTTTAGGGAGCTTGCAATCTTTGTTCGGCGGCAATATCACCATCTATACCAATCTTTGCGAACAAGCTCGCGCCGAAACATTTCAGCTCATGCGGCAGCACGCGCAATCACTGCGTGCTAATGCCATTGTCGCCATGCGCTACGATGCGACCGAACTGATGGCGGGCTTAACTGAAGTTCTGTGCTATGGCACCGCGGTAATCGTGGCGCCGGTGGCCGATGTGGCGTCCGAGTCAGTAACCGGCGCGCGCGCATTGAGCGCTTGAACACGCATGATTGATTGGTTGGGTTAAGAGTTTTATGCGAGTATCGGCACCAGCCTGCTTGTCGTATTTTGGAATCAAAGGCATAGTCGTTCGCGTGGTCAACTCAGTTTGCACTCAAAAGGAATAACCATGTCTGCTGCGCCATTTGACATCAACACCTTGCTCCGCGCCGATCTTCCGCCAGCCTCCGCAAAATGGACGGGCTTCCCGAAGTACAACTTCGTCGGCGGTCACAATGATTTGGACAGCGTACCGGTCGAGGGCCTGATGGCGGCGGCGACGCGGGTGCTGAAACGCGACGGCAAGACGCTCGCGTTGTATGGCATGGAGAGCGGTCCGCTCGGCTACCGTCCGTTGCGCGAATTCGTCGCCGGCCAGCTTGGAAAAGACGCAGGCATCGACTGTTCTCCCGATGAAGTGCTGATCACGTCAGGGTCGCTGCTCGGGCTCGATTTCGTCAATGCGGCGCTGGTGGCGCCCGGCGACACGGTCATCATGGAGCAGATGACTTACGGCGGCGCGATCACCCGTGTGAAGCGCCTTGGCGCGAACATCGTGGGCGTGCCGGTCGATGATGACGGCTTGAGCAGCTATGAGTTGAGACGTGCGCTTGAAGAGCTCAGAGGCAAAGGCATCCGGCCCAAATATATCTACACCATTCCGAGCGTGCAGAATCCCACCGCCACCATCATGAGTGGCGCGCGGCGCGCGGAAATACTGGCGCTGTCGGTGGAGTACGGCGTGCCGATTTTTGAGGACGAGTGTTACTCGGATTTGATCTGGGACGGCAAGCGGCCGCGCGCGATGCGTGCCATGGATCACGACGATCGCGTCATTCACATCGGTTCGTTTTCGAAGTCGATTGCACCCGCGTTGCGCGTGGGTTATTTGGTGACAGGCTGGCCGCTGATGAGCCGGATTCTCGGTATCAAGAACGACGGCGGTTCCGGCGCGATCGATCAGATGGTGCTGGCGGAATTTTGCCGCGAGAGTTTTGACACTCACGTGATTTCGCTGCGCAAGGCCTTGCGCCGCAAAGTCGAAGTGCTGATGGACTCGCTGCGAACTGAGTTTGGCGCGGCGGCGGAGTTTGACGATCCGGCGGGCGGGATTTTTCTGTGGGTGAAGTTTCCCGCGAGCATAGACACGACTCGGCTTGCGCAAGCGGCATTACCGGCGGGCATTGCAGTCAACCCCGGCGCCGAGTGGATGACCGATGCCGTGCTCGGCCAACGCTACGTGCGCATTTGTTTTGCGCAGCCATCAGAGGCTGTGATCCGCGAAGGCATCGCGAAACTTGCCGAAGTGTGCCGGCGTGAATTCGGCGTGCCAGTGGGTGCTGCGAAAGCACAGGGATACGCGAAGTAGAAGAGCGCACCGGTCAGTGATGTAGCGCTTCACGCATGACCGACTTTGATCTCTGCGTCGGCGTCGACTATTCCGGCGCGCAGACCGCCGTGTCCCGGCTGAGGAGCTTGCAGGTCTACATTACAACTCCAGGCGGTTTGCCCGAGAAGCAATCGAGTGCAGCGCGCTCGAACTCTGGCAAGTCGCTTAATTGGTCGCGCAAAGAGGTCGCTCGCTGGTTAATCGATCTTGCGCGCAGTGGCACACGTTACATCGCGGGCATCGATCACAGCTTCGCGTTTCCGCTTGATTACTTCGAGCGCTATAAGCTTTCCAGCTGGCAGAGCTTCCTGAATGATTTTGTGCGGCGCTGGCCGACGCATCTGGACGGCGTCTCGGTGGAATCGGTACGCAATAAGATGCGCGAGAAACGCGGTGGCCGAGCGCCGTCGATGCGTGTTGGCAAAGCGACTGAGCTGCGCTTGTGCGACCGTTGGACGTCGTCGGCGAAGAGCGTGTTTCAGTTCGATGTGCAAGGTCAGGTCGCAAAATCCTCGCACGCGGGAATTCCCTGGCTCAAGCATATTCGTGACGAAGTCGGCGAGCAGATTCATTTTTGGCCTTTCGATGGCTGGACGCCCGCGCAAGGTAAATGCGTGATCGCGGAGGTCTACCCTTCCGTCTTGCGCCGGCGTTATGACCGAGACCAGCGCAGCGTCGATGAACACGACGCTTATTCGGTGGCACGCTGGCTTGCGGAAAGTGACGCGCGCGGAATACTCGATCACTACTTTGACCCACCGCTGACTGCGCATGAGCGCGAGGTCGCAAATATAGAAGGCTGGATTCTTGGAATCGGTTGAGCGGGTTTACCCACTTGCTTGCTTTACTCAATACATTGAGTAAAATTACTCACCGTATTGAGTAATTCGTCATGAATACGGCGTTGATGACGGCGCAATCGGGCGTCACGCTCAAGGAGGCCCGGCGCGACGCGGAGTTCTGGGGACGTCTCACTGAATCCGCGGTAGGTGCCTATCTCGCCAATGCGGCAGTCGATGGCACGTGCTCGCTGTACTA
>JAYUZG010000087.1:0-12268 GCA_043751985.1 Betaproteobacteria bacterium
GTTCTTGAGCTGTCGCAACTCATCAAGGACATGGAAGAGAAGTTTGGCGTGTCCGCCGCTGCGGCAGCAGTGGCAGTGGCAGGCCCGGCCGCGGGGGCCGCCGCCGCCGCGGTGGAAGAGCAGACTGAATTCACAGTCATGCTGACCACTACGGGTGATAGCAAAGTGAATGTGATCAAAGTAGTTCGCGCCGTGACCGGTCTCGGTCTGAAGGAAGCGAAGGACCTGGTCGATGGCGCTCCCAAAGCGGTCAAAGAAGCCATGCCGAAAGCCGAAGCGGAAAGCATCAAGAAGCAGCTTGAAGAGGCGGGTGCCAAAGCTGAAATCAAGTAAGTTGGTTGCGTTGTTGAGAGAAGGGCTGGCGGGAAACCGCCGGCCTTTTCCCGCTTGCCGCAAGGAGTGGGAACCGCTAGCGCAACTGGAGATCAGAAGGATGCTTCGAGGCCTGCGCGCCGCGGAATATTCTTGTGATTTTCAGTTGTAACCGATTCACCCCGTTTAACTCTTCCACGGAGTGTCCATGGCCTACTCATTCACCGAGAAAAAACGCATCCGCAAGAACTTCGCAAAGCGCGCCAGCGTGTTGCCGGTTCCCTACTTGCTAGCGACGCAGATCGATTCCTACAAAGCTTTCCTGCAGGCGATGATCGGCCCGGACGTGCGCAAGACTCAGGGTTTGCAGGCAGCGTTCCAGTCGATCTTCCCGATCTCCAGCCACTCGGGAAATGCGCGGCTTGAGTTCGCGAGCTATCAACTCGGCCATCCGCCGTTTGACGTGAAGGAGTGTCAGCAGCGTGGCTTGACCTACGCAGCGCCCCTGCGCGCAAAGGTTCGCTTGACCATCATGGACAAGGAAGCGAGCAAACCCACCATCAAAGAGGTGAAAGAGCAAGAAGTCTACATGGGCGAGATTCCGCTCATGACGGATACCGGCTCTTTCGTCATCAACGGCACGGAGCGCGTGATCGTGTCGCAGTTGCATCGCTCTCCCGGCGTGTTCTTCGAGCATGACCGTGGCAAAACGCATAGCTCGGGCAAACTGTTGTTCTCCGCACGCATCATTCCTTACCGCGGTTCTTGGTTGGATTTTGAGTTCGATCCAAAAGACTACTTGTATTTTCGGGTCGACCGCCGTCGCAAAATGCCCGTTACCATTTTGCTGAAAGCCCTCGGCTATACCCCGGAGCAGATTCTGACTGGCTTCTTCATGATGGATACCTTTCACATGTCGAAGAAGGGTATCCAGTTTGAATTGAAACCCGATCGCTTACGCGGCGAAGTCGCGCGTTTCGATATCGTTACCAAGCAAGGTAAGACCATCGTCCAGAAGGATAAGCGCATCACCGTGAAGCACGTGCGCGAGATGGAGGCGGCCGGCCTCAGTAAAGTGACAGTGGTCGAGGATTTCGTACTGGGACGGGTGATTGGGCACAACGTGATCAACACCGAAACTGGCGAAATCATCGCCAACGCCAACGATGAGATCACGGTGGAATTGTTGAAGATCATCGTTGATTCCGGCGTGGAATCCATCCAGACGATTTACACCAACGATTTGGATCAAGGCGCCTACATCTCACAAACTTTGCGTATCGACGAAGCCAAAGACCCACTCGCCGCGAAAGTGGCAATCTATCGCATGATGCGTCCTGGCGAACCTCCCACCGAAGACGCCGTGAAGGCGCTGTTCAACGGCTTGTTCTTCGCGCCGGAGCGCTACGATTTGTCGCCGGTCGGGCGCATGAAATTCAATCGCCGCGTCGGACGCAATGAACTGACTGGCTTGGGTACGCTCGACAACGCCGACATCATCGCGGTTATTCAGATTTTGATCGACTTACGCAATGGCCGCGGCGAGAGCGATGACATCGATCATCTGGGTAATCGGCGCGTGCGCTCGGTCGGCGAGTTGGCGGAGAATCAGTTCCGCGCCGGGTTGGTGCGAGTGGAGCGCGCGGTCAAGGAGCGTTTATCGCAAGCGGAGTCGGACAATCTGATGCCGCACGACTTGATCAATGCCAAACCGGTGTCGGCGGCGGTACGGGAGTTTTTTGGGTCGTCGCAGTTGTCGCAGTTTATGGACCAGACTAACCCGCTGTCGGAGATCACCCACAAACGCCGCGTATCGGCGTTGGGACCGGGCGGTCTGACGCGCGAACGCGCGGGCTTCGAAGTGCGCGATGTGCACCCGACCCACTATGGACGCGTGTGCCCGATCGAGACGCCGGAAGGCCCAAACATCGGCCTCATCAACTCGCTCGCGCTGTTCGCGCGCACCAACGAGTATGGCTTCTTGGAAACGCCGTATCGAAAAGTGCACGACGGTCGCGTCACCGACGAGATTGAATTCCTGTCGGCGATCGAGGAAGGAAAATACGTCATCGCGCAGGCCAATGCGGCGATCGACAAGAAGGGTAAGTTGCAGGACGAGTTGGTGTCATGCCGCAACCACAACGAGTTCACCATGGCGACGCCAGACCGCATCCAGTACATGGATGTGGCGCCGTCGCAGATCGTGTCGGTGGCTGCCTCGTTAATTCCGTTCCTGGAGCACGATGACGCTAACCGTGCCTTGATGGGATCCAACATGCAGCGTCAGGCGGTGCCTTGCCTGCGCGCGGAAAAGCCGTTGGTGGGGACCGGAATTGAGCGCACCGTCGCGGTGGATTCCGGCACGGCGGTGCAAGCGCGCCGCGGCGGCGTGGTGGACTACGTCGACGCCTCGCGCATCGTGGTGCGGGTGCACGACGAGGAGACCGGCGCCGGCGAAGTGGGCGTGGATATTTATAATCTGACCAAGTACACGCGGTCCAACCAGAATACCAATATCAACCAGCGCCCCATTGTGAAGGTGGGCGACATCATCGCGCGCGGAGATGTGATCGCCGACGGGGCGTCGACCGATTTGGGCGAATTGGCGCTGGGCCAAAATCTGCTGGTCGCGTTCATGCCGTGGAACGGATATAACTTCGAGGACTCGATCTTGATCTCCGAACGAGTGGTGGCGGAAGACCGCTTTACGTCGATTCATATCGAGGAATTGTCGGTGGTCGCGCGCGACACGAAACTCGGCCCGGAAGAAATAACTCGCGACATCTCGAATCTTTCCGAGAACATGCTGGCCCGATTGGATGAGTCGGGCATCATCTATATTGGCGCGGAAGTCGAGGCAGGCGACGTGCTGGTCGGCAAGGTCACGCCCAAGGGCGAGACCCAACTGACGCCGGAGGAAAAGCTGCTGCGCGCGATTTTCGGCGAGAAAGCTTCGGACGTTAAGGATACGAGCTTGCGTGTCCCATCCGGTATGGCGGGTACCGTGATCGATGTACAAGTGTTTACGCGCGAAGGTATCGACCGCGACAAACGCGCACAGCAAATCATCGACGAAGAGTTGAAGCGTTACAAACAAGACTTGGCGGATCAGTTGCGTATCGTGGAGGCGGATACCTTCGGGCGTATCGAGCGCTTGCTGATTGGCAAGATGGCGAACGGCGGCCCGAAGAAAATCGCCAAAGGGACCAAGATCACCAAGGCCTATTTGAGCGAGTTGCAGCGATTCGATTGGTTCGATATCCGGCTTGCCGCCGAGGAATCCGCAGCCCAGCTTGAACAATTGCGCGATAGCCTGGATCAGACGCGGCGCAACTTCGACGCTGCCTTTGACGAGAAGAAAAAGAAGCTCACCAGCGGCGACGAGTTGCCGCCCGGCGTGCAGAAGATGGTCAAGGTGCATCTCGCGGTCAAACGTCGTCTGCAACCCGGTGACAAGATGGCGGGTCGTCACGGTAACAAGGGCGTGATCTCCAAGATCGTGCCGGTGGAAGACATGCCGCACATGGCCGACGGCACGCCGATGGACATCGTGTTGAATCCACTGGGCGTACCTTCGCGCATGAACGTCGGCCAGATTCTGGAAACGCATTTAGGCTGGGCGGCCAAGGGATTGGGCAAACGTATTGGCGAGATGGTGAAGGCGCAGGCGAAGATCGCGGATATCCGTAAAGCGCTCGTGCTGATTTACAACTCAAGCGGCAAGATGGAAGAGGTGGCAGATTTTTCTGACGTTGAGATTCTCGATCTGGCGACTAACCTGACCCACGGCGTTCCATTTGCCACCCCGGTGTTCGACGGCGCCAACGAAGAGGAAATCAAGAGCATGCTGGAGCTCGCCGGTCTACCGCGCAACGGTCAGGTGAACCTGCATGATGGACGCACCGGAGAAGCCTTCGATCGCCCGGTCACCGTGGGCTATATGCATGTACTCAAACTGCATCACTTGGTGGACGACAAGATGCACGCGCGTTCCACCGGACCGTACTCACTGGTGACGCAGCAGCCGCTGGGAGGTAAAGCGCAGTTTGGTGGACAGCGCTTCGGCGAAATGGAAGTGTGGGCGCTGGAGGCCTATGGCGCTGCGTATACTCTGCAAGAGATGCTTACGGTGAAATCAGACGACGTGAGCGGCCGCACCAAGGTGTACGAAAACATCGTCAAGGGTGAACACAAGATCGACGCCGGCATGCCGGAATCATTCAACGTGCTGGTGAAGGAAATTCGTTCGCTCGCGATCGATATCGATCTCGATCGCTATTGATTGCCGCAACCGCCCCATCCATTATCGATTCGCGTCCTGACACTTTAGGAGTCGCACATGAAAGCATTGCTGGATTTGTTCAAGCAGGTTACGCAAGAAGAAGAGTTCGATTCGATTCGTATCGGACTCGCCTCGC
Source organism: Betaproteobacteria bacterium (assembly GCA_043751985.1). Classification (GTDB taxonomy): domain Bacteria; phylum Pseudomonadota; class Gammaproteobacteria; order Burkholderiales; family JAYUZG01; genus JAYUZG01. The sequence goes on from JAYUZG010000087.1 coordinate 4,731, forward strand.
CGGAAAAAATCCGTTCCTGGTCTTACGGCGAAGTAAAGAAGCCGGAGACGATTAACTATCGCACTTTCAAACCCGAGCGCGACGGCTTGTTCTGCGCCAAGATTTTTGGCCCGGTCAAAGATTACGAGTGCCTGTGCGGCAAGTACAAGCGGCTGAAACATCGCGGTGTGATCTGCGAGAAGTGCGGCGTTGAAGTGACGCTGTCCAAGGTGCGGCGCGAGCGCATGGGTCATATCGAGCTCGCCTCGCCGGTCGCGCATATCTGGTTCTTGAAATCGCTGCCCTCGCGGCTCGGCATGGTGCTGGACATGACCTTGCGCGACATCGAGCGCGTGCTGTATTTCGAAGCCTACGTGGTGGTCAATCCGGGTATGACGCCACTGAAGCGCGCCGAGTTGCTGTCGGAAGACGCGTACATTGAAAAAATGGAAGAGTTCGGCGACGAGTTCTACGCCACTATGGGCGCCGAAGGAATTCGCGAACTGTTGCGTCAGCTGGATATTTCCTCTGAAGTTGAAAAGCTGCGCAAGGACCTCGCCGCGACTGATTCCGAGACCAAGATAAAGAAGTTGGCGAAGCGGCTTAAGGTCTTAGAGGCTTTCCACAAATCCGGCATCAAGCCGGAGTGGATGGTGATGGAAGTGTTGCCAGTTTTGCCGCCCGAGTTGCGCCCGTTGGTGCCACTCGATGGCGGGCGCTTTGCCACCTCCGATCTGAACGACTTGTATCGTCGCGTGATCAATCGTAACAATCGGCTCAAGAGACTGCTCGAACTGAAGGCGCCCGAAATCATCGTGCGCAACGAAAAGCGCATGCTGCAAGAGGCGGTGGATTCGCTGCTCGACAACGGCCGCCGCGGCAAGGCCATGACCGGTGCCAACAAGCGTCCGCTCAAGTCGCTCGCCGACATGATCAAGGGTAAGGGCGGTCGTTTCCGTCAGAACCTGCTGGGCAAGCGCGTGGATTATTCCGGCCGCTCGGTGATCGTGGTGGGTCCGCAACTGAAACTGCATCAATGCGGCCTGCCGAAGAAAATGGCGCTGGAATTGTTCAAGCCGTTTATTTTCCACAAGCTGGAAGTGCTCGGTCTCGCCACGACCATCAAAGCCGCCAAGCGCTTGGTCGAAGCCGAGGTGCCAGAAGTGTGGGACATTCTGGAGGATGTAATCCGCGAGCATCCGGTGATGTTGAACCGGGCGCCCACCTTGCACCGCCTCGGCATTCAGGCCTTCGAACCGGTGTTGATAGAAGGTAAGGCGATCCAACTGCATCCGCTGGTGTGCGCGGCATTCAACGCCGACTTCGACGGCGACCAGATGGCGGTACACGTCCCGCTTTCGCTCGAAGCGCAAATGGAAGCACGCACCCTGATGCTGTCTTCCAACAACGTGCTGTCGCCCGCGAACGGCGACCCGATCATCGTTCCGTCGCAAGACATCGTGCTGGGCTTGTATTACATGACGCGCGAAAAAATCGGTGCGGTGGGAGATGATATGTCGTTCAGCGACGTGTTCGAATTGCAGCGCGCCTACGAGGCGCGTCACATCGAATTGCAGGCGCGAGTGCGCGTGCGCATCAAGGAAACGGTGTTGGATGAGGCGGGCGGCCTGAGCGAGCGCATCGCACGCTACGAGACGACCGTGGGCCGCGCTCTGCTGTCCGAGATCCTGCCGCCCGGTCTTCCCTTCAGTGCGGTCAACAAAGCGCTCAAGAAAAAAGAAATCTCCAAGATCATCAACGCCAGTTTCCGCCGCTGTGGCTTGCGCGAGACGGTGATCTTCGCTGACAAACTGATGTATACCGGCTTCACTTACGCAACGCGCGCGGGCGTGTCGATCTGCGTGGACGACATGCAAGTGCCCAAGAAGAAGACCGAGATCATTGCCGCGGCCGAGAAAGAAGTGCAGGACATCGAAGCGCAATACACCTCCGGTCTGGTTACTCAGGGCGAGCGCTATAACAAAGTGGTCGACATCTGGGGCCGTGCGGGCGACGTGGTAGCCAAGGAGATGATGGACAAGCTCGGCGTCGAACCGGTGATGGGACGGGACGAGGATTCCGGTGAATGGGCGGCGCTGAAGGACAAGAAAGGCGCGCCGATGATGCAGGAATCGTTCAACGCGATTTACATGATGGCGGATTCCGGTGCGCGCGGCTCCGCGGCGCAAATCCGCCAGCTTGCGGGCATGCGCGGGCTGATGGCGAAGCCCGATGGATCGATTATCGAGACGCCGATCACCGCGAATTTCCGCGAGGGACTGAATGTCTTGCAATACTTTATTTCCACTCACGGCGCACGCAAAGGCTTGGCCGATACCGCGCTGAAGACCGCGAACTCAGGCTATCTCACTCGCCGGCTGGTCGACGTCACGCAGGATTTGGTGGTGACCGAAGACGACTGCGGCACCACCGAAGGATTCACCATGAAGGCTTTGGTGGAAGGGGGCGAAGTGGTGGAGGCGCTACGTGAACGTATCCTGGGCCGTGTTTCAATCAATGACGTTCTGAGCCCGGAGTCGGGGCGTGTTGCGTTGCCGAGCGGAACTTTGCTCGACGAAGCGGCGGTTGATCTGATCGAAGAGCTAGGCGTGGACGAAGTCAAAGTGCGCACCCCGCTCAACTGCGCCACGCGTTATGGCTTGTGCGCGAAATGTTACGGGCGAGATCTTGGCCGCGGCGCCTTGGTCAACGTGGGCGAGGCGATCGGCGTGATCGCGGCGCAATCCATTGGTGAGCCGGGTACCCAGCTCACTATGCGCACCTTCCATATCGGCGGCGCGGCGTCGCGTACCGCGGTGGCCAGCCAGTTGGAGAGCAAATCCAACGGTACCGCGCGCTTCTCGCCGCAGATGCGCTACGTTACCAATCCGCGTGGCGAACCGGTGGCGATCTCACGCAGCGGGGAAGTGTTGATTCTGGATGACAACGGACGCGAACGCGAACGCCACAAAGTACCGTATGGCGCGACGCTGCAAGTGAGCGACGGCAGCGTGCTGAAAGCGGGCAAGGTGCTCGCCATGTGGGATCCCCACACCCGTCCCATCATCACCGAATACGCCGGCCGGGTGAAATTCGAAAACGTGGAAGAAGGCGTCACCGTTGCCAAGCAGATCGATGAGGTCACTGGTTTGTCGAATCTGGTGGTCATCGATCCGAAACGGCGTGGCGGCGCACAGGCAAAAGGTCTGCGTCCGCAGGTGAAATTGATCGACGAGCGCGGTAAGGAAGTAAAAATTCCCAATAGCGAATTGCCGGTCAACATTACTTTCCAGGTGCAGTCCATCATCACCGTGAAAGATGGGCAGCAAGTCTCGGTGGGTGAAGTGCTGGCGCGCGTGCCGCAGGAAACCTCCAAGACGCGCGACATCACCGGTGGTCTGCCACGCGTGGCCGAATTGTTCGAAGCGCGCTCGCCCAAGGATGCCGGCATGCTGGCCGACGTCACCGGCTCGGTGTCCTTCGGCAAGGACACCAAAGGCAAACAACGTCTGGTGATCACCGATCTGGATGGCACTGCGCATGAGTTCCTGATCCCGAAGGAAAAGCACGTGATGGTGCATGACGGGCAGGTGCTGAACAAAGGCGAGTCCATCGTCGACGGTCCGGCCGATCCGCATGACATTCTGCGTTTGCTCGGGGTGGAGGCGCTGGCGCGTTACATCATCGACGAAGTACAGGACGTATACCGTTTGCAGGGCGTGAAGATTAACGACAAGCACATTGAAGTCATCGTGCGCCAGATGTTGCGCCGGGTGCAGGTGGTGGATGCGGGAGATACCGACTTCATTACCGGCGAGCAGGTCGAGCGTTCGGAGATTCTGCAAGTGAACGATCAGGCATTGGCGGATAACAAAAAGCCCGCGACCTTCGAGCATCTGCTGCTTGGCATCACCAAGGCCTCGCTCTCGACCGACTCGTTCATTTCAGCGGCCTCCTTTCAGGAGACCACGCGCGTCCTCACTGAAGCCGCCATCATGGGCAAGAGGGATGACCTGCGCGGCCTTAAAGAAAACGTCATCGTGGGCCGACTCATTCCCGCGGGGACCGGCCTGGCGTATCACAACACGCGCAAGAACCGGCGTGACGGTAATGAGCTGACGCCGGAAGGCGTGTTCGGCGACAGTCTGGCGGAAACCGCGGAGGGTGATCAGCAGGTTGCCTAAGAGGCGGATAAGCAAGGGGACTGAGCCGCAGCCAAGCCGTGTGCGACTTTCCCCCTACATGTGCTTGACATGGAGTGAGCTAACTCCTAGAATCCGCCGTCTTTTTACCCGCACGCTCCTGGCTAGATTCCCCGGGCGCGGCAACAACGGTACAACCACAAGGGACGGCGGCGACGCCGTCCCAGGTTTTTTTGGAACGAAGAAAATGCCCACAATTAATCAACTGGTGCGCAAACCGCGCGTGCGACCGACCGCCAAGAGCAAGGTGCCCGCACTCGGCCGCTCGCCGCAGAAGCGTGGGGTCTGTACCCGTGTGTACACCACGACTCCGAAGAAACCCAACTCGGCGCTGCGTAAAGTCGCCAAAGTGCGGCTCACCAATGGCTTCGAGGTGATCAGCTACATCGGAGGCGAAGGCCATAACTTGCAAGAGCACTCGGTGGTGTTGATTCGCGGCGGTCGCGTCAAGGACTTACCCGGTGTGCGTTATCACATGGTGCGCGGCTCGCTCGACACGCAAGGCGTGAAAGATCGCAAGCAGAGCCGCTCCAAGTACGGTGCCAAGCGGCCCAAAGCGGCCTGAGTCAGTGCTTTTCCAGCCCCGAGCCCCCAGACCCATTTAGCAGGCGAACCTATATATGCCACGACGCAGAGAAGTCCCCAAACGCGAACCTTTGCCGGATCCAAAATTCCGCAGCACCGAAGTTGCGAAGTTCGTCAGCGTGCTGATGACACGCGGCAAGAAGTCGGTTGCCGAGCGCATCATGTACGGCGCGCTGGATCAGATCAGCAAGAAAGCCGGGAAAGATCCGCTGGAGGTGTTTACTCTGGCGCTGGGCAATGTGCGCCCGGTAGTGGAAGTGAAGAGCCGCCGCGTCGGTGGTGCCAACTATCAAGTGCCAGTGGAAGTGCGCTCGGTGCGTCGTAACGCGCTGGCCATGCGCTGGTTGCGTGATGCCGCGCGTAAGCGCGCCGAAAAATCCATGGCGATGCGGCTGGCCGGCGAATTGGTCGAAGCCGCCGAGGGCCGTGGCGGCGCGATGAAAAAGCGCGACGAAGTACACCGCATGGCCGAAGCCAACAAGGCATTCGCGCATTATCGTTTCTAGACGAACCACCAGGCCGCAGCAAAATGCCCCGTCATACGCCTATCAATCGCTACCGCAACATCGGTATTTCCGCGCACATTGATGCGGGAAAAACCACGACCACCGAACGCATCCTGTTTTACACCGGTGTCTCGCACAAAATCGGTGAAGTGCACGATGGCGCGACGGTGATGGACTGGATGGAGCAAGAGCGCGAGCGCGGCATCACCATCACGTCGGCTGCGACCACCTGCTTTTGGAAAGGTATGGACGGAAAATATCCGGAACATCGCATCAACATTATCGACACGCCAGGCCACGTGGATTTCACCATTGAAGTGGAGCGCTCGATGCGCGTGCTCGACGGAGCGTGCATGGTGTATTGCGCGGTGGGCGGCGTGCAGCCGCAATCTGAAACGGTGTGGCGCCAAGCCAACAAATACAAAGTACCGCGTCTGGCATTCGTGAATAAGATGGACCGCCAGGGCGCCAACTTTTTCAAAGTGATTGATCAGATGCGGCTGCGACTCAAAGCCAACCCGGTGCCGGTGCAGATTCCGATTGGCGCCGAGGAAAAGTTCGTCGGCATTATCGATCTGGTGAAGATGAAGGCGATCTACTGGGACGAAGCAAGCCAGGGAATGAAGTTCGACTTGCGCGATATCCCGGCCGAGCTGCAAGCCGAAGCCAACGAGTGGCGCGAAAAAATGGTGGAAGCCGCGGCGGAAGCGTCGGAAGAACTGATGAACAAGTACCTCGAAGGCGGCGCCTTGACCGAGGAAGAAATCAAGCTCGGTTTGCGTACCCGCACGATCGCGTTTGAGATCGTGCCGATGTTGTGCGGCTCCGCGTTCAAGAACAAAGGCGTGCAGGCGATGCTGGACGCGGTGATCGACTACATGCCCGCGCCGACGGATATTCCGCCGGTGAAGGGCATGTTGGACAACGGCAACCCCACGACGCGCACCGCGAGCGATACGGAGCCGTTCGCGGGTCTGGCGTTCAAGATCATGACCGATCCTTTTGTCGGCCAATTGATATTTTTCCGCGTGTACTCGGGCGTCGTCACCTCGGGCGACACCATTTACAACCCGATTAAAGGTCGCAAGGAACGCGTCGGACGCCTATTGCAGATGCACGCAAATCAGCGTGAGGAAATTAAAGAAGTACGCGCCGGCGACATCGCCGCGGCGGTGGGTCTGCGCGAGGCGACCACCGGCGATACGCTGTGCGATCCGGACAAGATCATCCTTCTGGAAAAAATGATCTTCCCTGAGCCGGTCATCTCGCAAGCGGTGGAACCGAAGACCAAGGCGGATCAAGAGAAGATGGGCATTGCCCTGGGTCGTCTTGCACAAGAAGATCCGTCGTTCCGGGTGCGCACTGACGAAGAATCCAGCCAGACTATTATTTCCGGCATGGGCGAGTTGCATCTGGAAATTCTGGTCGATCGCATGAAGCGCGAATTCGGCGTGGATGCTAACGTAGGCAAGCCGCAGGTGGCGTATCGCGAGGCGATCAAGAAACCGGTCGAGTCCGAAGGCAAGTTCATCAAGCAATCCGGGGGTAAGGGTCAGTACGGCCACGTGTGGCTGAAAATCGAACCGAACCCGGCGGGCAAAGGCTATGAGTTCGTCGACTCGATCAAGGGTGGCACGGTACCGCGCGAATTTATTCCAGCGGTTAACAAAGGTCTGATTGAAGCGCTGACTTCCGGCGTGCTGGCCGGTTATCCAGTGGTGGACGTCAAGGTCACCTTGTTCGACGGCTCGTATCACGAAGTCGATTCGAATGAAAATGCTTTCAAGATGGCGGGCATCTTCGCGTTCAAGGACGGGATGCGCAAAGCCTCGCCGGTGATCCTGGAGCCGATGATGGCGGTTGAAGTCGAAACGCCCGAGGAAAAAATGGGTGACGTGATGGGTGATTTGTCGTCACGTCGCGGCATGATCCAGGGTATGGAAGACATGGCTGGAGGTGGTAAGGCGATACGCGCTGAAGTACCGCTGGCAGAAATGTTCGGTTACTCGACCACGCTGCGTTCGCTCACCCAGGGGCGCGCGACCTACACCATGGAATTCAAGCATTACTCCGAGGCGCCGCGATCAGTTTCCGACGCCATCATCAACAAAGCAACCGATAAGAAATAATCGCGTGGTGTGACCGGAAGGCAACAGGAGAATAGATCATGGCAAAAGGCAAATTTGAGCGGACCAAGCCGCACGTGAACGTAGGGACGATTGGTCACGTAGACCACGGCAAGACGACGCTGACGGCGGCGATGACC
>JAYUZG010000088.1:0-14551 GCA_043751985.1 Betaproteobacteria bacterium
CTTCGCTAAGAGGACAGTCTCCATGATGGATAGAAGTCAACTGCTCACCCGCTTTCACGGCATGGTGACGCAGCGCATTCCGATCGTGGGCGGCGGTGCCGGAACCGGTCTGTCGGCGAAGTGTGAAGAAACCGGCGGCATTGATCTGATCATCATTTACAACTCCGGGCGCTATCGCATGGCGGGGCGCGGCTCGGCCGCCGGCCTGCTCGCCTACGGCAACGCCAATGAAATCGTCAAGGACATGGCGCGCGAAGTGTTACCGGTGGTCAAGAAAACCCCGGTGCTCGCGGGCGTGAACGGCACCGACCCGTTTGTGTTGATGCCGCAATTTCTGGCCGAATTGAAGAGCATGGGGTTTTCCGGAGTACAGAATTTTCCTACCATCGGCTTGTTTGACGGCGTGATGCGCGCGAGCTTTGAGGAGACCGGCATGGGTTACGCTCTCGAAGTCGAGATGATCCGGCAAGCGCATGATCTTGATCTGCTCACCACGCCTTACGTCTTCAACCCCGATGAGGCACGCGCGATGACGCGGGCCGGCGCGGATATGGTGGTGGCGCACATGGGCGTCACCGTCGGCGGCAGTATCGGTGCGGCCACCGCCAAAAGCCTTGACGACTGCGTGCTGCTGGTCGACGCGATCGCCGATGCCGCGCTGTCAGTGCGCAAGGACGTCATCATCCTGTGTCACGGCGGCCCGATCGCCACGCCGGATGACGCCACCCACCTCTTGCGGAAAACTCGCCATTGTCACGGCTTCTTCGGCGCCAGCAGCATGGAGCGCCTGCCCACTGAAACCGCGCTGGTCGAACAGACCCAGCGCTTCAAGCGCATTACTTTCTGAGTTCACCCGGATTCGCAATCATGGCCAAGGTCTATCGCAGCGCGCATCTTCATGGATCAGCCGATCGCGTATGGAAGCTGATACGCGACTTCAACGGGCTTCCCAAGTGGCATCCTGCCATCGGCAGCAGTGAAATCGAGGGCAGCCAGCAAGGCGACCAGGTTGGCTGCGTGCGGCGCTTCACGCTGCGCGCCGACGGCGGCATGTTGCGCGAGAAGTTACTCACCCTCTCCGACCGCGACCGCGCCTTGACCTACAGCATCCTGGTTTCGCCCATGCCGGTGGCGAATTATCAGGCGAGCATGCGCGTGACGCCGATCACCACGGACGACTCCGCGTTTATCGAATGGTGGGCGGAATTCGATGTCAGCGCCGGCCCGGAGCAGGAGATGATTGGGCACCTTGGCGACAACGTGTTTGTGGCGGGCTTTGCCGCCATCGAAAAATTTCTGGCTCGATAGCGGCGGGAGAACAGCCATGACCCAAGTGTATGTCAGCGCGATCGTCGAAGCACCCATCGAAAAAGTGTGGGCCGCGGTGCGTGACTTCAACAACCTGCCGCAATGGCACCCGAAGTTCTCACGCAGCCACATCGAGAACGGCGGGCCCAGCGATCGAATAGGCTGCGTGCGCAACTTCGATATCGCCGGCGGTGGTGGCACCATTCGCGAACGCCTGCTCACGCTGTCCGACCTCGATCACACTTTCACTTACTGCATTCTCACTTCCCCTCTTCCGGTGGAGAATTACCTCGCCACGCTGAAGCTTTTCCCGGTAACCGTTGGCAACCAGACTTGCGGCGTGTGGACCGCGGAATTCAAAGTGGTGAATGGCAACGAGGCCGATGTGGTCGAAGCAGTCGGCAAGGGCACGTTTGGCAAGGCGTTTGAAGTGTTGAATCAGTTGCTCGCTGCCAAGTAGTCAGTAGCTTGCAGACTCACTCCGCCTGCGCATCCCACAGGCACACACCCTTGGCGGCCTTTTTTACTTCCGCTAGCAACACTTGGTGCGCAGCGAGTTCCTGTTCGGTTGCGCGCACCACAAGCAGCGCCTGCGCATCGATCGGTTGGCCGTCCATGGCGGCAGCAACTTGGGTGAGCGTGAGATCGATTGCCAAGCTGTCCTGGCCGCGAGTCATCGCCAGATAAACTTCCGCCAATAATTGCGCGTCGAGCAGGGCGCCGTGCACTGTGCGCGCGGAGTGGTCAACGCCGTAACGCTCGCACAACGCGTCAAGATTGTTGCGCTTTCCGGGATTCAAGCCCTTGGCGATGCGCAGCGTATCGGTGATCGACGCGCAATGATTCTGCAGCGCCCCGAGTTGAGTTTTTCCCAGCTCCGCGTTCAGAAACGCCACGTCAAACGGAGCGTTGTGAATAATCAGTTCGGCGCCGGCGATGAAGCGCAGAAATTCCCCGGAGATTTCGGCGAACTTTGCCTTGTCCTGCAGAAATTCGCTGGTCAGACCATGCACCTGCAAGGCCCCGGCTTCGCTGTCCCGCTCCGGATTGAGGTATTGGTGGAAATGATTTCCGGTGAGACGCCGATTCACCAGCTCAACCCCTGCCAGCTCGATGATGCGGTGACCCAAGCCGGCATCCAGGCCGGTGGTTTCCGTGTCAAGGACGACTTGTCTCATCGGACGGATTCTCCTTACGCAACGTTCGCGTCACCGCGCACCGATTCGACGCCTTGGTTGGCGAGCATATCGGCGCGCTCATTTTCCGGATGGCCGGAATGCCCGCGCACCCACAGCCATTCGATATCGTGTTGCCGGGCCAACGCGTCAAGTTGTTTCCAAAGATCGGCATTTTTTACCGGCTGCTTGCTCGCGGTCTTCCAACCGCGCTGCCGCCAACCGATGATCCATTCGCTGATTCCCATCTGCACATATTGCGAGTCGGTGGAAACCGACACCTTGCTGCGACGCTTGAGCACCGAGAGCGCTTCGATAACGGCACGCAGCTCCATGCGATTGTTCGTCGTGTGCGGCTCGCCGCCAAACAATTCACGCTGGTGTTCGCCCGACCGAAGCAGCGCGCCCCAGCCGCCTATGCCAGGGTTGCCCTTGCACGCGCCGTCGGTATAGATGTAAATCACCTCGCTCATGTAGATGGCCGGTTATCCGCCGTGACGTCGTTCGGTTGTTTGGACCGGTGTGGCGCGGGAGCAAGCGAATTCTTCTTCAGCGGATCCACTTTCCATTGCGGCGTAATCACGCGCATGCCGCGAACGCGCTTCACCCCGTGGAGAAAATACACACCTCCGGCAAACGGCCACCATCGATCACCCGACGCTTCCATGAAGTGAAATCGACGGCGCCATTTTTCGTTCGCCAAAGGCGGCAGATAGCAGCGCATACGTCCGCCCGCCAATTCGAATCCCAACAATGCCATCCAGTCTTTCAGTCGCGGTAAATTGATGAATTGGCCACACCACGGAAAGTTGCTGCGGTCGCGGGTAAACGCGCGGCGCACGCCCCACAAACTCCAGGGATTGAAACAAGAGATCAGCACGCGGCCTTCCGGCACCAGCACGCGCGCCACTTCGCGCAGCACCTGGTGCGGTTGCGCGCTGAACTCCAGTGTGTGCGGCAGGATCACCAGATCCACCGACGTGGATTGCAGCGGAAGATCGGCATACGCCGCGCGCAATCCTCCGTCGCTCCCGACGCGAACCCGCAAGGGCATTCGATTCGCGCGCAGAAGGTCATACTGCTCTAAGCCGAGTTGCAGCGCGTTGAAACCGAACAGGTCGGCCACTGCGTGATCGAAGAAGGCATACTCCGTTTCGAGCAAGTAGGCGCCCAGCGAGGTACTGAACCATCCGGATAAATCCGCGTGCTGCGCCGGCATTGACATATTGGCCCGTTACCCGAAAGATTGTTTACTCTCAACACACCGCAACGCCACCATGGAAAACCAAGCCGCTCGAGATTCCAACGTTGTAATCATTGCGCTGCGCGCGTTCCGCGATAACTACATCTGGTGTCTGCATAACGGCCGTGATGCCGCGGTAGTCGATCCCGGCGACGCGGCGCCGGTGCTGGAATTTCTGCGCCAGGAGAAGTTGCAACTGTGCGCCATCATCTGCACGCATCATCATGCTGATCACGTGGGTGGAAATGCAGAGCTGTTGAGGAAGTATAACGCAGTCGTGTTCGGCCCCGCTACCGAAAATATTCCCGGCGCGTCGCGGTCGGTGCGCGAGGGCGACCACATCTCAATTCCGCGGTTGCAACTCGAATTCACCGTGTTGGATATTCCGGGACATACCGCCGGACACATCGCGTACTTCGGCGAAGGCGTGCTGTTTTGCGGCGACACTTTGTTTTCTTGCGGCTGTGGCCGGCTGTTCGAAGGCACGCCGGCGCAGATGGTTGCCTCGCTGCGCAAACTCGGCGGCCTGCCAGGAGAGACGCTGGTGTATTGCGGCCACGAGTACACGCTTGCCAATCTTCGCTTTGCACACGCCGCGGATGCGGGCAACGCTAAGCTGCGTGAACGGCAGGCTGAGGTTGAAGCCGCGTTATCGCGCGGACTGCCGTCGCTGCCTTCGACCATCGCGTCGGAGCTTGTGCTAAACCCGTTCCTGCGCGCGCATTTGCCCGCGCTGGCAGAGTCGGCGAGCCGCCACGCGGGGCGCCCGCTGAATTCAGAAGTCGAGGTGTTCGCCGCGCTGCGCGAATGGAAGAATATCTACTGAAGCGCGGCGCTTCAAGCGGCGCTGCCGGCGGTCGATATGGAGACAGGAGCTTGCACCCGCACCAACCCTCCGCTACCATGCGGCCACCTTTTTACTGCTCGCTCACTTTGCCAATGATAAGTAGAAAAAATCGCGCCTTGTGTGTGGCGCTTCTGCTAGTCGCTCCGTGGGGTCATGCCGCCGATGGTCAGGCCGATGCGGGCGCCGCGCAAGATATTATTTCTGAGCCGGCTGCGGTCGTCGATGTCATCGACGATAAACAAAGCGAGAGAGGTGTTCTCAACGGAGAAGCGCAACCTCCGCTAGAAACTTTCCCGGGCTTAACCGTCCCGCCGACAAACAGTTTGTGGGCGCGCATTCGCAGTGGCTTCGCACTGCCCGATCTCGAAGGACGCTTGGTACGCCGGCACGAAGTGTGGTACTTGAATCGGCCGGATTACTTGCAGCGAGTGGTCGAGCGCTCCAAGCTCTATTTGTATTTCATCGTCGCTGAACTTGAACAGCGCGGCATGCCCATGGAAATCGCGTTACTGCCGATGATCGAGAGCGCGTACAACCCGACTGCTTATTCGCGCGCGCGCGCCTCGGGCATCTGGCAGTTCATTCCTTCCACCGGAAGACTGTACGGCTTGCGCCAGAATTATTGGTACGACGGACGCCGCGACGTGATGCAAGCAACCCGCGCCGCGCTGGACTATTTGCAACTGCTGCATGACAAGTTCAACGACTGGCCGCTGGCGCTGGCCGCTTACAATTGGGGGGAGCACGGCGTCGCGCGCGCCATCGCCAGCAACAAGGCGCGTCACAAGCCTACTGATTATTCGAGTTTGCGCATGCCGCGTGAAACCCGAAATTACCTGCCGAAATTGCAAGCAGTGAAGAACATCATCGCCAATCCGGCCATCCTCGGCTACCCGCTTGAAGACGTTCCGGATCGTCCCTACTTCACCACGGTGGCGACGCCTGCGAACATGGATGTCACGATGGCGGCGAAGTTGGCCGGCATGTCGCTGGAAGATTTTCTGTTGCTCAACCCGGGATTCAATCGCCCGGTGATCACCGCGGCCTCGTCCACGACCTTGCTGGTGCCGGTAAACAACGCCGGCTTGTTCCGCGCGAATCTGGAGTCGAATGATCAGCCTCTGGTGTCGTGGCAGACCTACACCATGAAGAGAGCCGACAAACTCGACGAGCTGGCCAAGCGCTTTGGCATGTCACTCGCGCAGCTTATGCAGATCAACGGCATCACCCGTTACCGTGCACCACGCCTCGGACAAACGCTGCTGGTGCGATTGAACGAAGAAGGCGCCGCGTCGAATCTCGCGGAGACCTACGACAGCCCCGATTTCCAGGCGCCGCATGAACTGTACGAACGCGAAGCCACTTACCGGGTACGCCGCGGCGACACGCTGTCAACCATCGCGCGCCGGCATCGCGTCACCGTCGGGGCGCTGATGGAATGGAACCATCTGCACAATCACCGGCTGCGCACCGGTCAGAAGCTGGTGGTATATCAGGGCCGCAAGATGCCGCACGCCGCCGTCATGCAGTAGGCTGCTTACCGTAGAGGTGACAATGGACGACGTGATTGTCGTCCAATTGCGTGGCGTCTGGATAAACTTGCCGACACACGGCCGTGGCCTGTGCGCAACGCGGATGAAAGTGGCAACCTTGCGGCGGTGTGATCGGCGACGGCAGGTCGCCTTGCAAACGCAATACCTCTCGCTTAGCGGTCTGATCGATGGTCGGCACCGCGGACAGCAACGCGCGCGTGTACGGATGCTGCGGCCGTTGCAAGACTTCTTCCACCGGGCCGCGCTCAACGATGCGCCCGAGATACATCACCGCCACCTCGTGCGCCAGATACTCGACCACCGCGATATTGTGCGTGATGAAGAGATAAGCGAGTCCGAATTCAGCTTGCAGCGCCTTCAACAAATTCAAGACTTGCGCCTGCACCGAAACATCCAGCGCGCTGGTCGGTTCGTCGCAGATCAGCAGTTTCGGTTGCACCGCGAGCGCGCGCGCGATGGCAATTCTCTGGCGCTGCCCGCCGGAAAACTCATGCGGGTAGCGATACTTGGTATCGGTGCCAATGCCCACCTGCCGCAGCAGTTCATCCACGCGCGACTGGCGACGTTTTGGCGCAACGCTCGCGTCGAGCGCGCGCATGCCTTCTTCAACAATTTCCGCCACGCGCATGCGCGGATCGAGCGAGCTATACGGGTCCTGAAAAATGATTTGGAAATCCTTGCGACGGCGGCGCAACTCCGCCTGATCGAGCTGGGCCAAATCCTGACCCTCGAAACGCACCGTTCCTGCCGTCGCCGGAATCAATTGCAGAATCGCCTTACCTACGGTGGTCTTGCCACACCCTGATTCGCCTACTAAGGCCAGCGTCTTGCCGCTGGCGATCGACAACGACACGCCGTCGACTGCGTGCACATGAGCGGTCACCCGCTTGAGGATCCCTTTGCGAATCGGGAAATGAACTTTCAAATCGCGCACCTCGAGTAACGCGGCGTGCGACGTGACCGGACTCGGCTCCGCACGGCCACTATCCGCAACCACTCTTGCCGCCATGGTCTCCGTCTCGGCGCCATTCGCGTAGAGATGACAGCGCACGCTGTGCCCGTCGCGCAAGGTGATCAACGGCGGCAGTTCATCGTGACAGCGCGCCATGACCTTGTCGCAACGATCCGCGAAGCGACAGCCGCGAAACTCGGTACTGAGTGGCGGCACCATGCCGGGAATCACCGCGAGCTGACGTCCGCGTCCGGAAGCGGAGGGCACCGAGTCGAACAGCTTGCGTGAATAGGGATGCGCGGGTTGACTGAAGAACCCTTGGCGCGAAGCGGTCTCGACAATTTCGCCGGCATACATCACCGCGACCCGATGCGCCATTTCCGCCACCACCGCGAGATCGTGCGTGATCAGCAACATCGCCATACCGGTTTGACTCTGCAGCGTGCGCAATAGGTCGAGCACTTGTGCTTGGATGGTCACGTCGAGCGCGGTGGTCGGCTCATCCGCGATGAGTAAGTCCGGGCGTCCCGCCAGCGCCATTGCGATCATCACGCGCTGCTTCATGCCGCCGGACATCTGAAACGGAAATTCCTCGGCGCGGCGCGCGCTATCGGGGATGCCCACCGAGTCGAGTAACGCCGCCGCGCGTTGACCAGCGGCCTGCTGACCGATCGAGGCATCGTGGCGCCGCAGCGTTTCCGCTATCTGCGCACCGACCTTCAACACCGGATTGAGACTTGCGCCGGGTTCCTGAAAAATCATCGCGGCACGCCGTCCGCGTATCGCCTGCATGGCAAGTTCCGGCAATTGCAGCAAGTCCACGCCGTCGAGTTGCGCGCTGCCGCTCACCACCCGCCCGGCATCGGGTAACAGCCGCATGATGGATAAAGCCGTCATGGATTTGCCGCAGCCGGATTCGCCCAGCAAGGCAAAGGTCTCGCCTCTTGCAATGGAAAAGTCCAGCCCATCCACCGCACGCACCACACTGTCATCAGTGTGCAGCCAAGTAGACAAGTTACGCACTTCTAACAGGGACTCAGCCACGAACGAGTCCCTTCAGTGAAACGCGCCGTTTCGCCCAGCCTGAACTCAGACGCGGGTCAAACGCATCGCGTACTGCGTCGGCAAACAAGTTCGCAGAAAGGACTAGCGTGAACATGAATACAAATGCTGCCGCCAGCGACCACCACACCATCGGTTCGCGCGCCATTTCCAGGCGTGCGTTGTTGATCATGGTGCCAAAGCTGATCATCGAAGGATCGACACCGACACCAACGTAGGACAAGACTGCCTCGGCCAGCACCAGCCCGCTGAAGTCCATCACCGTCGCAATCAGGACGATGTGCATGACGTTGGGCAGAATGTGGCGCAGGATAATGCGCCAGCCTGACACGCCGAAGGCCTGCGCGGCCTGGATATATTCCAGCTCGCGCAACTTGAGCGCTTCGCCGCGCAGCAGGCGGCACAATCCGGTCCAACTGGTGATGCCGAGGATCAGACACAAAAACAGCAAGCGCACGTCGGCGCGTTGCACGGCGGTCGGGAAGTAATCCGGGTGGTTGTCCATCCACACTTGAGTGAGCAGCACCGCCGCCGCGATCAACAACACACCCGGAATCGAATTCAAGGTGGTGTAGAGGTATTGGATGGCATCATCGACCCAACCACGAAAGTAACCCGCCAGGCAACCCAGCAACAAAGCAAACGGCAACATCACTAAGGTGGTCAGTGTGCCGATCACCAGCCCGGTACGGATGCTCTTCAACACGTTGTAGAGCACGTCTTGCCCGACTTTGTCCGTGCCAAAAACATGATAGACACTGCTCAGCGATGCGAGCGGAATGATCGCCATCAACAACATCGCGAGCGTCAGCAACACGGCGCGCCACGGTAGCTCGCAGCGACCGTGCGAAATATCCGACAACGCGTGAGTGAGCTCGCATTTCCAACGTCGCGCCAGCCACGCCGCGATCAACAAGGTCACGCCTACCCAAATCACCAGTGCCATGCCCGCAGCGCGCAAGACGCGCATCAGCACATCGGCAGTCCAGTCGGTGTCGGGATTCTGCAGATGCGCGCCGCCGAACTTCAAGCGCGGGAAATCCCGCGTTTGCCGCCCGTCACCTTGATCGATCGTCTCCTTGGCATAGGCATGCGTCGCGAACGGCGCCGAATAGGTTTTCTCATTGCGTGTGCGCAGTGGCATGACTAACGCGTCGAAGGCGCTCAGCACCTCTACCGCATACTGCGCTTGGCCGTCAGTGCCGCGCGCATCGAGGCGTGCGCGGTAGTGCAGCGAATCCAATATTCCGACCAGCACAAACAGCGCGAGCACCACCAGCGCCGACATCCCAATCTTGTCGCGCGCCACTTTTCTCCATGGCGTGAGCAGATGTTCATGACGCCTGACATACCAGACAAACAGCGCGATCGCCGCCAGCAGCAGAAACACCAAGCGATCGGTCCACAAGGTCACCCAGAGAATTGGCATCATTGCAGGCGTATCCGCGGGTCGGCGACGGTGTAGGCAACATCAGTCAGCATCAGACCGATGACATAGAGCACCGCTCCCAGAAATACCATCGCGCGCACCACCGAGAAATCCTGCGAGGAGATGGCATCGATCGTATAACTTCCCAAGCCGGGAATCGCGAAAAACGATTCGGTCAGGAGGCTGCCGAGGAACAAGGCGGGAATCGCCACCACCACCCCGGTGAGAATCGGGATCAAGGCGTTGCGCAGCACATGGCCAAACAGGACTTGCATTTCCGACAAACCTTTGGCGCGCGCGGTGCGCACATAATCCTTGCCGATCTCTTCCAGGAAAATAGTTCGATACCAACGCGTGCGCTCGCCCACCGCGCCTACCAGTCCAATGACAACCGGCAGCACGACGAATTTCCACGCCGCCAGGCCTTCGGAAAAGCCCGAGATGGGAACCAGCCGCCACAATTTGCTCACCAGAAATTGCCCGCCGATGATGTAGAACATGCCCGAGATCGACATCGCGGCAATGCAGAAAATCACCGCCGTGAAGTCCACATAAGTAGCGCGCATCAGAGCGAGAATGAGCGAAAAAGTTACGTAGGCTGCCAGACCAACGATGAAACCAGGCAGTGCGATCGCCAGACTCGGTCCCATGCGCATACGAATCTCGTGGCCAATGTCGCGACCGTCTTCGGCGCGTCCGAAATCGAATACAAACAGGCGCAAGGACTTGTCAAAAAAAATCGTGTCCTTGATTTTCGACACACCTTGCGAGGCGCTGTTGAACAACAGCGGCTTGTCGTAGCCGCGCTCTTGCTTCCATTTCTGAATCGCTTCCGGCGTGACGCGCTTCACTCCGAGTTGCATACGTGCCATGTCATCCGGCGTGTTGACGACGAAGAACAGCGCAAAGGTGATCAAGTTGACTCCGATCAAGATCGGAATCGCATACAAAATCCGCCGCAGCAAATACACGCTCATGCTTGTGGGCCTGCCGGTGAGAGCGCGCTTGCCCGTTGCCGCCGGCGATAGATCGCGACACCGGGCAGCACCCCCGCCACCAGAATCAGCGCCGCCAGCGCAGCCGGCCACAGCACCGGCTTATTCCAGTCAACTTGCAATCGCGCGCGCTCGGGTGGGTCGAGGCGAATATATTTGAGGGTGTTGTAGGCAATCTTATTCGGCTTGATGTTGTGATACCACGAATGGTAGAGCGCATAGTCCTTGGGATGAAAGCCCCACAGCCACGGCGCATCGTTGCGCAGAATTTCAACCATGCGGTCGATGACCTTCTGGCGTTCAGCCGAATTCGGCATGCTTTTCATCTGCTCGAACAAGCCGTCGAATTCCGGATTGGCGTAATTCGCCGCGTTCTCGCCTTGCGTTTTTACTTTGGACTGCGGGCCATACAACAGAAACATGAAATTCTCTGGATCGGGATAGTCCGCGTGCCAACCCCATTCGAACAACTGCGCGTTGCCCTTGCGAATTTTTTCCTGGAAGCGATTGTAGTCAGTCGGCCGCGCCGCCAATTGAATATTGAGTTTGGCGAACTGCTTGCTCATCCAGTCCAGGCCCGACTTGGCTTCCGGACCGCGCGCCGTCACGTCGAGATTAAGCACCAGGGGCGCACCAGTTTTTTCGTCAACGCCGTTCGGATACCCTGCCTCCGCCAGCAGCTTCCGCGCACTGTCGATCGACTTGCGCACCGGCGCACGACCGTCCCAGTCGTAGACCACGCGGTTGATGCCGGCTTCGCCGTCACGAAAACCAAAAATGCCGGGCGGGATCGGACCGTTGCCCGGAATGCCGCGGTCATTCTGAAAAATCGAGACGTACTCTTCGTAGTCCAGCGCGATCGAGATGGCCTGACGCAGTTTGCGCGCGCGCTCGCCGAAGCCACCCACCACCGGATCGAGCATGTTGAACGCCAGGTAAAACGTGGACACTGCAACCGAGGTTGCGAGGCGAATGCCTTGGCTGTTCATTTGTTCGGTCACCGCCGCTTCACCCTGCGCAGAAAACTGCACCGCCTGATCGAAGCTGTCCGATGCGATACCGGAATTGTCGTAATAGCCTTGAAGAAACTTGTTCCAGCGTGGAATGCCCTCTTTCTCCAACGTGAACACCGCCTTATCGAGGAAAGGCAGCGGCTTCCCCGCATCTGCCAGCAAACCACTCGCTGCGTCGTCGGCTTCTCCTTCCGACGGATACAACTCCTGATGAAAATTGGGATTGCGCTCCAAGATCATCACGCGATTCGGATTGTTTTCGGTCAACATAAAAGGTCCCGTACCGACCGGGTACCAATCCAGCGTGATGTTCTTGCGCACCAGGCCGGGTTGACTGTAGAAGCGATCGGCCTCGATCGGCACCGGCGCGAAGAACGGCATCGCCAACCAATACGCAAACTGCGGATACTGGCCTTTCAACTTGATGCGGTAGGTGTAGTCATCAATCGCCTCCACGCCTTCAAGCGGATAACGCGACAAATCAAGCCAGGCTTCGCCTTTCTTCGCGCCCTCCTCCTGCGCCTTCTTTAACGTTTCCGCGTACTGCGCCAGACCGACAATGTATTCACTCATCAAACCCAAGATCGGCGAATGCAATTTTGGATGAGCAAGCCTCTTTATCTGATACACAAAATCGTGCGCGGTCAATTCGCGAAAGCCATTGCGCTTGAAGTCCTTGAGCGTGTAGATCTGGTCGATCTGTCGCGCCGACAGGTCCAGATACAGCGGCTGCCCGTCGTCGCTCTTGGCAAACGCCGGATGCGGCTGATATTGAATCCCGTGCTTCAAATGAATTTCATAGACGGTGTTGGCGACCTTGGTGGCAACGCCGACGTTGCGCAACTCTCTACCGCTCGCGTCGTAATACCTGGGCTCGGGCATCGCCTCGGCGGCACCGAGGATCAGAGAATAAGGCCGCTTTAAGTAGTGATACTGCAGCGGCGGTTCGTAAATCTGCGCGGTGAAGACGATTTCATTTGAACTATACGATTGCACCGGGTCGAGGTGTTTGGGGCGCTCGGAGAACGAGGTGTACAAGACGTTGCCATCGTGCGCATCGTTTGGATAGGGACTGTTCCATGGACCGCTGCAAGCCGAAACAATCATCGGCAGCAAGACAGACAAACCCCGAATTGGTGAGCGCGCAGGCATGGCAGCGAAGTTTAGCTGAAACTCCCGAGTCGGTCGGCCAAAACGTTTCGCTATAATCGAAGCCCTTCAGCGCTGCGGAGCAGGTAATGGGTTTTCTGGCAAAAAAAAATATTCTGATCACCGGCATGCTGTCTAATCGCTCCATCGCTTATGGCATCGCCACAGCCTGTCATAGGGAAGGCGCGCAACTCGCTTTCACCTATCAAGGAGAGCGGGTGCAGGAGCGAGTGCGCGAGTTGGCGCGCGAGTTTGGGAGTGAACTGGTATTTCCGTGCGACGTGTCGCTCGACGCTGAAATTGACAGTTTGTTCGCGCAACTCGGCGAACGCTGGAGTACGCTGGATGGACTGGTGCATTCCATCGCTTTTGCGCCGCGCGAAGCGCTCGCGGGAGACTTTCTGGACAATACGACACGCGAAGCGTTTCGCATCGCGCACGATGTCAGCGCCTACAGCTTTGCCGCCCTCGCGCGAGCCGCTCGCCCTTTGATGCGAAGCGGTGGCTCGATGGTGACGCTGACCTACCTGGGCGCCGAGCGATCCTTGCCCAATTACAACGTAATGGGCCTGGCCAAGGCGAGCCTGGAGGCTGCGGTGCGTTACATGGCACAGAGCCTCGGTCCGAAAGGGATTCGCGTAAACGCGATTTCAGCCGGCCCGATCAAGACGTTGGCTGCCGCGGGAATCGGCGGCTTTGGAAAAATCCTTGCTCACAACGAAAGAACCGCGCCGCTGCGGCGCAACGTCACCACCGAGGAGGTGGGCAACGCTGCGGCATTCTTGTTGAGCAATCTCTCCAGCGGGATTACCGCCGAGGTCCTCTACGTGGACGCAGGGTTCAATACCACGGCGCTGGCCGGCATCGAGTAACAACGCGGGCTACTGGCGCCCGCTCAGTTTCTTATCATTCACGCGAACGTCGGCGCGCTCACGCAAGCTGCCCAGGAAAGCACTGAACTCTTCCTGGCTGAGCATCTGCGCCAACTGCCCGCGCACGGCCTGTTTTGCGGCGTCATCCAACTTTCCGCTGTCCGTCACCTTGTTCACGCGATAGATCACAAAGCGGCTCTTATCCGCCGCGACGCCTGCATACCCCGGCAATTTCTCCGCGTCCACGCCAAAGACTGCGGTAACCGCTTCGGGATGCAATCCCTGGCGTTTTTGTAACGACACCTCAAGCGCGGGCGACCACGCGAGCGAGAGCGCCTCGCCTTTCTGCAATTTCTCCAGAGAGGCCTTGCCTTCTTCGGCAGCCAGCTTTGCCGCCTGCTCATCGATCAGCATCTTTTCGATGTCGCCCTTGACCTGCTCAATCGGCATCGGCGTTGCATCCTTGTGTTCGGCGACACGCGCCGAAACAAGAATATTTGACACCGCTTCGATTGCTCTCGAGTTGTGTTTCTTCTTCAGCACATCTTCACTGAAGATCGCGCCGATTAATTTCGGATCATTGAGCACGGGGATTGGGCTTTGCGCATTGCGGCCGATCCAATCGGAGGTCTGAATTTCCCCCTTATAAGAAGGCAGAATTTTCCTGAGGCCCTCAAGCGCCGGCTTCAAACTATCCGGCTGGTCGTACACCAGGTCATTGAACACCGTCGATAGTTCGCTGAATCGTTCGCCCGCTTTCTTCTTACGGACTTCCTGCTCAAGCTCAGCCTTTACTTTGGCAAACGGCGTGGTTTCTCCTCCCGCGATCGCATCCACTCGAATAATGTGAAATCCGAACTGGGTCTCCACCGGCTCGCTGATGTCGCCCACTTTCATACTGAACACCGCGTCCTCGAACGGCTTGACCATCATGCCGCGCTCGATCGTCCCTA
>JAYUZG010000089.1:0-22733 GCA_043751985.1 Betaproteobacteria bacterium
TTCGCCTCGCCCGCGCCATCGCGCGCAGTCTTCCACAGTGCCCGTGTTGCGGAAAACCATTCGTGAGAGAAGATAGATATTAGTAACAGAGTACAACTAAGGAAGCACTGAATAAGTTCGAGTTCTAAGCAAGACGAGGCGCGAACAAAAAATTTTGACGCAGCATATTAATGATATGTAAGGAGAAAGTTTTTGTGAGTAACGACGTATTGCGACGAAATCGGACTTATTCAGCGTTTCCATAATACAGGAGCATAAAGCTCTGACAATAGGGCACCTTGGACTGGACTCATTGCGTTCAGTAACGTTGCAATCAACAAGTGCCCGTCTTCTCTTGACGGCTTGAGGTGCGTCACAATCTGATCAATGAAGTGCGAGCCATTCTGCACGTCTCGCCAACGCAGACGGCGGCCACGGCTCCGTAAGGGATAGACTTTGAATTGCGAACTATTCAACGACCCCGCGCCACACCAAATCAGCTCGGAAGTTATTCAGGGAACGCAGGGAAACGGGCCAAACTCAGTGAGGTACTGGCCGGGAAGTTGTTTTCGGAAGCGGCTATGCGTTGCGCGTGTCGATGGAATCGATTTGAGTCTCGGTCATGGCGGTTCAGTCACAAATCCGACTCCATGGCCAGGACTACCTCGACAAACACAGCTTGATGCGAGAGCGCATGCGGTTTGTCCGCAATTGATTTTCGATCAACTACTCACCTTGCTTCGATTACTCCATTAAAGACATCGTGTCGAATTACAATCAGGTTGAACGCTGATCCGAGCGTTACGCGAGGCTACTATTGAATTGATGAAATCCACCAACGAACCCAGTGCTCAGGTGACTGAAAAGCACACCCCGATGATACAGCAGTACCTGCGCATCAAGGCGCAGCACGCTGACAAGCTGCTGTTCTACCGTATGGGGGATTTTTACGAGCTATTCTTCGAGGACGCGGAGCGCGCAGCGAAGTTGCTCGACATTACGCTCACGCAGCGCGGCAGTTCGGCGGGTGAGCCGATCAAGATGGCGGGGGTGCCGTTTCATTCGGTGGAGCCGTATCTCGGTAAGCTGGTACGGCTGGGGGAGTCAGTCGCGATTTGCGAGCAGATCGGCGACTCCGGCACTTCGAAAGGACCGGTCGAGCGGCAAGTGACGCGCGTGGTCACGCCGGGAACGCTGACCGACGCAGCGTTGCTGGACGAAAAGAGTGATACTTATTTGTTGGCGTTGGGTGAGAGCAATTCCACGCTTGGCCTGGCGTGGATGGCGGTGGCCAGCGGGCGCTTTGTGGTCGAGGAAATCAGCCCTTCAGAATTGCTATCGGCGTTGCAAAGAATTCAGCCGGCCGAATTGTTGGTCGACGAGGAGTTTGACCTTGCGCGTCTCGCCGGCTTCAACGCGTCGATCAAGCGCCTGCCAGGGTGGAATTTCGATCAGGCTAGCGCTCGACGCACACTGACTAAACATTTCGGTACTCACGACCTCGGCGCTTTCGGTTGCGAACAACTCGGCCCGGCGCTCGGCGCGGCGGCAGCACTGCTTGCGTATGTAAGAGCAACGCAGGGCGCCGCGCTGGCCCACGTGCAGTCGCTCAAGCTGGAGCAGAAAAGCGCCTTCGTGCAGTTTGACGCGGCAACCCGGCGTAATCTGGAAATATCCGAGACTTTGCGTGGCGAACCGGCGCCGACTTTGTTTGCGCTGATGGATCAGTGCTCCACCGCCATGGGCAGCCGTATGTTGCGGTATGCGCTGCATCATCCGCTCACCGATCGAAACATTCTGCGCCAACGAGTCGATGCAGTTTCGGTTCTGACCGAGAGCGCGACCGCGCTGCAGCGGCTTCGTTCGAGCCTCGCGCAAGTGGCCGACGTGGAGCGCATCACCTCGAGAGTCGCTCTGCGCAACGCACGCCCGCGCGATCTCTCCGCGCTGCGCGATAGCCTGGCGTTAATGCCCGGCTTGCGCGAGCAACTCGACTCGTTTGCCAGTCCGCGCTTGAGCAACCTGAGTCCTTCGCTGGAAATTCCGACGAGCGCTCTGGTCTTGTTGCGCGATGCGATCCAGGCGGAACCCGCCGCGCTGTTACGTGAAGGCGGTGTGATCGCCGACGGCTTCGATCGCGAACTGGATGAATTGCGCGCGATCGATCGCGACTGCGGCACTTTTCTGATTGATCTCGAAACACGCGAGCGCACTCGTAGCGGCATCGCCAATCTCAAAGTCGAATACAACCGCGTGCATGGGTTCTACATCGAGGTAACGCATAGCCACAGCAGCAAAGTGCCGGACGACTACCGGCGCCGGCAGACTCTCAAGAATGCCGAGCGTTACATCACACCCGAACTGAAAACCTTCGAGGACAAAGCGCTGTCGGCGCAAGAACGCGCGTTGGCGCGTGAGAAATGGTTATACGAAAAAGTGCTCGACGAATTGGCGCCGCACATTGGCGCTTTGCAGACGCTTGCAAGCGCAGTGGCCGAATTGGACTTGCTCGCAACCTTCGCTGAGCGCGCGGTGACGTTGAATTTTTCCGCGCCGGAATTTGCCGACGAACGCGTAGTCGAAATCGAAGCCGGCCGCCATCCGGTCGTCGAAGCGCAGATAGATGTCTTTGTTGCCAACGGCGTGCAATTCCACGAGCGCCGGCGCATGTTAGTCGTGACCGGTCCCAATATGGGCGGTAAGTCCACTTTCATGCGCCAGGTCGCGTTGATCGTCTTGCTCGCGCACTGCGGCAGCTTTGTTCCGGCGCAACGCGCGCGCCTCGGCACTATCGATCGCATTTTTACTCGCATCGGCGCGGCCGACGATCTCGCTGGCGGGCGGTCCACCTTCATGGTCGAGATGACCGAGAGCGCGCATATACTTCATCACGCCACCGAACATAGTCTGGTATTGATGGACGAAGTCGGGCGCGGCACTTCCACTTTTGACGGACTGGCGCTGGCGTTTGCGATCGCGCGCCAGCTCGCACAAGTTAATCAAAGCTATACCTTGTTCGCGACGCACTACTTCGAACTGACACGCCTCGCGGAGCAGCTTCCCCAGGTACACAATATCCATCTGGGCGCGGTGGAGCACAAAGACAAAGTGGTATTCCTGCACGCGGTCGAACAAGGACCGGCCTCGCAGAGTTATGGCATCCAGGTCGCACAACTCGCTGGGGTCCCCGTTCCGGTAATTCGAGCAGCGAAGAACATGCTCCGCACCTTGGAAGAGGACTCGCTGCGTCGCAGTCCGCAAGCCGATCTTTTCGCTGCTCACGTGACGACGCAGCAACCGAAAAGTCCGCATCCGCTGGACGACGCGCTGGCCGCGGTGAATCCAGACGAGCTCAGCCCGAAAGCGGCGCATGAGTTACTGTACGCATTGAAACGTATTGCCGACCAAAATAACTGAATATGAGGAGATGATGGTGGGACTGAGTCAAGAAACACGCGACAAGCTGAAGCTGTGCAGCACGGCAAGTTTATCGACGCAGTTATTCAAACGTGGATTGCGCAACGTGGCGATTCATGGCGTTCAGCGTTTGTCGAAAGCGGCCGGCGTCATGGTGGGCGAAGCCTTTACCCTGCGCAATATTCCATGCCGAGAAGACCTCGACCATGTGGGCGTTTTTGAAAATCCGGAGCATCCGCAACG
Source organism: Betaproteobacteria bacterium (assembly GCA_043751985.1). Taxonomy (GTDB): domain Bacteria; phylum Pseudomonadota; class Gammaproteobacteria; order Burkholderiales; family JAYUZG01; genus JAYUZG01. The sequence continues at coordinate 3,640 of JAYUZG010000089.1, forward strand.
CAAGGCGATCGAGACTGCGCCTGCAGGATCGGTGTTGGTAAACGACTGTCGTGGTGACACCCGAGCCGCCTCCGGCGGCGGCATTCTGCTGATGCGACTCGCTCTGCGCGGCGTTGCCGGCATGGTGTCGGATGGTTGCATCCGCGACGCCAGTGACATCGCGGGCATGCAGTTTCCCGTGTACTGCGCCGGTGCGGCTGCGCCGCTGAATATTGCGCGCCATCACGCGGTCGATTTCAACGTGCCCATCGCCTGCGGCGGAGTGCCGGTTTATCCCGGCGACATCGTGGTTGGCGACGCCGACGGTGTCATCGTGATTCCGCCGCACCTGGTAGATGAGATCACAACCGCAACTCTCGAACTGGAAAGATTCGAACGCTTCGTCATGCAAGAGATTCGCCGCGGTCAGCCGGTGATCGGCACTTATCCGCCGAACGAAGCAACCAAGGCACGTTATCTGGCCTGGAAGGAGTAGAGCCACAGCAATCGCGCAGAACTACTCGGCGTGCTGCACCGACGGCTCCCATTTTACTTTCTCGCGCTCCAAGGCGATCTCGCGCGCCAATTGATACACCGACATGGCGTAGTTCTTCGAGCGGTTGTAACGCGTGATCACCCAGAAATTATTCAGCGACAGCCAATACTCCGACGCTCCACCGGACTCATACGCGACCAAACCGGCAGTTAACTGCGCAGGCAAATCTTGCGCAGGCTCTACTCCGAGCGCGCGCAATTCGGCGATGCTGGTATTCGGCTTGAGTCCCTTCTCCAGCAAGCCCGCCAAATTCCCGGTCTGGACTTGCGCGGAGACAACTATTAGGCCATCGACATTCCAGCCGAAGTCGCGCAGGTAGCTGCCCACGCTGCCGATGGCATCGTCGGCGTTTTCCCACAGATTGATTTTTCCGTCACCGTCAAAATCCACCGCGTGTTTTCGATAACTGGTGGGAATGAATTGCGGCATACCCATGGCACCGGCAAACGAGCCCTTGATCGCCAGCGGATCGTAACCATTGTCGCGCGCCAAAAGAAGAAACTGCTCCAGCTCGCCACGGAAAAATTCCGCGCGCAAATTCATCTCGAATGCATTGGTGTAGAGCGCGTCCATCACTCGATAACCACCCATCAGGCGGCCATAGCGTGTTTCAACGCCGAGAATGGCGAGAATAATTTCTTCGGGTACGCCGTAGACGGCGCGCGCACGCGCCAGAGATTCAGCGTGCTCGTTCCAGAATTTCACGCCGCCGTGGATGCGCTCCGGCGTGAGCATGATGGCGCGAAAGTCGCTCCATGGTTTGGACGTGGCGGGCGCAGTGGTGGATTTCACCACACTGGGCTGCGGTCGCACCTTGTGAAAAACCTGTCTCAGCTCACTGGCATCAAACTGATGGCGCTCCGCCATCAGTTTGATAAAGGTCTCGACTTCCGGTTTGAGCGGTTGCGCCGTGCTGACTCCGGCGAATAATAAGGCTAAAAGTGCCGCAAAGAAACGCACCTTCAACGCCGGGAGCAAAGCAACCCAATACTGCTCATGCGTTGGGTCCGTCTTTGTCGTCTTTGTCAGACAACAGCGAGCGCGCCCGCGCACTGTCCTCTTCACTCATCGCGACCGGCTTGGTCCGCGCTCGGCGATGGCGCAAATAAAACATGAGACCTGCGAAGCCCGCCAGCAACAAGGCAAACGGTCCAGCCCACAAAAGCACCGTAGTCGGCTTCACCGGCGGATTGTATAAAACGAAATCGCCGTAGCGCGCCGCCATGTAGGCGCGAATCGCATCGTCGCTCTTGCCGGCGCGCATCTGTTCGCGCACTTGATTGCGCAAATCGATCGCCAGTTCCGCGTGCGAGTCGGCGATGGTTTGGTTCTGGCACACCAGGCAACGCAATTCAGAGGAGAGCGCGATGACTCGTGCTTCGAGAGCAAGATCATCCGCGACCGGTGGCGCTTCTTTGGCAAACGCTTGCGCCGTGCTCAATAGCAGCAACAACCAAACGGTGGCTCTCATGATTTTTGCAATTCCCTCACCAGCGGCAGCAGTTTGGTCTCCAGCACGGTGGGCGTAACCGGGCCAATGTGCTTCATGCGGATCACCCCGGCCTTGTCCACGACGTAGGTTTCCGGCACGCCGTAAACGCCATAGTCGATGCCGGTGCGACCGTCCGCGTCGACGATGGAGAGCACGTAGGGATTGCCGCGCTCGGCCAGCCAGCGCAAAGCTTCGGCGCGCTGATCCTTGTAGTTGAGACCGTACACCGGCACCTCTTTGCGCTTCGCCAACTCCACTAACAGAGGATGCTCTTCGCGGCATGACACGCACCAGGATGCCCAGACGTTGAGCAACCAAACCTGTCCGCGCAAGTCTTTCTCGGAGATCGTCTTCGACGATTCGTGCAACTGACTGAGCGTGAACGCCGGCGCCGGCTTGCCTATCAAAGGTGATGGAACTTCGCGCGGATCAAGCTTCAAACCAACCAGAAGAAAACCGGCGACCAGCACAAATAAACCAAGCGGAATCAGAAAACGTCCCATGGTCACACCTGTGCCGTCACGGCGGCGGGGCTGGCTTGCTCGCGGCGTTCCAAGCGGTAGCGGCGATCGGAGATGGCGAGAATACCGCCGATGGCCATGATAAACGCGCCACCCCAGATCCAATCGATGAAGGGCTTGTGATACAGCCGCACCACCCACGCGTTATTGCCCACCGGATCACCTAGCGAGACGTACAAATCACGCGTCAAGCCAGTGTTGATCGCAGCTTCGGTCATCGGCGTCTGTTGCACCGGATAAAAGCGCTTCTCCGGTTCCATAGTGGCAACGGTCTTGTCGCCCTTGCGTACCGTCACCACGCCACGCGTCGCCTCGTAATTCGGTCCTTTGATATCTTCCAGCTTGTCGAGGCGGAAAGTGTAGCCTCCGACTTGCGCGGTATCGCCGATCTCCATTTTCACATCGAGTTCGGTTTCGTAGCCCTTGACCAGGGTCACGCCGGTGATGAACACCGCGACACCGAGATGCGCGACCCACATGCCCCAGAACGCGCGCGGTAACAGGCTCAGCGCCTTGCCGAGAGACGCGCCACCGTTGCGCAGAGGCAACAAGCGTTCGCGCAGATTCGCCAGGCCGGACGCAACCACCCAGAGTGAGAGCAACAAACCAAATGCGATCATAGGCGTCCATTTGCCGAGCGTAAACGGCAGCAGCAAGGCGGTAATCAATGCCACGCCGAACGCCCAACGCAACCGCCGCGCGATGTCCGGTACTTCGGCTTCCTTCCAGCGGCTCATTGGCCCCACGCCCATCAGGAAAATCGCCGGCGCCAGCAGCGGCACAAACACCGCTTCGAAGTACGGCGGACCGACCGAGATTTTTCCCAATCCCAACGCGTCGAGGAACAACGGATACAAGGTGCCCAGCAACACCGCCGCCGCAGCGACCAGTAGCAGCACGTTGTTCGACAACAGCATGGTCTCGCGCGACATTGCCTCGAATCGTCCGCCTAATCCCACTTTGGGAGCACGCCAAGCAAACAAAGCGAGCGACGAGCCGATTACGAACACCAGAAATCCGAGAATGAATATGCCGCGCTTGGGATCAGTGGCGAAAGCGTGCACCGAAGTCAACACGCCGGAGCGAACCAGGAAGGTTCCCAGCAGCGACAGCGAGAACGCGATGATCGCGAGCAACACTGTCCAGACTTTGAAGCCGCCGCGTTTCTCGGTCACTGCCAGCGAATGCATAAGAGCCGTGCCACAGAGCCACGGCATGAAGGACGCGTTTTCCACCGGGTCCCAGAACCACCAGCCACCCCAGCCCAACTCGTAATAGGCCCAGCCGCTGCCCAACGCGATGCCGCAAGTGAGAAACACCCAAGCCATGGTGGTCCACGGCCGTGACCAGCGCGCCCAGGTGGCGTCCAGTTGCCCGGACAACAAGGCTGCGATCGCAAACGAGAAGGCAACCGAGAAGCCGACATAGCCCATGTACAGCATCGGCGGATGAATCACCATTCCCGGATCTTGCAACAAGGGATTGAGATCGCGTCCGTCAGGCGCGGCGGGAATCAAGCGGTCGAAGGGATTGGAGGTCAGCAACATGAACAACAGAAAACCGACACTCAGCAGCGCCATCACACCGAGCACGCGCGCGGCCATCGGCAGCGGCAGGTGCTTGCTGAAGATGCTCACCAGCATCGACCAGAAAGTCAGCATCAACACCCACAACAGAATCGATCCTTCATGACTGCCCCAGGTCGCGGCAAATTTGTATTGAACCGGTAGCTTAGAGTTTGAGTTAGTCGCGACGTTGAGCACCGAAAAATCGTTGTGCACGAACGACCACGCCAGACAGGCAAAGGCGATGGCAACAAAGATGAACTGTCCTTGCGCCGCCGGTCGTGCAATATTCATCCAGCGCACATTTCCGCGCGCCGCGCCGGCCAGCGGCAAAATTGCTTGCGCCAGCGCCACGGTGAGTGCCACGATCAAAGCAAAATGCCCAATTTCCGGAATCATTTCGTGCCCTCCAGTTTCATTGATTTCTGTACATTCGCCTGCGCCTTGCGCGCACGCTCCAGCGCGTCCGCAGCCTCGGGCGGCATGTAATTCTCGTCGTGCTTGGCCAGGACATCATTGGCGTGGAACACACCGGCCGAGTCGAGCTTGCCTTGCGCGACCACACCTTTTCCTTCCTTGAACAAGTCCGGCAGAATGCCCTTGAACGAAACCGGAACGTTCTGCATCGTGTCGGTGACCACAAAGCGCACGGTCACGCCGTCGGCTTCGCGCTGCACACTGCCTTTTTCCACCAGACCACCGATACGGAAATTGCGACCCTGCGGTGCTTCTTTCGCCATCACTTGCGTCGGCGTGAAGAAAAATACTAAGTTCGAATTAAAGGCATTCAAGATCAAAGCCACCGCGACTACCAGCAGCGCCAGCCCGGCAGCAATCAACGCGAATCGTTTATGACGTGGTTTCATGTGTTCCTCTAGCTTGAGCGCTTGGTTGGAGTACTGCCCGCGCGCAAGGTTCGCTCTCGTTGGCGCAAATATATGACCTCGATCGCGATCACCAACGCGGTCATCGCATAGGAGCCCCACACATAGAGCGCCTTGCCGCCCATGGCAAAAAACTCACTCGCGCTTCCCCAATTCATCCCGCCTCCCTCAATTCCTGAACCCACTGCGCATGCTGCTCGCGCTCCAGAATAATGTGACGCACCCGAATCAGCGCCACCGCGATGCAGTACAGCCAGAACGCAAACACCATCACCAGCATACCCGCGAACATGATCGCCGCCATACTCGGCGCCCGCGTGATACTCACCGACGAGCCCTGATGCAGAGTGTTCCACCATTTAACCGAAAAATAAATGATCGGCACGTTCACCACACCCACCAAGGCCAGCATGGCGCCCGCGCGATCAGCGCGCCGCACGTCATCGATTGCCGCAGTCAGCGCCATAAAGCCTAGGTACAGGAACAACAAAATCAATTCGGACGTCAGCCGCGCATCCCACACCCACCACGTTCCCCAGGTGGGCCGTCCCCAGAAAGCACCGGTCCACAGCGCGATGAAAGTCATCAGTGCCCCGGTCGGCGCGAGGGCTTGCGCCATCATCGCGGACACGCGCGTATTGAAAATAAGACCCAGCGTCGCCCACCCCGCCATCACCACATAGATGAACATCGACATCCACGCGGCAGGTACATGAATGAAAATCACTCGATAGGACTCGCCTTGCTGAAAATCGGTGGGCGCGACAAAGAAACTGATGTACAGCCCAGTCACGCCCAAAATCGTAGCGAGCACGAAGAACCACGGTGCCAGCTTGCCGGCCAGAGGATAAAACGTCTGCGGCGATGAGTACTTAAACCAGTTGATCATGCTTCCTCTCATTCAAGCGCGATACGAATCGATGTTGCCGCAGCCAAGGGGATCAACGCCAAGGCGCCCGCCAAGATGGCGCCCAGCAGCGACAAATGTCCGGAAACCGGCAGCCCTTGCGCAGAAGCCGCAACCGCGCCGGCCCCGAAGATCAATACCGGTATGTACAACGGCAGCACCAGCAAAGCAAGGAGTCCGCCACTGCCGCGCACACCGAGGGTCAGCGCCGCACCGACCGCGCCGATCAAACTCAGCGTCGGCGTCCCCAGCAGCAGCGAGACGACCAAGACCCACAGGACTTCAGGCGCGAGACCGAACTGCAATCCCAGCACCGGTGCGATCGCCGCCAAAGGCAGACCGGTCGTCACCCAATGCGCGGTCACTTTAGCCAGCACCAACAGAGGCAAGGGCTGCGGCGTGAGGGCCAGTTGTTCCAGCGTTCCGTCCGCGTAGTCCGCCGCGAACAAGCGGCTTAGCGCCAGCATCGATGCCAGCAGCGCGGCCACCCACACGACGCCAGGGGCGATCTCACGCAAGGTCTGCGGCTCCGGCCCGACACCGAGCGGGAATAAACTGACCACGATCACAAAGAAAATAAAAGTAGTGAGTACATCAGAGCGGTGGCGCAGCGCAATTCGAAAATCCCGCTGAAACACGCTCCACACCACGCGCTCCATCGATCGCTCAACCGTTTAGCGCCAGCGTGCGCGCCCGCACACCCGGCAATTCGACATCTTGATGCGTAGTGAATAGCAATAGTCCGCCACCGGCGACGTGCGCACCCATTGAAAGCGCCAGCGCCGCGATCGCGTGCGCATCAAGCGCGGTGAACGGCTCGTCGAGAATCCACAGCGGACGTGTAGTGCAAAACTCCAGTTGCGCCAGCGCCACGCGGCGCTTCTGTCCCTGCGACAGCAGTTTCACCGGCAACTGAGCGATACGCGCCAAGCCGCGTTGTTCCAGCGCGGAGTGTAGAGTGGCGTCGTCCGGATAGTTGCTATGTGCAGCGAGCGCATAGCGCAAATTTTCAATCGGCGTCAGATCATCCTTGAGCGCGTTGCCGTGACCCAGATACGACAGCTTCGCGTGAAATTGATCGCGATCAACATTGATCGCAAGACCGTCGAATAAGATCTCCCCGGCCTCGGGACGCGCCAGCCCGCACACCAAGCGCAACAAACTGGTCTTACCCGCGCCGTTGGCGCCGGCCACGCGTACCGCTTCACCTCGCGCCAGCGTGAAATTCACGCTGTCAAATAAACGCCGCGCACCGCGCACGCATTGCAACTGTCTCGCTTCGAGCATCCGCCGGCTACGCGTAAGATGAAGGCGCGGATTATACCGGAGCACATAGACGACAACGTGCTAGCGCTTCGCCGCCTTCTCGCAAACGAACAGCATCGATTGCGCGCCCGGCGCTTCGACTTGCACGCGCTCCCAACGCAACGCGTCATCCGCGGTACGATAGACATCGGTCAACTCGCCCTGCGCCATGCTCTCTAAGTACAAGCGTGACTCCACGCTGGCGCGCCGGTTCTCCGCGCATTTGAAGTAGGTCAGCCGGGTGGCCGAACGATACGGCTTCGGCGGCCGCCGCGTGACTTGCATATCCGCGAAATTCCACAGCAGCAGTGCTTCAGTGATATCGCCTTTTACTACGATGCTGGATTGATCCACGAACAATCCAGACTCGTAATCCGCAATCACTTCCACCCATTCCGCGCTGAAGCCCGGCACCGGAACAGAAAGTGCAACAGACACGACCACCATGAAGAAAATACCCGGAGCGGTCTTGCAAGCGAGCAAACCATGCCCATGTTTCAAGTGTGCGTCAGCCCGATTGCGCATGATGATGCTCGTTCATATTGAGATTTCCTGATGACACTTTCCACTCGTAATGGCACTATCCGGCGCGCCGCGCCAGCGTCACTGACGCGCTCATCGCATGGCGCAGCCATAACGCAATCGAAATACGGATGGCCCGCCGCGCAGGAAATGTTTCAACTGGCGAGGCCGCCGCGAACTCGTCATTCAAGCGCGCGATCGTGTGAGTCTCGTCAAACGCCAATCTCAAACATTGAGGCTTCGCTTAGTCGAACCCAAGTTGGGTTGCCACCTTGCCTGCACACGCCACTATCGAGACGCCCCGCGCGGGCGCGTCTTGATAGTGGCGGAGAGGGTGGGATTCGAACCCACGTGCCGGGTTACCCCGACCATCTGATTTCGAGTCAGCGCCGTTATGGCCACTTCGGTACCTCTCCACTCGCGGCGCTATTTTATCAGCGAACCTATCGGGCAGAGTCCTTGCGCGGAATGAATTAAACGCGGCTTCGACGCTCCTATCTCCCACACCATGCGCAAAATCCTCCTCGCCATTGTTATTTTGTTAACGCCATCGTGCGATCCGGGCAGTCTGCTGGATCGGCGCGTGGCACCGCTGTCGCTGAGTCGCGAACTGGTTGTCTTGACGCGCAATTCACCGACTACGCGCTACCTCGCGGCCGACGGCAATTACGCCGGCTTGGAGCAGGACCTGGCGGTCTTGTTCGCACGCGAGTTGGGAGTCAAGGTACGTTTCGTCGAGCGCACAAAAATCTCACAGCTTCTGCCGGCGCTGGCCGATCACAGCGCGCATCTGGCGGCGGCCAGTCTGGGCCTCACGCCTGAGCGCCGCGCGCAGTTCAATTTCGCACCGCCGTATTTAAGCGTGCGCAAAGTCGTGGTCTACAACCACGATCACGCACGCCCGCGCAATCTCTCCGATCTCGCCGGCAAACACGTCGAGGTGGTGGCCGGTTCGAGCTCGGCGCGGCAACTGCAAGTCGAAGCGAGGCAGTTGCCGTCGTTGAAATGGCAGGAGGTCGCCGCCGAGGACAGCGATGCGCTGCTGGCACGGCTGGCGGACAACGAAGTGGATTTCGTTGTCGCCGATTCCAATGGCGTCGATCTGGCGCGCACCTACTATCCGAACCTGGGCGTGGCGTTTTCCATCGGCAACGCAGAACCGGTGGCGTGGGCATTTCCGCGCGATGGCGACCCGGCTCTGCTGGCAAGCGCACAAGTGTTTTTCAAACGCGTTGAGAACGACGGCACGCTGAAGCGCTTGATCGATCGCTACTATGGCCACGTGAAGAACCTGGACCAGAACGACATCATGGCGTTTCTGGAACGACGCACTCGCCTGCTGCCGCGTTTTCGTTCGCTGTTCCAGGACGCCCAAGAGTTGTCCGGTCTCGACTGGCGCCTGCTCGCGGCGCTGGGCTTCCAGGAGTCGCACTGGGACCCTTACGCGACCAGCCCGACCGGCGTGCGTGGATTGATGATGCTAACCGAAGCGACGGCGGACCGCATGAACCTCGTGGATAGATTGGACGCTAAGGAGAGCATCATCGCCGGCGCCCGCTATTTGCAGAATCTGAAAGAAAACTTGCCGGCGCGCATCGCGGAGCCCGACCGCACCTGGTTTGCGCTCGCCGCGTACAACGTCGGCTATGGCCATCTGGAAGATGCGCGTGTGCTGGCGCAGCGCAAAGGGCTGAACCCGGATACCTGGGCCGACGTCAGGACCGTGCTGCCGCTGCTCGCGCAAGCGCCGCATTACGCCAGCTTGAAGCACGGCTTCGCGCGCGGCCATGAGGCTGTCGCGCTCACCGAAAATATCCGCAACTACTATGCGATCCTGGTGCGCTTCGAAGATGCCCATGCACCTTCGTTCCCGTCGCTCACCGCGATGTTTCGCGCCGAGCCCAGTCGCCCGCGCACGAAGCCGGATCTAGGACCGACGATCTGAAAGTCAGCTCGCCGGCTCGATCAGCTTCAATCCCCCCATAAAAATTTGCAGGGCACCAGGAATTTCCACCGCGCCGTCTTTGCGCTGATAGTTTTCCAGAATCGCCACCAAGGTACGGCCGACCGCGAGGCCCGAGCCGTTGATGGTATGCACCCATTCCGGCCTGCCCTTGTCGTTGCGAAAGCGTGCTTGCATGCGCCGCGCCTGAAATGCCTCGAAATTGCTGCACGAGGAAATTTCCCGATACGCGTTCTGTCCCGGCAGCCACACTTCCAGATCGTAGGTCTTGGCCGCCGCGAAGCCCATATCGCCGGTGCACAGCGTCATGGTTCGAAAGGGGAGTTCGAGGCGTTGCAAAATGGATTCGGCGTGCGCGGTCAATTGCTCGAGCGCAGCATAAGAATTTTCAGGATGCGCGATCTGCACCAGCTCCACCTTGTCGAACTGATGCTGACGAATCATGCCGCGCGTATCCTTGCCATACGAACCGGCCTCGCTGCGAAAGCACGGGGAATGACAGACAAATTTCAGTGGCAGTTTCTCCAGCGCCACAATCTGGTCGCGCACGATGTTGGTGACCGGAACTTCCGCGGTGGGAATCAGATAGAACTTGGCCGCGTCGCCGCCGCGCAAAACGGTGAACGCGTCCTGTTCGAATTTGGGTAACTGCCCGGTCCCGCGCATCGAGTCGGCGTTCACCAGATACGGCGCATAGATTTCCGTATAGCCATGCTCGACGGTGTGCACCTCCAACATGAATTGCGCAAGCGCTCGGTGCAGTCGCGCCAGCGCGCCTTTCATCAGAGTAAAGCGCGCGCCGCTGATTTTCACCGCGGCGGCAAAATCGATCAAGCCGAGACCCTCGGCCACATCGACATGATCTCGCGCGCGGAAGTCAAACACGCGCGGCGTGCCCACACGGCGCATCTCTACGTTGTCGTCCGCCCCGGCACCCCGCGGCACCGAGGCGTGCGGGACGTTGGGAATGGTCAGCAACAGGGCCTCGAGTTTCGTTTGGATCGCCTCCAGTTCTTGCTCGCAGGCTTGCAACTCGTCGCCGACACCGGTCATTGCGGCAAGCAATGCGGACCCATCTTCTCCCCGCTTCTTCAACTCGCCAATCTGCTTCGACGCGGCGTTGCGCCTCGCCTGCAATTCCTGAGTGCGCATTTGCACCGACTTGCGCGCGTTTTCCATTTCCCGAAACGCATCGACCGGGAACGGCACGCCGCGCGTGGCGAGGCGTTCCGCAACTTGATAAACGTCGCTTCTCAGAGACTGCACATCCAGCATTCAAACCTCACAGTTGACATAGAAATTGAAACCACGAAGCATGGTCACGTCCAAATGCTACAAATAAAACGTCGATCGAACCCCGAGTTACCGAAGCCTAGTTTTTCTCTGCGCGCGCCGCGCGATCAAGCGCCTGCAGACGCTCCAATTTCGCGGCTATTTTTTCTTCCAGCCCGCGCGCGCTCGGCCGGTAAAATTCCTGCGCCGGCAAATCGTCCGGAAAGTAATGCTCGCCCGCTGCGTACGCGTCCGCCTCGTCGTGCGCGTAGCGATAGGCTTTGCCGTAGCCCAATTCCTTCATCAATTTTGTTGGCGCGTTGCGCAGATGCGCCGGCACGGGTCGCGACGAATCGCGCCCGACAAATTCGCGCGCGCTGTTGTATGCCGCATAAGCCGCATTGCTCTTCGGAGCGCACGCGAGGTAAATCGCCGCTTGCGCCAGCGCCAGTTCACCTTCGGGCGAGCCGAGCCGCTGGTAAGTCTCGCACGCGTCCAGCGCAAGACGTAAGGCACGCGGATCGGCCAGGCCGATATCCTCCACCGCCATGCGAATCAAGCGCCGTCCGACGTACAGCGGATCGGCGCCGCCGTCCAACATGCGGCACATCCAGTACAGGCTCGCGTCGGGCGCCGAGCCGCGCACCGACTTATGCAAGGCGGAAATCTGATCGTAGAATGCGTCACCACCTTTATCGAAGCGCCGCAGATTCTGCGCCAAAGTTGATTGCGTGAAGGTCGCGTCAATTTCGGCACGCCCTTGTCCACTCGCAGCGTTTGCGCAATGTTCCAGCAAGTTGAGCAGTTTGCGTGCGTCGCCGTCAGCCGCGCCGACGATCATGGTGCGCGCGGCCTCATCCAACTGAATAGCGGAATAATATTGCGCCCGCCCTCGTTCCAATAAGGTCGCCAGATCTGCGGCGGACAAAGGTTTCAGAACGTAGACAGCGGCGCGCGACAACAACGCGCTGTTGACTTCGAATGAAGGGTTCTCCGTGGTGGCACCGATAAAGGTGATGAGACCGCGCTCGACAAACGGCAGGAAGGCATCCTGCTGCGCTTTGTTAAAGCGATGCACCTCATCTACAAACAGAATGGTGCGCCGCCCCGACTGCTGCAACACGTGTTCCGCGCGCGCGACCGCTTCGCGAATTTCCTTTACGCCGGCGAGCACTGCGGAAATCGCGATGAATTCCGCATCGAATGCCGTCGCCATCAATCGCGCCAGCGTGGTCTTGCCTACACCCGGCGGTCCCCACAAAATCAACGACGGCAGCTTGCCCGACTCACACGCTACGCGCAGCGGCGCGCCTGCGCCCAACAAGTGCGTCTGCCCGACGACCTGGTCCAGCCGCCGCGGCCGCATGCGTTCCGCCAGCGGCGCATCGGGCTCAGCAGGCGCGAATAGATCGCTCATTCGACGGCGTCAGCGCGCGAACATGGCGCTTCACTCACTGACCACGTCAGCGCCTTTAGGCGGGGTGAACTGAAAATGATTCGGGCCGAACTTCGGATTGCGCTCCAGCTTCGACAACTGAATCACCGTGGTCTGACCGAAATGATCGTGCAGCTCCATGACCTCCAGCGTGTTCTTGTTGAAGCCCATGCGCACTTTGGCAAACAAGCCGTCTTCGGAAATGGGCGTTGCCTCCAGCCAATCGAGGCCCTTCTTGACGCCTACCGCGTTGAGATTGAACAGCTTCTCGATCTCGTTGCTGCCGGCCAGCAGCGCGGCCGGGCTGTTACCCAGCGCCTTGTCGAGTTTCCGCTCGGATACCTGATTCAGATCTCTCTCATAGACCCATAATTTTTCACCGTCCCCGACCACCAGTTGCTCATAGGGTTTTTCGTAGGTCCAGCGAAATTTTCCGGGACGCGAGAATTGCAGCGTGCCGCTCGATTGCTGCGTTTTCTTTCCTTCCGCGTCGCGCACCACTTGCGTGAAGTTCGCTTTAGCCGACTGGGTCTCGCTGATAAAAGCCTTGAGCTTCTCAATGCTGCCGGCGGCGGACACAACCGGGCAGATCAGCAGAAACACGCACACGAGTGGCCACGACAGAATTCGCACGATTACTTTCTCCATTGATGTTTGCTCAAGCTTCGGTGTTAGCCGGTACCAGAATTTCACGGTTGCCATTCGATTGCATGGCCGACACCATGCCCGCGCGCTCCATTTGTTCGATCAGTCGCGCCGCGCGGTTATAGCCGACGCGCAGATGCCGCTGCACCAGCGAAATAGAAGCGCGCCGCGAGCGCAGCACGATTTCCACTGCCTGATCGTATAGCGGATCAGCCTCTGCATTGCCACCCTCGCCCGCGCTGTCGCCCTCCGCGTCTGTGTCGGGCCCGTCCAGCACGCCTTCGATGTATTGTGGTTGTGCGCGCGCTTTCAGGTACTCGACCACCGTGTGCACCTCGTCGTCGGCGACATAGGCACCGTGCACGCGCTGCGGAATGCCGGTGCCCGGCGGCAAGTACAACATGTCGCCTTGGCCGAGCAGGGCCTCGGCGCCCATTTGATCGAGGATGGTGCGCGAGTCCACTTTGGCTGAGACCTGGAAAGCAATCCGCGTTGGGATATTGGCTTTGATCAAGCCGGTGATAACATCCACCGACGGCCTCTGCGTGGCAAGTATCAAATGAATTCCCGCCGCCCGCGCTTTTTGCGCCAGCCGCGCGATCAACTCTTCGACCTTCTTGCCGACCACCATCATCAGGTCCGCCAGCTCGTCGATCACGACGACCAGAGTGGGAAGTTCCTGCAACGGCTCAGGATTTTCGGGTAGCAGCGCAAACGGATTGGCGAGCGGCTTCCCGCTCTTCACCGCGTCGCGAACTTTGACGTTGTACCCGGCCAAATTGCGCACCCCCAGCGCCGACATCAATTTGTAGCGCCGCTCCATCTCGCCCACGCACCAGTTGAGCGCGTGCGACGCCTGCCGCATATCCGTCACCACCGGCGCCAGCAGATGCGGGATACCTTCGTACACCGACAGCTCGAGCATCTTGGGATCGACCAGAATCAGCCGCACTTCATTCGGCGTCGCTTTGTACAGCAAGGAGAGGATCATCGCGTTGATCGCCACCGACTTGCCGGAGCCGGTGGTCCCCGCGACCAGCAGGTGCGGCATCTTCGCCAGATCCGCGACGACTGCGTTGCCGGCGATATCCTTGCCCAACGCCAGCGTCAGCGGCGCATGGGTGTCGGCGTAAATTTTCGCGCTCACGATTTCCGACAAACGCACCACTTGTCGTTTCGGGTTAGGAATCTCCAGGCCCATGCAAGTCTTGCCGGGAATCGTTTCCACCACGCGGATGCTAACCACCGACAGCGCACGCGCCAGATCCTTGATGAGATTTACGATCTGGCTGCCCTTCACGCCGACCGCCGGCTCGACCTCATAGCGGGTAATCACCGGCCCGGGCTGCGCCGCCAGCACTTTGACTTCGATGCCGAAGTCCATCAACTTCTTCTCGATCAGGCGTGACGTGTAGGCGAGCGTATCCGTGGACAGCGCTTCGATACTCGGCCCCGCTTCATCCAGCAAGTGTATCGGCGGCAACGGCGAATCGGGCAAGTCATCGAATAAGGGCTTCTGCTTTTCCTTGAGCACGCGTTCCGATTTGGGAATGTCAACGGCGAGGGCTTCAATGCGCACCGGTTCGCGCTCAATGAATTTGTCTTTCACCTCATCGACGAACTCGGTGCGCAATTGCGCGGCGCGCAGGCCGCGCTTGCGATCGCGCCATTCCCGCCATCGCGTGGTCACGACGGTATGACCACGCTCGGCGCGAGTTCCCAGCCATTCCACGATCGCGAGCCACGACTTGCCCACGAACAGACTGAAGCCCGCCGCCCACGCCAGGATGAACAGCAGCGTCCCACCGGTGAAGCCGGCCCAGCCGCTCATTGCGTTGCCGACCAGCGCGCCCACCACACCGCCCGGCTCTTGCGGCAGTTGGACTTTCAAGTGATACAAACGCAGGGTTTCCAGACCGCTGCTGGCGATCAACATGACCAAGAAACCGGCGCCGGCAATCCAGCCCGAGCGGCGGTCGATCTCGCTCAGCACCTCGATGCGGCGGTAATTCCATACCACACCGGCGGCGAGAAATCCCACCCACCACCAGGCCGAGAAACCAAACACGTAAAGCAAGACATCGGCAAGCCACGCGCCGGCTCGCCCGCCTGCATTGCCGAGCGACGCATGCGAACCGTCATGCGACCAGCCCGGGTCACCCGGGCTATAGGTGAATAACACCAGCGCCAGAAACAGCGTGGCCGCCAGCAAAACCATCCACTTCGCTTCGCGCAGCAGCGCCGCCATCCGCGGGGGTAACGGCTTACGCGGCGCAGCCGGTTTGCGTGGCATGGTCCTCGCGCGCTTCGACTGAAACATCAGGCCCGGACGTAAGGAAAGATGAGCATGGCTCATTATAGTCGCCCGGCCTCTTACGGCGACAGTCGGCGCGCGGACTCGACAGCGGAAACGAGCTACTGATAGGCTCTGCATTTTCCCGCGCCAGCACGCTTCGCACTTAAGCACTCTCTTGTCTCAACATTCACACTTATGATGCAAACACAAAAACATTCACGTCTGCTGATTCTTGGTTCCGGCCCGGCCGGATATTCCGCTGCGGTGTACGCCGCGCGCGCCAATCTGAAACCGGTGTTGATCACCGGCCTCGCCCAAGGCGGCCAATTGATGACCACCACCGACGTTGACAATTGGCCGGCGGACGCCATGGGCATCCAAGGGCCGGAACTGATGGAGCGATTCCAGAAGCACGCCACGCGCTTCGGCACCGAGATTATTTTCGATCACATTCATACCGCCGAACTCAGCGGCGGGCCGCTCACGCTGATCGGCGACCAGGCGAGCTATACCTGCGACGCCTTGATCATCGCCACCGGCGCGTCGGCGCGCTATCTGGGCTTGCCTTCCGAGGAGGCGTACATGGGCAAGGGGGTTTCCGCCTGCGCCACCTGCGACGGTTTTTTTTACAAGGGGCGCGATGTCGCGGTGATCGGCGGTGGCAATACCGCGGTCGAGGAAGCGTTGTATCTCTCCAACATCGCCAAGACCGTCACCGTGGTGCACCGGCGCGATAAATTCCGCGCCGAAGCGATCATGGTCGATCGGTTAATGGCCAAGACGCAAGGCGGCAATATCCGGGTCGAATGGGACCACGCGCTGGACGAAGTGCTGGGCGACAAGCAAGGGGTCACCGGAATCCGGATCAAGGAGACGCGCGGCGGCGCCAGCAAGGACCTGAACGTGCACGGCCTGTTCGTCGCCATCGGTCACACGCCTAACACGCAGATCTTCCAAGGACAAGTCGAAATGGTGAACGGCTACATCGTGACCCACAGCGGCAACCAAGGTAACGCGACGGCGACCAGTGTCGCCGGCGTGTTCGCCGCGGGCGACGTGCAAGACCATGTGTATCGTCAAGCGGTCACCAGTGCCGCGACCGGGTGCATGGCCGCGCTTGATGCGGAGCGCTATCTTGAACATCTGGCGACGCCGCAACGCTGACGTGCGCTGTGCGGATCGCGGCGCGCAATCCGAATGAGGAGCGGCGATGCCAAGACGCGCAACCCCCGAGACAACTGACGACGCCACGCTGCTGCGCGAGGCGCTGAAAGACGTGCGTCCGCTGGCGCACGCGGAGCGGGTGCATCACGCCTTGCCGCGCGCCAAACCGATTGCACGGCAACGCTTGGCCGACGAGCAGCGCGTGCTGAATGAGAGTCTGCACGCCGAGCTCTCCGATGAAAGCGGCTTGGACACCGGTGAGGAATTATCTTTTCTGCGCGATGGGTTGGCTCGCGACATCTTGCGCAAATTGCGCCGCGGACATTGGATTATTCAGGACCATTTGGATCTGCATGGCTCGAACACGGATCAGGCGCGTGCGCTGGTGGTCGATTTCTTGAACGAGAATCTGCGCCGCGGTCATCGCTGCGTTCGCGTAGTGCATGGCAAAGGCCTCGGCTCCAAAAATCGCGAACCGGTGCTGAAGAAAAAAGTCGGGAAATGGCTCGCACAACGCGAAGAAATTCTGGCCTATTGTCAAGCCAAGCCACAGGACGGCGGCGCGGGCGCGATGCTGGTGTTGCTCAAGTCACCTAACAAGTAGGCGCCTTACTGCGGCGCTTGAATCTTGTAGGCGCCGCATTACTGCGGCGCCTCGATCTTGATAGCCGGATCGTATTCGACGGTCTGCACCGTCTTCGATTTCTGTCCGGCGTACAGCGATTCGATTTCCAGCTTGTAGGGCAGGTTGTCCGCGACACCCAGCCACACTTTGTTGACCGCGCTGAGCTCTTCTCCCGTCACCTTGTACTGATACACGGTCATTGCCTTGCCGCCAACGCTGTCGCTCCCAATCAGCTTGCAATCGCTCTTGACGTAATCGCGCGCCAATTGTTCCATCGTGCCGGGGTCGGTCACGCTACCGATCATTTCGCTCATGTCCACCGCTGATTTCTGCCAGCTCTGGCCGGCGCGACGCGTAAACGTACCCTTGCCACGAATTGCGACGGTCTCTTCACGGTCGCGCAGCAGCCGGACGCGATCCGGGAGGAGATACTCGCTGACGATGCGCACTTCCGCCGTGCCAGGGGTGGTCATCACCGTTCGCGTGCGAAACGCCTTGCTGCGCATTTGGCCACGGCTACCGGCAATGATCGGATCGCAGGGATTGGCGGCAGCCGCCTCGCTTGACGGCTGCGTCAGGAGCGCGCCGGCCACCAGCAGCGACGCGTTGATCAGCGAGCGGCGGCACTTGCGCATTGTTGTTACCCGGCCGTTGGTCGCGGCCTGCTATACCGCGGCCGCGTCTGTTTCGCCGGTGCGGATGCGAATGACTTGCTCGACGTTGGTCACGAAGATCTTGCCATCGCCGATCTTGCCGGTCCGCGCGGTCCTGATGATCGCTTCGATGATCGCCTCTTGCATGGCGTCGGTCACCACCACTTCGATTTTCACCTTGGGCAGAAAGTCCACCACGTACTCGGCGCCGCGGTAAAGTTCGGTGTGACCCTTTTGCCGCCCAAAGCCTTTCACTTCAGTCACGGTGAGGCCGGTGACGCCCATTTCGGACAAGGCCTCGCGTACCTCGTCGAGCTTAAACGGCTTGATGACCGCTTCAATCTTTTTCATGTTGACTCCTTAGCTTTTGCTTCCTGCGCCGAAAACGCAGGGCCGTTGAGATGCGTGGAACACAGTGTAGCGCCGACCGAGGATCATGGCCAGCCGCAGCATTGTCCAATGGTGTTTGAGTCTGAGCGGGGAGCGTGATTCCAACGGCGTTTGAGTCTGAGCAGGTGGCTGGGCGCGATCATGATGCGAGGCATGGTGATCGATATGAACGACAAACAATTGGCGACGCTGGCTCAGCTACGGGCCTTTCTAGACGGCACCGCGGTGGTTATTTTTGCGGTGGCGCCGGAGGAGCGCTACGACTTCATCGTCCGCATCTTGCGGCGCTTCGGCTACCCTCGTCTGCCGCGAGCCGACAAGGGCGTGGTGCTACGCTTCCTGGAACGGGTCAGCGGCTATTCGCGCCAACAGCTTACCCGGCTGGTCAAACGGAGTGCCGAACGCCTCCCGCTCACCAAGCGCTATTGTGCCTCCCGCACCAGCTTTGCGCGCACTTACACGGGCGCCGACGTGCAGCTGCTCGCCGATACCGATACCTTGCACGGCACCCTCTCGGGCTTGGCCACCAAGAAGCTCATGGAGCGCGCCTATGGCCTGTTTGGCGATGCCCGTTACCAGCGCCTGGCCACGATTTCGGTGGCACATCTGTATAACTTGCGCAGTCAGGACGGTTATCGGCGCCTGCGCCAGGCTTGGACCAAGACGCGGTCGGTGATGGTCGCCATCGGCGAACGCCGCGCGCCGTCTCCCAACAACCAGCCCGGCTACCTGCGCGTGGATAGCGTGCATCAGGGCGACCAGGATGGCATCAAAGGGGTTTATCACATCAATATCGTCGACTGCGTGACCCAGTTCGAAGGCGTAGCCACCTGTGAGCGCATCAGCGAGGCGTTCCTGATCCCGGTGCTCGCCGCGCTGCTCGACAGCTTCCCCTTCGTCATCAAGGGCTTTCACTCCGA
>JAYUZG010000090.1:0-10212 GCA_043751985.1 Betaproteobacteria bacterium
CTAACTCACTCCGAAATTTCCCGCGTGCTGGCGTTTCTTGATGGGCAGCACTTGCTCATGGCAAGTATGCTTTATGGCACTGGGATGCGCTTGATGGAATGCGTGAGGTTGCGCGTGAAAGATGTGGACTTTGATCGCCACGAGATCACAATACGCGACGGGAAAGGTGGGAAGGACCGCAGGACGATGTTACCCGCGTCGCTGGCGGTACGACTGATGGAACATCTCCACCGTACTCGTAAGTTGCACGAGGCGGACCGCGCGGCGAATATTTCAGGGGTGGAGATTCCCTATGCTCTGGAGAGGAAATATGCCGGGATCGGCTCTAGCTGGGGATGGTTTTGGGTATTCCCATCGACGCATTTATCGGTAGATCCGCGTACTGGCGTCTGCCGTCGTCATCACGTCTACGAGCAAAACTTGCAGCGCGCAATCAAACACGCGGTGAATAAAGCCGGAATCATCAAGCCCGCCACGACGCATACGTTACGGCATAGTTTTGCAACGCAATTGTTGGAGTCAGGCTACGACATCCGCACCGTGCAAGAACTGTTCGGGCATTCCGATGTTTCGACGACAATGATCTATACGCATGTGCTCAACCGCGGCGGGAGAGGCGTGGTAAGCCCGCTCGACCACATGCATTGACGTTACCCCTTCCGTGCGCATCGTATTCGACACTAATGTCTGGCTCGATTGGTTGCATTTTGACGACCCAGTCATCGCACCTCTCAAAGCCGCCCTGCCCCGCTCCGGGATTGTTTTGTTAATGAACGAGACCTGCCTGGAAGAATTGCTGCGCGTACTGGCGTATCCCCGCTTCGGTCTGAGTGTTGATCAACAGACACTGCACATTGGATCTGTCAGAGCATTGGTGTTGATGAACGAGGTGTCACGCGACTCGTCGCGCGGTGCGCTCCCTGTGTGCAGCGATCCCGACGATCAGAAGTTCCTGGAGCTGGCACGCGACGCCGGAGCGGATTGGCTGGTGACGAAAGACCGGGCTTTACTGACTCTCATGCGGAAGAAGCACCGTCTCAGCAGCTTTAAGATTGCGACCCCAGTGGAGTTCGAGGCCATGCGACGGATTACCCTGCGCTAATCCTTACAACTTCTGCGACTTTTTTTGAACCCTCAGCCCAGCCTTCTCCCTTAGGGAGAAAATGTTTTAAGGATTGCGCGTAAGGTGAGAGCTGGTAAATTGAGTTGGCTGCGCGCCACCACGGGCGGTCGCGCAGCCGGTTTCTGTGACGGCTACTTCTTCTGTTCTTCTTTCTTGGCGAGGGTTAGTTTTCCGCCCAGTTGCTCGCAGGTTCTTTTGGGAACGTTTTTCCATTCCTCCGGGAGATTGTCGGCCGCCGCGTGTCCGCCACAGTCGTGCGTGGACGTCCCGCAATCATTCTGGCCTTTCTTGGCAACGCCATAGCATTTCTCTTTGCTTTCGCCCGCGACCGCATGCTGAGCGACAAGCGAGCCGGATGCGAGCAAGCTGGCAATAGCGGCGTGAACAATTACTTTCTTATTCATCTGAGACCTTTTCTCTTGGTTAACCATCAATCAACGAATCCTGCGACTTGCACTGAACTGTTACGTACAACTACTCGTCGACAAAGCGTGCAGCTCTGGCGATCTCTACGCGTTCCGTGCGATAACTGTTCACCGGGTGCGTGTTATCGCCGTAGCCAAACGAAACGCCACAAATAAATTTCCGGTGGACGGGAAGTGCGAAATAGTCGCGAATGAAATCAGAATGCGCGGCAAGCGCCGCCTGCGCGATGCTGTCCACTCCGAGATGTCGAGCCGCCAGCGTGAAACTGTTGACGTATAACCCGCAATCGACGCCGCCATAAAAACCGAGATCATCTTCGGTGGTAATCAGCGCAACATGGGGCGCGCCAAATAGGCGGAAATTTTCCAGGCTCTGCTCGGCCGCCGCGGCGCGATCTTCGCGGCCGATGCCGACCGACTGATACAGTTGCACGCCGCAGACTTTGCGCCGCTCTTTATACTCTCCCTCATACTTGCGCGGATAAGAGAAATCAGAGTGCGGCGGCAGACCTCGCTGCGCGCACGCCAGCAGCGCGGCGCGAAACCGATTCATCGCGGCGCCCGATACCACAATCACCTCCCAGGGCTGAGTGTTACACCAGGAGGCGGTGCGCTGTGAGAGCTGCAGCATGCGCTCGATGGTTGCTCGCGGAACCGGTTCCGCGCGGAACTTGCGGCAACTGTAGCGCGTGGTGACGATGTCTTCGAAATCCATTTTATTTACCCGCGAGACGCAAGCACGCCGTACGGCACTCGATTGCCACCCGCGCGCCACGCCTCGACATGACTATTCGTGCTTGGGTTTGAACCGCTCGTCCACTTCGACCTGAAATCCAATGGTCAGACGATTGCCGGCGTTGGCCAGCGCGACGATCTCGACCAGCTCGGCCAACGTCGCGTCATCCATTCCTTGCTTACGTGCCGCCGCGATGTGCGAGTGAATGCAATACTCGCAGTTGTTGGTCATGCTGACCGCGAGGTAAATATATTCTTTGGCCAGTGCGTCGATGCGCGATGGTTTTACCATCACCTCTTTCATCTGATTCCAGAAGCGCTTCAATACCGGCGGCTGCACCGCGAGCGTGCGCCAGATGTTGTTGACGTAATCGGTGTTGCGCGACTTGCGTATGTCGTCAAACACCGCTCGCACTTCGGGTGACGCATGCGCGTCATCCACCATTTTCACCATGGCCATCTAGAACTCCTTACTCGTTTGAGCGGTTGTTGAGCCCCGAATCTTAGCATCGGGCGGCAGACCGCTAACCAGGTTGGACAGCGCTTGCGCAAGCCATCATAATTGCGCCCTTCCTCGACCGCGCGCTCCCATGAAATTCCTGTTCGACCTGTTCCCGGTACTGCTATTTTTCGTGGCGTTCAAATTTTGGGACATCTACGTCGCCACCGGCGTGGCCATTGCAGCCACCGTTCTCCAAGTGGGTTGGATGTGGACACGCCATCGCCGCGTAGACAATATGCTTTGGTTCAGTCTGGCGGTCATCGTGATTTTTGGCGGGGCAACGCTGATCTTGCACGACGAGACGTTTATCAAATGGAAGCCAACGGTGTTGTATTGGTTCTTCGCACTGGCGCTGGTCGGTGCGCAAACGATTTCGGGCAAGAATCTGATCCGCACAATGCTGAGCAGTCAGATCGTGCTGCCCGATCCGATATGGAAACGCCTGTTGTTCGCCTGGGCCGGTTTCTTCGCCGTGATGGGCGGATTGAATTTGTACATCGCGTTTAATTTTCCCACTGACCTGTGGGTGAAGTTCAAGCTGTTTGGCGGCATCGGCCTGATGCTGGTTTTCGCTCTCGCACAAGGCGTGGTGCTGGCACGCCATATGGAACAAGACGAAAGGAAGTGACATGCTGTACGCAATCCTCGGGGAAGACATTCCAAACAGTCAGGAAAAACGCGCCGCTGCGCGGCCGGCCCACTTAAAGCGAGTGGATGAGCTGATCAATTCCGGGAAGATGATTCTCGCCGGCCCCCTGCCCGCCATCGACAGTCCTGACCCCGGCCCCGCCGGCATGGCGGGAAGTTTGATCGTAGCGGAATTCGAGTCGCTCGAAGCCGCGAAAAGCTGGATCAATGCCGACCCCTACGTCACGCAAGGCGTGTTCGCCAAAGTGACGGTCAAGCCGTTCAAGCAAGTGTTTCCCGTTTGAATATTACGGACTTGATCAGTGACCGGCTGGCTCCCCTAGGCGCCGAGAGCCTCGAAGTCTATGACGACAGTCATGAGCACGCCGGGCACGCGGGCGCGCGCGACGGTGGCGGCCATTTTCAGTTGCTCATCGTCGCCGACGCGTTCACGGGCAAGTCGCGCGTCATGCGCCATCGCATGGTGTACGATGCGCTCCGGCCATTGATGCCGGGGCAGATTCATGCCTTGGCCATCCGCGCCTACACCCCCGAAGAATTCAACACGCGCGCCTGATTTAGGCGCGCAAAATTTATTGCCCACCAACCATCCGAGGTTCTTATGTCCGTAGCCAAACACGCAGTCATTCTTTTTTCGTCTATCGCTGCTCTCACGTTGGCGCCGCTGGTTTTGGCCGCAGACACAGCGGCCGCCGATTCTGCGGCGAATATCGCTGTAGTTAACGGCGTAGCGATTCCGAAAGACCGCTATGAAATGATCATCCAGTCGCAGGTCGCACAAGGCCAGAAGGACTCGCCCGAAATGCGCAACCAGATCAAGGATGTCATGATCACACGCGAGCTGCTGGTGCAAGAGGCGTTGAAAATGGGAGTCGATAAGAGCTCGGAGTACACCAATCAATTGGAGATCTCCAAGCAAGACATTCTGCTCGGTGCTTTCTTCTCAGAGTTCAAGCGCCGCTACACGCCGAACGAAGAAGAAATGCGCGCCGAGTACGATCGCGCAAAAGGCGAGCAAGGCGAACAAAAGAAATCCGAATATCACGTGCGCCACATCTTGCTGAAGACCGAGGCCGACGCCAAGAAAATCCTTGAGCAGATGAAAAAAGACAAAGGCGCGACGATGGAGAAAATCGCCAAGGAAAAATCCACCGACGAAGGTTCCAAGACGCAAAGCGGCCTGTTGGAGTGGACCGACGGCGCGGGTTTCGTCAAGCCGTTCGCGGAAGCCGTGCACCAGTTGAAGAAAAGCGAATACACCAAGGCTGCGGTAAAGACTCAGTACGGCTTCCACATCATCAAGCTGGAAGACGAACGCTCGGCGGTGACGCCTTTTCCAAGTTTCGAGCAAGTGAAACCGCAGATCGAGAATTCCTTGCTCGCCAAACGACGCGACGAGATGATCACCGATTTGCGCGCGAAAGCTAAGATCGAATAATCACGATTAGCCTCACTGAAATCAGCGGGCGCTTGCGCCCGCTTTTTATTTCACCCAAACCCGCGCGTTGCGGAACATGCGCATCCACGGTGAATCCTCGCCCCACTCTGGCGGATGCCAGGACTGCTGCACGGTTCTGAACACGCGCTCGGGATGCGGCATCAAAACGGTAAAGCGTCCATCGTCGCTGGTGAGCCCGGTGATGCCTTCGGGCGATCCATTCGAGTTGAACGGGAAACGCTCGGTCGGTTTGCCGTAGTGATCGACGAAACGCAGGCAGACGCGCGGGGCGGCGTCCGTGCGAATTTTGTCCGACGTGAACTCGGCGAATCCTTCGCCGTGCGCAGCGGCCACCGCCATGCGGCTTCCTTCCATGCCGTGGAAAAATATCGACGGACTTTGCGTGACTTCCACCATCACGAAGCGCGCTTCAAACTGCTCGGATTTATTGCGCACGAAGCGCGGCCAATGCGCAGTGCCGGGAATAATCGAATGCAGATTACTCATCATCTGGCAGCCGTTGCACACCCCCAGGGCGAACGAATCGGTCCGGCCAAAAAATGCCGCGAACTCGTCTCGCGCACGCGCGTTAAACAGAATGGACTTGGCCCAACCCTCGCCTGCTCCTAACACATCGCCATAAGAGAAACCGCCGCACGCCGCCACTCCCTTGAAGTCGCGCAGCGAAGCGCGCCCGGCGAGGATGTCGCTCATATGCATATCGACCGCCTCGAAGCCGGCGCGATCGAAGGCCGCCGCCATTTCGATCTGCCCATTCACCCCCTGCTCGCGCAGAATCGCGATGCGCGGGCGCACACCGCTCGCAATCATCGGCGCGGCCACATCTTCACTCGGATCAAAGGTAAGTTGCGCACCGAGACCCGGATCGTTCACCTCGAGCAGCCGGTCATATTCTTCCTGCGCGCAACTGGCGTTGTCGCGCAGGCTCTGCATACGGTAACTGGTTTCAGACCAGGCACGTTGCAAGTTGACGCCGGATTCACGCAACACCTCTTTGCCTACGGCGCGAATCACCAGCGCGCCTTCGCGATTGATCGAGCCTAGAACTCTCGAACACGCGTTCAAGCCAGTCTCGCGCAACAGCTTGCGAATTCCCTCGAGATCGGTCACGCGAACTTGCAGCACCGCGCCCAGCTCTTCGTTAAACAACATTTCGAGCAAGGCCTTGGCGGATCGTCGAGCGCCAACATCCACAGTGACGCCGAGACGGCTCGCAAACATCATCTCGCACAGGGTCACAAACAAGCCGCCGTCGGATCGATCGTGATACGCGAGAATTTTTTTCTGCGCATTGAGTTTCTGTACCAAGGCAAAGAAGCTCTTAAGTAACTGCGGGTCATGCACGTCCGGCGCGTCGTTGCCCGTTTGCCCGTGCACCTGCGCCAGAATAGAGCCGCCGAGACGATCACGCCCGCCGCCGAGATCGATCAACAGCAAAGCTGTTTCCTCATCGGCGGCGAGTTGCGGCGTCATGGTGAGCGAGGCGTCTACGCATGGCGCGAAGGCCGAAACGACCAAAGACAATGGCGCGGTGACGGATTTCTCCGCCGTGCCGTCGCGCCAAACGGTGCGCATCGACAAGGAATCTTTTCCGACTGGGATGCTGATGCCCAGCGCCGGACACAGCTCCATCGCCACCGCGTGCACGGTATCGAACAACGCCGCGTCTTCGCCCGGCGCGCCGGCCGCCGCCATCCAGTTGGCGGACAACTTGATCTCCGAAATATCTTCAATCGCGGCAGCGGCGATATTGGTAATCGCCTCGCCCAGCGCCATGCGCCCCGAGGCCGGCGCGTTGATAGTGGCAATGGGCGCACGCTCGCCCATCGCATACGCCTCGCCCTTGCGCGTGTCGAAACCCATCAGCGTTACCGCGACATCCGACACCGGAACTTGCCACGGTCCGACATACTGATCGCGCGCGCACAATCCGCCCACGGTGCGATCGCCGATGCTGATCAGAAAGGACTTGTCGCCGACGGTAGGATGCTTCAACACGTTGATGGCGGCATCTCTCAAGTGCACGGCACTCAGCTTCAACGCCGCCAATTTCACTTTCCGCCGGCTCACGCGCCGCGTCATTTTCGGCGGCTTACCGAGCAAGACTCCCAAGTCCATATCGACCGGGTCGTTGGCGAACAAGGAGTCGCTCACCACCAATTGCCGTCGTGTCGTCGCCTTGCCGATTACCGAGTACGGGCAGCGTTCGCGCTCGCACAGCGCACGGAAGCGCTCGAATCCTTGCGCGGCGATCGCGAGCACGTAACGCTCTTGAGATTCGTTGCACCATACTTGCAGCGGACTCATGCCCGGCTCTTCGCTGGGAATGTCGCGCAGCGCCACTCGCGTACCGCGCTGCGCGCCGTGCACGATCTCGGGCACTGCGTTGGACAAGCCCCCGGCGCCTACGTCGTGAATGGACAAAATGGGATTGTCTTGGTCCAGCGCCCAACAGCGATCGATGACCTCTTGCGCGCGCCGTTGCATCTCCGGGTTGCCCCGCTGCACCGAATCGAAGTCGAGGTCTTCCGCGTTGCTGCCGGCGCCCATGCTCGACGCGGCGCCGCCGCCCAGACCGATCAACATGCCCGGCCCGCCAAGCTGAACGATCAAGCTGCCCTCCGGCAACGCCGACTTGTGCGTCTGCGTGGCGAGAATATTTCCAACGCCGCCGGCGATCATGATCGGCTTGTGATAACCGCGCACCTCACCCGCGACGCTCTGCTCGTAGACGCGAAAATATCCCGCCAGATTCGGCCGCCCGAATTCATTGTTGAACGACGCCGCGCCCACCGGGCCGTCGAGCATGATCTGCAACGCGGAGACGATGCGATCGGGCTTGCCGATGTCATCGGCCTCCCACGCTTGCTCGAAACCGGGAATGCGTAGATTCGACACCGAGAAACCGCACAGGCCCGCCTTCGGTTTGGCGCCGCGACCGGTCGCGCCTTCATCGCGGATCTCGCCACCCGATCCGGTCGACGCGCCGGGAAACGGCGCAATCGCGGTCGGATGGTTATGCGTTTCCACTTTCATCAAGGTGTGCGTCAACTCTTGTACGCGGCGATACACGCCGTGCGAGTCCGGCCGCAGGCGCGCGACTTCGCCGCCTGCCATTACCGCGGCATTGTCGGAATAGGCAACCACGGTGCCAACGGGTTGCATCTGATGCGTGTGGCGAATCATTCCAAAGAGCGACTTGGCTTGCGTCTCGCCGTCGATCACCCAATCCGCGTTGAAGATTTTATGCCGGCAATGTTCCGAGTTCGCCTGCGCAAACATCATCAGCTCGACATCGCTTGGATTGCGCGCGATGCGGGAAAAGTGGTCATTCAGGTAATCCACTTCGTCGGGTGACAAGGCGAGTCCCAACTCGCGATTGGCAGTGACCAGTGCCTCGCGGCCATGGCGCATCACGTCAACGTGAGCCAGTGGTTTGGCCTCGAAGCGTTGAAACAGCGCGTCCGCCTGCGTTACCGAATCCAGCACCGACTCGGTCATGCGATCGTGCAGAAGCGCAGTCGCGCGACTCAATTGAGTCGAAGTCAACCGCGCCGCATTCTGTGTTCGCAGGTGATACAGCACGCCACGCTCAATACGCGCCACCACGGCAATTCCACAGTTGCGCGCGATGTCGCTGGCCTTGGAAGACCACGGCGAGATGGTTCCGAGGCGCGGCACGACAAAGACTGTTTGTCCGCTCGTGTCGAGCACCGGTTGCAATGGGCCATAAGTCAGAATCTGCTGCAGTCTCTCGTGCTCACTCGCGTCAACGGAGCGCGTGAGCTGAACCAAGTGCCAGTACTCCGCATCAACGGCGCGAATACTGGATACGGTAGACTGAAGGGTATGAAGGAGTTTGTCTCGACGAAACGGCGTAAGCGCACTGCGCCCGCGCAACTTGAGGATTTCAGGCATGACGAAAAAGAGGATTCCTCGAAGCGAAATTATAGCCGATGGTCCGGCTTCCTCGCGCAGCGATAACAAAAATCATGGCCGCAAATAGATCGGACGAATTTTCACCGGTCTTTCTGGCGCGCGACCTACGCGTGATCGAGGCGCGCGCGTCCGAACTTCGCACCACATCGCTGATGGAACTCGCCGGATTGGAAGCGGCGAAGTTTGCGCGCGAGCGCATCGGCGAAGGCAGGAAGCGCATCTTGATTTTCGCCGGACCGGGCAACAACGGCGGCGATTCTTTGGTAGCGGCGCGGCATCTCAAACAATGGTGGTTCGATGTCAGCGTGATTTTTACCGGTGACGCGGAGAAATTGCCGCTCGATGCGCGCAATGCCTTCGACGCCTGGATCACCGCCGGCGGCAGCGTGCACACGAGTGCGCCGTCGAGCAGCGACCTCGGCTTCATTATCGACGGCCTGTTTGGAATCGGCCTGTCGCGCGCGCCCGATTCCCGTCACGCGACGTTGATCGAGCAAATCAATACCAGCGGCGTGCCGGTGTTGGCGCTCGACATTCCCAGCGGTCTCATGTCCGACACCGGACAAGTTCCCGGAAAAGCGGTGCACGCAAGTTTTACCCTGACCTTCCTCGGCCTGAAGCCGGGTCTGCTCACCCTGCATGGCCCCGACTTGTGCGGCGAAGTACAGCTCCGCACATTGGGCGTTGCGCAGGCGGAATTACTCGCCACGCGCGGCTGGAAAATCGAGTCCGCGTTGCTGTCAAAAGTTCTGCAACCGCGACCGAAAAACAGTCACAAAGGCATGTTCGGCAATGTTGGAATCATCGGTGGCGACAGCGGCATGCTCGGCGCGTCGTTGCTCGCCGGCCGCGCGGCTCTCAAGCTCGGCGCCGGTCGCGTCTATGTCGGCACACTCGGCAACGAAGCGGCCGCGGTAGATTGGCTGCAGCCTGAGTTGATGATGCGCGAAGCACGCGAAGTCGCACGCATGGACGATCTTGATGCGCTGGTGGTCGGCCCCGGTCTCGGTCAATCGAGCAGCGCGCGTGCACTGCTCAACTCGAGCCTAAAACACGCGTGCCCGGTAGTGCTCGACGCGGACGCGCTCAATCTCCTGGCCTTGGACGAGTTCGCGGCGCGCATGACCGTGAAACGCGATGGCCTCACGATTGTTACGCCGCATCCGGCGGAAGCGGGTCGCTTGTTGCAAAGTTCGTCCGCGGCAGTTCAAGCCGATCGCATCGGCGCCGCGCTCGCCATCGCGGCGCGCTTTCACTCGGCCACGGTCATAAAAGGCGCCGGCAGCATCTGCGCGTCGGTCGATGGCAATTGGTATATCAACACCAGCGGCAATCCCGGCATGGCCAGCGCCGGAATGGGCGATGTGCTGGCAGGAATGAT
>JAYUZG010000091.1:0-10945 GCA_043751985.1 Betaproteobacteria bacterium
GCGGAATCACAGCACCGCGCTTGCCCTTGGAAAAATCGTACTCAGCCCTCATAAGATTTTCGCCCCTTTCGCATTGCACGACGCCATGCCGTTGCCTAAGGGTACTCCCGGCGACAGCTATTTATGCCCACCCAAGTAAGCCGCCTTCACTTCCTCATTGCCGAGCAGTTCCTTGGTGGTTCCTTCGACGGTTAGTGTGCCGGTCTCCAACACATAGCCGCGGCTCGCCACCGACAACGCCATGTTGGCGTTTTGTTCGACCAGCAAGATCGTGGTGCCGAGCGCGTGGATGTTGCGGATGGTGGCGAATAGTTGTTGCACGATGACCGGCGCCAGGCCCAGCGACGGCTCGTCGAGTAAGAGCAATTTGGGTTTCGCCATCAGACCGCGCGCGACGGCGAGCATTTGCTGTTGTCCGCCGGAGAGCGTCCAGCCGAGCGCATTTTCAAAGCGCTTGATGTCGGGAAAAATGCCGAACATCTGCTCGACGTCGTGGTTCATTTGCGTCTTGCTCAAGGGTCCGCGGTTGGAGCTTCCGAGCATGATGTTTTCGCGCACGGTGAGGCCGGGAAAAATACGCCGGCCCTCGGGCACGTGGGAGATACCGAGACGGACGATTTTTTCGGTCGCGAGCTGATGAATCGGCTTGCCTTCGAACAGCACCTCGCCTTGCGTGGGCCGCAGCAAACCCGAGATGGTGCGCAAGGTGCTGCTCTTGCCGGCGCCGTTGGCACCGAGCAAGGTGACGATTTCGCCCTGTTCTACGCGCAACGAAACGCCCTTCAGCGCCTGCACGATGCCGTAGGCGCTGGAAACATTTCTGAGTTCAAGCAGCGGCACGGGGAGGCTCTCCGAGATAGGCGGCGATCACGTCGGGATGGCGCAATACTTCCTCCGGTGTGCCTTCGGCGATTTTCTTGCCGAAGTTGAGTACGGTGATTTTGTCCGAAACTTTTTCTACCAGCCCCATGTCGTGGTCGATCAGAAACACGGTCAAGCCGTGTCCGCTGCGCAGCCGCTTGAGCAGTTCAACCAGATCGCCTTTTTCCGTCTGGTTGAGACCCGCGCCAGGCTCATCCAGCAACAACAATTTTGGATGCCCAGCCAGCGCGCGTGCTATTTCCACGTAGCGCTGATAGCCGTAAGGGAGACTGCGCACGATCGCGTTGGCATGATCCGCAAGACCGACGAAATCCAGCGCTGACATGGCGCGCTCGCGCAGCGCTGCGTTGCCGATGCCCAAGGGATTGTTTTCGCGTTGCGCGCCGATCATGACATTCTCCAGCGCCGACAACGCCGGGAACAGGCGGATATTCTGGAAGGTGCGGCCGAGGCCATGCGCCGCGCGTTCGTGCGGCGGCGTCATGGTCATGTCTGCGCCGTCGATCAATATGCGCCCGCCAGTGGGTTTGTAGATGCCGTTGACCACGTTGAGCGTGGTGGTCTTGCCGGAACCGTTGGGACCGATCAGCGCGTGTACCGTGCCGCGCTTGATTTCCAAATCGATGCCGTCCACCGCGCGCAAACCGCCAAAATGTTTCGCCAAGCCTTCGAGCTTGAGCACCGGTGAGTCATCGTTGGCATCGATATCCAACTGGAGCCGCGGGAAGCTGGCTTTCTGCACCGGCGCGGGCGGGCGGAATTTGTGCCAAGTGTTGCGCAAGATGCCCCAGATACCCTCGGGCATGAACACCATGATCAGAATCACGGCAATACCGTAAGCCGCCAGATAAATCTCTTTGAGGAAACGCAACCACTCCGGCAGCAGAATCAGCAGCGTCGTTCCCAGCGCCGCGCCAAACGGCGATTGCGCCCCGCCGAGCAACACCATGGTGAGGAATTCGATCGAGCGCGCGAAATTAAAATTGTCCGGACTCACGTAGGCAAAGCCTCCGGCGTAGAGTGCACCGCCGATCCCGCCCAGCACCGCGCTCATGGTGAAAGCGATGACCTTGATTCTCAACGTGTGCACACCCACGACTTCCGCCGCCAATTCGTTTTCGCGCACCGCGCGCATGGCGCGTCCGAGCCGCAGGCCGGGCAGCCACCACACAAATAGGATCAAGGCGTACAGCGCCACCGCGCACATCACCAGATAGGCGCGGTCATCAGTCAGCGCATAACCGAATATCGACGGCCGCTGAATACCGGCGATTCCGTCCGGACCATGCGTGAGTTCCACCCAGTTCACCGCGACCAGATCGAAAATCTGCTGGAAGCTGATGGT
The DNA here is from genome assembly GCA_043751985.1 of Betaproteobacteria bacterium. Lineage (GTDB taxonomy): Bacteria > Pseudomonadota > Gammaproteobacteria > Burkholderiales > JAYUZG01 > JAYUZG01. Next base: position 2,228 of record JAYUZG010000091.1, read on the forward strand.
GATCATGGCGAGGTAATGCCCGCCCAACCGCAGCGTGGTCAAACCGAGAATGCCGCCCGCGAGGCCCGCGCTCGCCACGCCGAGCAATAGGGCGAGCCAAAAATTCAGTCCCAGTGTCACGGTGCCGAGCGCCGCGCCGTAAGCGCCGAAGCCGAAGAACGCCGCTTGCGCTAGATTGATCTGACCGGTGTAGCCGAGCACCACCGTCATGCCCAGCACGGCGATCGCATAGGTCAGCGCCTGCATGAAGATGTTCAGGACGTAATTGCTGACGGTGAACATATACGGCAGCGCCGGCAGCGCGATTGCCGCGGCGATGAGTAAAACCGTGCCGAGAGTAAAGCGCGCGCCGCTCATGCTTTCTCCGACACTTTTTCGCCGAAGATTCCCTGAGGCCGGAAGATCAACACCAGAAACAAAACGATGAACGCGACGGCGTCCTTGTACGGCACTGAAATATAAGCCGCCGCGAAATTTTCGATCACGCCGAGAAACAGCCCACCGACGATCGCGCCTTTCACATCACCGAAGCCTCCGATAATCGTCGCAGCGAACGCTTTCAGCGCGATCACCGAACCCATGCCGATCGACACGAACAGAACCGGTCCGACCAGCACGCCGGCCAAACCGCCGAGCACTGCGCTATACACGAAGGTGATAGAGATCATTAACGCGACCGGAATGCCGAGCAGCCGCGCCATGTCCTTGTCCTGCGACGTCGCCTGGAGTTTCTTGCCGATCAGTGTGTGCTCGAAGAAAAAATATTGGAACAGCACGCACACCATGGTCACCGCCAGAATGACCAGATATTGAGAGTCGAGAAACACCTCACCCAACTGCACGCCGCCGGTAAACACGTTGTCGACGCGCTTGGGTTGCGCGCCCCAGATCGCGAGTACCGTGTTCTGCATGAAAATCGATGCGCCGAGAGTGCTGATCAGCACCGGCAGAAAGGAGCGATTACGCAGCGGGTAGTAGACACCGTAGTTGAAGATCAGGCCGAATATTGCCATCAACACCAGTGCCAGAAAAATCGACACGCCGTAGGGTAGGTGCATCGACAGCTTGGGTTCGATGCCGACCAGAAACAACACCATCGAGTAGGCGCCGAGCATGGCGAAATCGCCTTGCGCGAAATTGACTACGTTGGTGGCGCGGATGATCAGCACGAAGCCGAGCGCGACCAGCGCGTAGATGCTGCCGATCGCCAGGCCGGTGAACAGAAGTTGAAGAACAATTCCCAAATTCCTGAAACGCCCCCGCAGACCGACCTTGCAGCCTGCGGGGGGTCCCTCCCCCTCTAGTTATTGGTTACGAAACTACTTGTCGAAACTGATGTGCTTGATGAAGGAGATTTTGCCTTCCTTGTTCTGCACGATGTTGTAGCCGCGCAGGCCGTCGCCGTTCTCGTCGAAGGCATAGCTGCCTTCCACGCCTTTCCATCCTTTCAGCGCCAGAATCGTCTTGCGAATCGATTCGTGATCGGTCGAATTGGCGGACTTGATCGCATTCGCCAACACGTGCATCGCGTCGTATGCCCAGCTCGAATAGACGTCGGGCTGAAGTTTGTATTTATCGAAATATTTCTTCGCGTAGCTCTGCGCTTCGGCGTTCGCGCCCGGGGTGAAATCCGCGATGCCATAAGTTCCATGCAAGGCATCGCCGGCCAATTTCATTGCCGTATCGGTGACGATCGACGCGGAGCCGATCCAGGTTGCGGTGACGCCCAACTGACGCAACTGCTTGGCAAAAATTCCCAGGTCTTGCGAGTTGGTGATGTAACTCCCAATCACATCGGCCCCGGCCTTTTTCACCGCCAGCACGATCGGTGTGAAGTCTTGCTGATTGTTGGTGTAGCCCTGGATGAGAACCGGCTCAATGCCGAGGGCCTTCAGTGCATCCTTGAGCGCGTTCATGCCGCCGGACCCAAATGCATCGGTCGAATGAATGATCGCCCATTTCTTCAACTTCAAATTGTTGACGCCGAAGTCGGCGATGACGCGCGATGAATAGGAGTCGTTGGGGCGGCAACGGAACACCCAGCGATTGTTGACCTTGGTCAACGCCGGATCGGTTCCGCCGATCATCGTGGGAATGCCCGCCTTGGCAATAGTCGGAGAGGCAGCGGTAATTTGCGTACTGCGAATCGGGCCGATCATCGCCGGTAGATCGCCTTCGCCCGCGAGTTTTGAAATCGCCAGCACGGTGCCGGGATTGGTGCTCTGATTGTCTTCGATGACCAGCTCGATCTGTTTGCCCAGCACGCCGCCCGCCTTGTTGATTTCATCGAGCGCGAGTTTGGCGCCGTTCACCGTGTAGCTCCCGGCTTCCGCATTCGGTCCGGTAATCTCGCTCACCAAGCCGATCTTGATCGTGTCGGCGGCGGCCGCGGGCAAACCACACAGTGAAGAAAGCAACGCCGCCAGAATGGCGGCGAGGTACGACCTGAACATGAAGGCCCCTCTCGACGAAACCGTGAAGCGCCCTCGGACAGGACGCCATTTGATGTTGCAGCGCACTGTCCTACCAGGCATTCTCAGTGCGGGGGAGCTATCCTAGTGCTGTTTCAAAACCCGTGTCAACGCTTTCCGTACATCTTTTGCTCTACCCGGCGCCAGGCCAGTCACGGGTCACGGATAGTTCACCTCGATCAGGTTGCCATTCGGGTCGCGAAAGTAGGCCGAAACAATTTCGCCATTGGCACCGGTGCATCAAGGCGTTCGATATCGATACGCATGACTGCTCACAAAACGTAACGCGCCAGATCTTCGCTCTTGGCAAGCTCCGCAAGACGATCGTTCACGTAGGCCGCATCGATCACGATAGCTCGATCTTCGTATTTGGCCGCTTCGAAGGAAACTTCCTCCAGCAACTTTTCCATCACGGTATAGAGACGCCGCGCGCCGATGTTCTCGGTTTTCTCATTCACTTGCCAGGCGATCTCCGCCAGGCGGCGGATTCCGTCCGGGCGATAACTCAGTTGCACCTTCTCGGTCGCCAGCAATGCCTCGTATTGACGCGTTAAACAGGCATCGGTGCTGGTGAGGATCTGCTCGAAGTCGGCGACATCGAGACTGGTGAGCTCCACGCGGATCGGAAAGCGCCCCTGCAATTCTGGAATCAGATCGGAAGGCTTCGCCAGATGAAACGCGCCGCTGCCGATGAATAAAATATGGTCGGTCTTCACCATGCCGTACTTGGTGGTGACGGTGGTGCCCTCGACCAGCGGTAACAGATCGCGCTGCACGCCTTGCCGTGATACTTCCGCGCCAGAGTTTTCGGCGCGGCTGGTGATCTTGTCGATCTCGTCGATGAAGACGATGCCATTTTGTTCGACGTTGTTCAGCGCGCGCAGTTTCAAGTCTTCATCGTTGACCAGCTTCGCCGCTTCTTCGTCGGTCAGCATGTGCATCGCGTCGCGCACCTTGAGCTTGCGCGAGCGCTTGCGTGTGCCGCTCATATTCTGAAACATGCCCTGAAGTTGCGAAGTGAGTTCTTCCATCCCAGGTGGCGCCAGGATTTCCATCTGCGCTTGATGCGCCGCGATTTCGATTTCGATTTCCTTGTCGTCCAGTTCGCCTTCACGCAGTTTCTTGCGGAACTTCTGCCGCGTGCTGTTCTCCGTTTCCGTTTGCCAGCCGGCATCGTGCGTAGGCAGTGGGAGAAGCACGTCCAGCACGCGCTCTTCCGCCGCGTCCGCGGCGCGATGACGCACTTTGCGTGTCTCGTGTTCACGCGTCTGCTTCACCGCGATTTCGACCAAGTCGCGGACGATGCTGTCTACGTCCTTGCCGACGTAGCCCACTTCGGTGAATTTGGTCGCTTCCACTTTTATGAATGGGGCGTCCGCGAGCTTCGCCAGCCGCCGCGCGATTTCGGTCTTGCCCACGCCGGTGGGCCCGATCATCAGAATATTTTTCGGCGTGATCTCCTGGCGCAACGGCTCGGCCACTTGTTGGCGCCGCCAGCGGTTGCGCAGCGCGATGGCCACCGCGCGCTTGGCGGAAGTTTGGCCGATGATGTGCTTATCAAGTTCGTGAACGATTTCCTGCGGGGTCATGCTAGACATATTCAGTCCAGTGTTTCCAGGACGAGATTCTGGTTGGTATAAATGCAAATGTCGGCGGCGATACTCATCGCTTTGCGCACGATATCCGCCGGCGGCAGATCGGTGTTCTCCAGTAGAGCACGTGCCGCGGATTGCGCGAACGCACCGCCGCTGCCAATCGCTACCAGGCCGTGTTCCGGCTCCACGACATCGCCATTGCCGGTGATGATCAGCGAAACCTGACGATCGGAAACCGACAGCATCGCTTCGAGTCTGCGCAAGATGCGGTCGCTGCGCCAGTCCTTCGCGAGTTCCACCGCCGAGCGCATCAGATGGCCTTGATGCTTTTCCAACTTCGCTTCGAAGCGCTCGAACAAGGTAAAGGCGTCGGCGGTACCACCGGCGAAGCCGGCGAGAATTTTGTCGTGATACAGGCGCCGGACTTTTTTTGCCGTCGCCTTCAACACAACGTTGCCGAAAGTCACTTGGCCGTCACCTCCCATCGCGACGAGGGCGCCACGACGCACGCTCAAGATGGTGGTGCCATGGAATGTCTGATTCATGCTTCCTCTCGCTCAGGGACAAATTTGGCGTAGCGCGGGGCGTCGAGCATGATGAGCAGGGCGGCGACCAGGGTATTGGCGCGGATCAGCCGCACTGTCTTTCCATTCTGCTTCCACGCGGCGAGCGTGTTGACGAAATGACCGGCACAGACAAAGTCCATTCGAAGGAGCGCTCCGAGATGAATGTTCACGTAAGTCTTCTCTAACGCGAATTGCATCAGCTCCAGCAACTGCGCGTCGCGTGCCCCGCCCATGCTGCCCGACACGTTGAATAATTCGGGCCCGGCTTGATAACGCGGCGCGTGGCGCTTTTCTTCCACCGCCGTCGCGGGAAGTTGTGGCAGAAACAGCGTTTGCCAGGGCGGCGGCTCCACCTGGATGGCGATGGCATATTCCATTGCGCAGGTCTCGTGCTCACTCTGGCGGCCGAGAATCTGCAGCAGATCGAGCATCAAGCGCCAGCAGGCTTGGCGCCGCGCGTCATCCGCCAACGCGCCGCGCAGCAATTGTTCGAGCCGCTCCGCGCCCGCGAACACCACGCCGTTACCATGGCTGACCAATCGATCGAGTTCTGCCGACAGCAGCGCGCAGCCGTTCTCGTCCACCGAGCGCAACTCGCGCAAGTCGAAGCGAATGATCGCGTGATGTTTGGCACTGCTGCGCAACGACGTGAGCCGCTGCGCAATCGTCTCGTCGAGGCGATTGGAAAGCTCGCAGCAAGCCGGGCCCCCGCGGCGCAATTCCGGCGGGAGCGCGGAGTCCCGCGCCTCGACATCCCACGGTGGCGGCGCGCGCTCGAAGACCTGCGCGTAACGCTGCGCCAACGACTCGAAAGCGCGCACGTCGTCATTCAAGCGGTGCAGATCGAGCAGCATGCGCCACGAGACGCTGTCCGGCGCGTCCGCGGCACCAATGGCTTTTTGCAAACGCTCCGCCGCTTGCGCGGTCTGACCGTTGGCGAAGAGCATCGCGCCTTCGCGAGCGGCCGCAGATGGATTACCCTGAATTTCGCTGACTTCGATTTGACTGAGTTTCATTAGACACGCCGAGTGTTTTCGTCGCCTCGATAGCGACGGTACCTGCGCGCGCCGACCTAACTGATGATGGCGCGCCTACTGATTACGGCGTGCGTGAATATACCTGTAATTGCCATGGCCCAGACGATCACCGCGCCTGACGGCAGATCGACCACCGATGACGCGATCAGTCCAATCGCGTAACCCGCGCCGCTCACCAGATACGCCGGCAGCAATTGACGCCGGGTGGTCTCGCGCGTCGCCAGCGCCGGCACGATCAGCGTGGCAAACACCAGATACACACCGACTAACTGTACCGACGCGGTGACCGATAAGCCGAACAAAAGATAAAAGCCGGTGCGGCCCAGCTTCTTCGCACCTACCCCAAACCACGCCGCGAGCACCAGCGCGGTCAATCCCGCAACCACCCCTAATTGCGGCGCGCTCACCCACAGAATCTGACCTACGAGGAGGTCTTTCAAATGCTCGCCCGCCTGTGGATTTCCGGCGAGCAGAATAATCTCCAGCGTCGCCGCCAGCACGAAGATCACGCCGATGATGGCCTCTTGAACTGCCGGCCAGCGGCGCTCGGTCCAGGTCAATAGCAACGCACCCGCGAGCGCGGCACCCAGCGCGGAAACCTGCACCGCTACACCATGCGCCTCGAAGCCCAGCAGATCGCCGGCGATCACGCCGACACCGGCAATCTGCGCGATCGCGATATCGATGAATACGATGCCGCGCGACAGCACCTGCATGCCGAGCGGAACATGCGTGGCCGTTACCAACAGTCCGGCCAGCAATGCCGGAATCACGATGCTCCATTCGGCGGCGGCAAAGTTCATTTGATTGCTTTCTTAAGCCGCGCGATGGAGTCGTCGAACAGGCCGAACAGGTCTTTAGCTTCCGGCGTGCCACCCACCGTATAAGGCAATTCGACCACCACGATTCCGCTGCGCTCGCTCAGCCAGGCTGACGCTTTGGGATCGTTGTAGGCGCCGCGCGTGATCGCTTGCACCGATTCGCTCTTCAGTTTCGCCAGCAATTCGGATAGATGACCGGCACTGGGCGGGATGCCGGGCTTCGGTTCGATGTTGATGACTTCTTTCATCTCCAGCCAATGAAACAAGTACACCGTGTCCTTGTGGTGAGGAACGACGCGCGCACCCTTCAATGACGCAGCGTCTTTCTCCCAGCGCGCAATCGCCTGTTTCCAGCGCGTCTGAAAATCCTGAGCGCGTGCGCCGTAGAACGCAGCATTGCCCGCATCCACTTGGCCCAGCCTCGCGCTCAGTGCCTCGGCAATTTTGGCGATGTTGCGCGGATCGAGATGAATGTGCGGGTTGCCTGCCGGATGCACATCGCCCATCGAGCGATCGACCGACGTCGGCATTCCAGCTTCTGCACCTGGTCCGCCGCCATGAAATGTCCCGGCGTGCCGGCTTGCACCTTGTTGTTCCCCGCCGTCTGCAACAACACCGGAAGCCAGCCCACTTCCAGTTCCGCGCCGGTGCACACCAACAGATCGGCCTGGCGCATTTTCGCGATGAGACTGGGCCGCGCCTCGATGCGATGCGGATCCTGCAACGCATTGGATGCCTGATAGACATTCACCTTGTCACCGCCGAGTTCCTTGACGAGCGCGGCCCATTCGGGGACGCAGGCGAAAACATTCAGTGCGGCACCGGCCTGCGTGGATAAGCAAAGTAAGGCGCTTACTGCTGTAATTCGAATAAGGTTCATTTGGAGTCTTTCTCTGAAATCAGAACTTGTGCGCGCCGTGCGCGCCGAGGCTCATGGTGTATTGAACGAAGATCTGCTGATCGGTTTCATCGAAGCGCGCCCGGTCTCTGCTCAATTGCACGCGCAGTTGCGAGAACTCGCTTGGGCGGAAGTCCACCATCACCGAATCGCGTTTCGGATGGTGTGCCGCAAGCTGCGGAAAATCGGCGGAGCTGAGCGCGCCAACTTGCACCAAGCCAATCTGCGCGGTACCGGGGTCGAGCGCGTCGTGCCTCACGCCAACTCTCCACCGCGGCATGAACTGATACACGCCTTGCGCAACCCATCCGGATTGCGTCGAGCGAAAATTGCCTATTTGATTGGCGTCCGTCGTATTGAAAGCCAAGGTGCCGTCTTCTTCGCGACGAAAATACTCGAACTGAAACTTGGCGTGGGTGTCCGTCACATTGCCGTGCGGCGACCATTTCCACACCAGATCCGCGGCGAGCATTTTCGATGTCCCGGCAAACGCGTTGGTGACCTGCGCGCCAATGGAATTGGTATCCGTGTATTCGCGGTTTGACGCGCCCGAGTGACGATAAGACAAGCCGCCGCGATAGCTGTGACTGTCACCCAGATCGTCGCCAACGTGCACCGACAGCGCCGTCGCGCCCGAGCCGTTCTTGTTGCGCTCGGAACCGGGAAAGTTTTGACCGCGCCCAGTTCCGCGACCCACTCCAGCAAGACCGCGGTGGGCGCTATCCAGCGAAGTTGCACCCCCTCTTCCTTGATTTGTCCGCCGAAGAACGCCTGGTGGATTAGCGGCGCGTCGGAGAAATCCCAGGCGTGCGCGTGAACTTCGTTGAGATAACCGAAGCCGGACAGGAAGCGCCCGAACTTGACCGACGCACCCGGTACAAAACCGCTGTTGAGAACGAACGCTTCTTCGACGGAAAATTGGTTGTCGGGACTGGCCGAGCCAATGAACACGCCGGAAAAATACGGATCGATGTTGGCGCTGATCGTCAATTCCGATTCACCCAAATGGAAGCTGCGTCCGCCGGGGCCGACCTCGTCGCCGCCCGGAATGAATCCACCGATCCGGTAAGTCGCCGGGTCTCTCACCAAGTTGCGATATTGCCCGTCGAGAATCAGCGAAATCGCCGGATTGAACGCATTCGGAACGGCGCCTGCCGACGCCGGTGCACTTTGTCCGAACGCAGGGGCACTGAACAACACGGCGAAAATGGACGCGGCCAGTACAAATTTAGGCTCTTCACGGAATCGAGTGGGCGATTTTTAGCATTTTTCGGTCCTCGGCCCTGAATGTGTGAGCATCAGACGAGCGTGGTGAATCCTGTGGTGGAGG
>JAYUZG010000092.1:0-12327 GCA_043751985.1 Betaproteobacteria bacterium
GCGTCGACGAAAGTGGTTGCCGCGGAGCCAATTCCATGCGTAATCGTGTCGCGCAGCGAGGCGGCCGGGAAGCGGAAGTTCGCGTCGCGGGTGAACGCACCGGTCATCTGTTGATGCGTGTTCACCACTGCCTGCGTCGCCCCGGCGCGAGCCAAGTCCAGGCTCTTCTGACTGGCACTCACGACGAGATCGCAGCCAAGCAGCAAGCGCGCGCCACCCGATCCCAGCCGTACGGTCTTGATGTCTTCTGCCTGCGCGGCGATTTGCAAATGACTCCACACCGCGCCGCCTTTTTGCGCGAGGCCGGCCATGTCCAAGCCGCCGAAAGCTTTGCCTTCGAGATGCGCGGCCATGCCGAGAATCGCGCCGATGGTAACGACTCCGGTGCCGCCCACCCCAGTCACCAGAATTCCATACGGTGTATCCAGCGCCGGCAATACCGGTTCCGGCAGCGGCGGGAACGGTGACTCTGCGCTGATCCAACTGCTCCTGCCTTTTTTCAGAGCACCGCCTTCGACCGTGACGAAGCTCGGGCAGAAGCCTTTGACGCAGGAAAAATCCTTGTTGCAAGCCGACTGATCGATCGCACGCTTACGCCCGAGTTCGGTGTCCAGCGGCAGCACCGAAACACAATTGGACTTCACGCCGCAGTCACCGCAACCCTCACACACCAAGTCGTTGATCACCGCGCGCTTGGCTGGATCGGGATAGAGGTTGCGCTTGCGGCGGCGGCGCTTCTCCGCGGCACAGGTCTGGTCGTAGACAATGACCGTGCAACCGGGAATGTCGCGGATGTTCTTCTGCACCTCGAGATAATCGTCGCGATGAAACACTTCCACGCCTTCGGCGAAACCCGGCGCCGGTCCGTATTTTTCCGGTTCGTCGCTCACCACCACGACTTTCTTCGCACCCTCGGCCGCCACCTGCCGAGTGATCTGCGGCACGCTGAGCGGCCCATCCATTGGCTGCCCGCCCGTCATCGCCACCGCGTCGTTGTAGAGAATCTTGTAGGTCACGTTGACGCCGGACGCAACGCTCGCGCGCAGCGCCAGCAAGCCAGAGTGGTAATAGGTGCCGTCGCCAATGTTCTGAAACATGTGCGTGGTCTTCACGAAGGGCGCCTCGCCCATCCAACTCGCGCCTTCGCCGCCCATCTGGGTGTAGCCCGCGGTGTTGCGATCCATCCACTGCGCCATGAAGTGACAACCGATGCCGGCGAGCGCGCGGCTCCCCTCGGGCAACTTAGTGCCGGAATTGTGCGGACAGCCGGAACAAAAATACGGTGTGCGATCCATCGCTGGCTGCTCCGGCACGCGCGCTTCCAGCTTCTCTTGCTCGGCAAGCCGCGCCGCAAGTTGCGTGTCCAGCGTGCGTTCCAGAATGCGCCGGCCGATGGCGATGGCGATGTGATTGGGCGCGAGCGCGCCGTTGCTGTGGAACAAAGTCTTCCCTGCTTCGTCGAGCTTACCTACGATGACCGGTGCATTGGCCATGCCGTAGAGCGCGTCTTTCAATTGCGGCTCGATCAAGCCACGCTTTTCTTCCACCACCAGAATTTTCTCCAGCCCGCGCGCAAACGCGCGCGCGCCTTCGAACTCAAGCGGCCAGGTCATGCCGACTTTGTACAAGCGTACTCCGAGACGCCGCGCCTCGGCTTCATCGATACCCAGATATTGCAAAGCCTGGCGTACATCCATGTAGGACTTGCCGCAGGTGGCGATGCCCAGTTTCGCATCGGGCGCGTCGATGATTACTTTATCGATTCCATTCGCACGCGCGAACGCCTTCACTGCCTCGATCTTCACGTTGTGCAAGCGCGCCTCTTGCTCCAGTGGCACGTCCGGGAAGCGGATATGCACGCCATTCGCCGGCAACTGATAATCTGCCGGGGTCACGATTTGCACGCGCTGCGGACTCACGTCCACCGTCGCGCTGGCGTCGATCGTGTCCTTCATGCTCTTCAAACCGACCCAGCAGCCCGAGTAGCGCGACAACGCCCAACCGATGATGCCGTAGTCGAGTAGCTCTTGCACACCCGCCGGATTCAGAATGGGAATCATCGCGTCGACCATAGCGAATTCGCTCTGATGCGCGGTGGTGGATGATTCGCAGGTGTGATCATCGCCCATCAGGCACAACACGCCGCCAAGTGGCGCCGTACCGGCCAAATTGCCGTGACGAAACACATCGCCGGTGCGATCCACCCCCGGCCCTTTGCCATACCAGATGGCGAACACGCCATCGTGTTTGTTGTCGCCGTCGAGGTGGGCCTGCTGCGTGCCCCAGCACGCCGTCGCGGCCAGGTCTTCGTTGACGCCGGGCTGGAATACGATCTGGTGTTGCTGCAAAAATTTTTTCGCCGCCCACAATTGCTGGTCGTACCCGCCCAGCGGCGACCCGCGATAGCCGGAGATATAGCAAGCGGTATCGAAGCCGGCCGCGCGGTCGCGCAGATGCTGCATCATCGGCATGCGCACCAAGGCCTGGGTGCCTGTGATGAAAATACGGCCGCTTTGCAGAGTGTATTTGTCGTCGAGACTGACGGGAAGCAGGGACGCCATGGATTCCTCGAATAGTTCTGGGGAGACCGGTGGAGCGCCGGCAACCCTCATCTCAGCGCATTATAGTCGGCATCTTGATCGCGACTTTCCCCGTGTGCGTTGCGCCGGCAAGATACTCGTATGCCGCGCGCGCGTCGTCGAATGCAAACACCCGATCCACCCGCGGCCGCATCTTATGCAGCGCGATCGCGCGATTCATTTCCTCGAACATTTCGCGTGAGCCGACGTAAATTCCCTGCACGCGGATACTTCGCCGCAGAATAGCAGCGGCGGTGATCGGCGCCGCCACGCCGGTGAGCACGCCGATCAAACTTACCGTTCCTCCCATGCGCACCGCGGCGAGCGATTTCTCCAGCGTGCCGGCGCCGCCGACTTCGACCACGACGTCGACACCGCGCCCATGGGTGAGTTCCAGCACGGCTTGTTCCCAATCCGCACGCGAACGATAGTTGATCGTCTCGTCCGCGCCGAGCTGGCGCGCGAGCGCGAGCTTCGCGTCACTGCTCGACGTGATGATGCAGCGGGCACCGTGCATTTTCGCGAAGGCCAGCGCGATCATCGAGACGCCGCCGGTACCTTGCAGCAACACCGTATCGCCCGCTTTCAAGCGCGCCGCGCGCACCAGCGCCTGCCACGCGGTCACCGCAGCGCAGGGCAGCGACGCCGCTTCTTCATCGCTTAAATGCTCGGGAACGCGTACCACACCCTCGACCGACAACACGACGTATTCGGCCAGCATGCCATCGATGGCGCCGCCCAAGGCGGTCAACGAATGGGCAGCTTCAACATCACCGCCGATCCAGCCTTGCATGAAGCACCCAGCCACTCGATCGCCGACTTTGACTCGCGTCACGCCCGCGCCGATCTCGACGACTTCACCGACGCCGTCGGACAGCGGAATCAACCCCTGCCGCGGTGGGCCACCGTAAGCGCCCTTCGCCACCAGCAAGTCACGGTAATTGAGCGACCAGGCACGCATCTTCAGCAGGATCTGCCCGGGCCCGGGACGCGGATCGTCGCGCTCACAGCGGGTCACACTATCAAGACCGGCGATCGGTCGGAGTTCGTATGCTCTCATCACAAAGTTCGCTGGCGTTGCGGGAGGCGAAGTATAAACGACCGTCGCAATTAAACGCAGATGCGGGACTTGGATCGACGCGGTGCCCATGCATCAACGCTTGGCTAGCGTTGGTGCAACAACCGGCCGCTAATGCGCTTTGTCGTCAAACAAATCGGCCATCACCGCGCGATCGCGCACCCACGCGCGCAATTCCTCGATGCGCTCGGCCATTACGATCGACAGCGGACGCGTGCGTTTCAGTTCGGCCGTGACGTCATCGGTCGTCACTTGCGCCGCACGCGCTTTCGCTTCGAAACCGGCAGCGATGATCGCTTGCTCAATCTCCGCGCCTGAGAAGCCCTCCGCCCATTGCGCGAGCGTGGTCACGGCGAACTGTGCCGGATCCAGCCCGCGTTTTTTCAGATGAATGGCAAAGATCTGCTCGCGTGCCGCGGGCTGCGGAAAATCGACGAAGAAAATTTCGTCGAAGCGACCTTTACGAATCAGCTCGGGTGGCAGCGCTGCAATGTCGTTGGCGGTGGCGACGATGAACACCGCTTTGCTGCGGTCCGCAAGCCAGGTGAGAAAAGTACCCAGTATGTGGCGCGAGACGCCGCCGTCCTCTTCTCCGCTGCCCGCCGTCGCCACACCTTTTTCCATTTCGTCGATCCACAGCACGCACGGCGACATCGCCTCAGCGGCGGCCAACGCGCTGCGTAAGTTGCGCTCAGTCTCGCCGTAGTACTTGTTGTAGAGCGCACCGAAGTCGAGCCGCATCAACGGCGCGTTCCATTCCCCGGCAATCGCGCGCGCCGCGAGACTCTTGCCGCCTCCCATCACGCCCAGCAGCAGAATTCCTTTGGGGCGGTCGCTGTGCACACCATTGGCGCCGGCACTTTCCAGAAACGGCGCGCGCCGCAAATGCACCCAGTGCTTCAACTGTGCCAAGCCACCCACTTGATCGAACTTGACGTGACTCGATTCGAAGCCAAGCACGTCGGCGCCACCCAGTGCCTGGTGCTTGGTCTCCAGTACGCGTCGCAAGTCATCCTGGTTAATCTCACCGTCGGCGCGCAGCGCCTGCCGCACCAGGCGCCGCACTTCGTCCTGCTCCAGCCCCATCAAGTGCAACACCAGTTGATCGACCACAGCGCGTTCACCACGCGCCTTCTCCCCCGATTGCGACTGCCATAGCTGGGCCTCTTCGCTGATGACCGCCTTGATTTCGTCACGCGTCGGCAGGCGTGGCCGGAAGTGCGCCGCCAGTCGCAACAACTCGCTCGGCATGTCGTCCAGGCGCGGGCTGATGAACACCAGCGTGCGCGCCTTCTTGTAATGCGCCAGTGCAATCTCCCGCATCAGGCGCGCATTGACCGGATCCTTGAAGCCAGGATGCGCGTCGCACATCACGTAGATGCCGTTCTGCGACGTCTTGTCGATATGCTTCAACGCGTCGAGCAGATTATGGGTGTTATAGATCGCGTCCTCAACGTTAAACCGCGAGATACCACCGACGATGCTCCAGCGAAACAGCATTTGCTGCTCCAGATTTCCCGCCTGCTGCAGCAGATTGAGAATGCGCGGTTCTTCGTTGGTCTCGATCAGGATGATCGGGACTTTCGAGCGCAGCAGCGCGCTGACTTCCTGAATTTCTTCTCGATCGTTCATGGATGATCCATGGCTATTGCACGTTCGATTCAAGTCGGCGCCGCCGCCTCGAAACACTGCACGTCAGTCGGAAACGTGATCCAGCTTTGCGCCGAACGCGTCCAGATATGCCGTTGAATCTTGACCCAGTTCGGATCGTCGAACGTGCCCGCAGAAACGCCGCGTACACCTGGTCTTCTCTCGGAAGTCCAGCCAACTGTGGTTCCGCACGCCGGGCAAAATTCCATGCGCAACCAGCGAGCGCTTTCGTCGGAGCGGTGCTCATACGTCGTGCGCGAAATGCCTGAAAATTCGACGTTCTCTGCTTTGAAAAATGCCGGTTCGGAGAAAGCGCTGCCGGTACGCTTCTGGCAAAAAGCGCAATGACACGCGACCGCGATAATCGGTGCACCTATGGTTCGGTAGCGGACTTTTCCGCAGACACAGCCGCCATCGTGTATTTCGCTCATGATTCGCCCTCGCTGAATAGCGTGGTTGGAATATATCCTATAGTTACGCCGTGGACGACATGTGCGACTACGTCATCGTCGGCGCGGGTGCGGCGGGCTGTGTGCTCGCCAATCGTCTCACCACTTCGGGCCGTGATCGTGTCTTGCTGCTCGAAGCGGGCAGCTCCGATTCACGGCTGTAGATTCGCGTCCCCGCCGGTTTTACGCGGACGATCTTTGATCAAGCAATCGGCTGGGGACTGATCTCGATCTCTTCTGACAAATGTTTTCCGTTGGTAGTCGCGTTCCCGCGAATCAACGTGAGCAGACGATTGCGCAATTCATCGAACTCGGCCGAGCGCCGCAAGCTGGTTCCCCTGGGCCGGGTAAAAGTCACCAACTCATCATGCACCATTCTTCCAGGCCGGCCCGACATTACGCACACTCGATCGCCGAGCAGAATTGCTTCGTCGACGTCGTGCGTCACAAAAAAGATGGTCTTGGGTTGGCGTTGCCAGACATCGAGCAAAAGCTCCTGCATGTCCATGCGAGTCTGTGCGTCCAGTGCACCGAAGGGTTCATCCATTAACAGCAGTTTCGGATCGTTAGCCAACGCGCGGGCGATGGCGACTCGCTGCATCATTCCTCCGGACAACTCCTTTGGATAGGCAGACTCAAACTGCGTCAGACCAACCAATTCGATAAAACTGCGAGCAATCTCCTTGCGTGTGCCAGACGGGATATTCCTTTGACGCAGCCCGAATTCAACATTGCCTCTAACCGTCAACCATGGAAACAGCGTGTACGACTGGAACACCATGCCGCGATCCGCGCCGGGTTCCGATACCGCTCCGGAGTCGACGAAGATTTTCCCGGCAGTCGCCCGAACCAGCCCGGCGGCCACACGCAGCAGAGTTGACTTGCCGCAGCCACTGGGACCTACCAGACTCACGAATGTATTTTCTTCCACGTCGAGCGAAACATCGCTCAATGCATCGACGACGCCGCCGCGCCTGGTGCGATACGTCACGTGTATGTTGCGTAATGACAGAGTGGGCATCAGGCGGCCTTGGTCGACCAGGGCAGAAGCGTGCGATGCAAATATTCGAACAGCCGATCCGCCATAAAGCCCAGCAGACCGATCACCAGCAGTCCAACAAAGATCTTGGCTACAAACAGCCCGCGCATTGAATTAAGGATCATGTAACCCAGCCCCTTGTCCGCCGCGATAATTTCCGCGACCACAAGATATGTCCACGCTGCACCCATGTTGATGCGTAGCGCGTCCATGATGCCGGGCAGACTCGACGGCAGGATCACCTTGGTCACGACCGCTACACGCTTGGCACCCAATGTATAGGCGCTATCGATCAGATCCTTTTGTGAGTTGGCCGCCGCGTCAGCGACCATCAAAACCATCTGGAAAAACGTGCCGATAAAAATCACCGTCACGCGCGACGCGTCGTCAATGCCAACGTAAAGGATTATGAGCGGGATTAACGCGCTCACAGGAAGATAGCGGATGAAGCTCGCGAAAGGCGAAAACAAAGCGTCAAATAGGCCGAAACTGCCAACCAGGATTCCGACCGGGACTGCGATGATCAACGCCAACGCCCAACCCATAAGAATGATTTGCACGCTGGCTTTCGCATGCATCCATAACTCGCCGGATTCTGCCAACTCGTAGAAGGCCGACAGCACCTCGGTCGGCGAAGGCAAGAACAAGTGGTTGACCACGCCACCGTATGACAGCCACGACCAGACCACGATCGCAACAGCGACGGTCGCGATCGCCACCCCTGCCGAGGTGGCTCTCGTGATGGGTTCGCGTGGTTTTAGCAGCGCCACCTATTGCAAGAGCGAATTGTCCAGAAGATCGGAAGCACGCAGGTTTTTGTCCGCCTTGCCTTGGCCCACCCACAAGTCCAGCGCGGTCCTGGTAATTTTCATTGCCGGAGATTCGGAGCCACCCATGTATCGGACTGCCGCGTCGTGGTCGTAGTAACGTACCCCGGCAAGCGTCGCGGCATAGTCTTCCGGCTTTTCCAGCCAGCCGCCAACCTTTTTGGACATGATGGGAATCGACTCCTCGCGATGTGTCTTGAAATACTCGAGCGCCTCAAACCACCCTTTGACAACACCCCGGATGGCTTCTCTCTTTTCAGCCAATACAGCTTTCGGGAAGGCCAGTGCATCGACAATCACACCAGGCGTAGCGGTTGAATCAAGCAAGACATGGGAGTCAGGCGCTGAACGCGCTTTGCTCAGCCACGGCTCCCAGGTCAACGCGGCATCTACCTTGCCAGCGTAAAACGCTGCCGCCGCATCGTCCGGTTTCATGTTGAGACCCTTGACGTCTTGCACCCCCATGCCAGCCTTCGTCAGAACATGATAAATAAAGTACTCGGATACCGATCCACTTTCAAAGGCCACTGTCTTTCCCATTAAGTCTTGGACTCGCTCGATACCATGCTTTGCAACGATCCCGTCACCGCCGCTAGACTCGTCAAGCGGGAGCACAATCTCCACCAAGTAATCAGGTTTACTGTGCATGGATATTGTCGTCGGCGTTGTCATAATTCCGTCCAGCCGGCCAGCCGCCAGCGCCGCATAACGAAACTTGGTGTCATCGATCTTCACCATTTCGACGCGAACGCCATTGCGCTCAAAGATACCCTTTTCCTGAGCGAGAAAAAATGGGCCATAACCAACCCACACGGAGTAGCCAATCCGGATCACCGGTAGATCGCCGGCACTGACTTGCTCGGCACCGAATGTGACCAGCACAAGTGCCGATGCACATAGGGCGCGCGACAAGCTTCGACCAGTCCGAAAATTTCGACTGAATACGGCGCCCCACAGATTTTCGGCTATCGTCCTTAATTCACGCATCACGCCCTCCTTAAATTGTAAGTTGTCGCAGAATGGTTTCACCTCTTTTCCTGCGTGTTCATTATTCGCCAGTACTTATTACCGATTCCTCACCGATTTCAAATTTTATGTTCAGGACTAGCCGTAGCCCCAGGCCTGGGTCATCCGCCATAACGCTACCAGGACCTGATCATCTTCATTCACCTGGCGAAGCGCATCCATCAAGGAAATCATCTGTTCACGTGTAGCCACGCCGGTCTCGACAATGTAAGGCAGTTGCTCGGCGAGCGTGTACTCAATGAGGCGCTTGCCTTCACCGGAGAGGAAGGCGGGCTGAAAGAACTGGATCTGTGGCGAGGCGACGCACACCCTGGCCAGCATCGACGGGAGTCTCAAACCGATATCTGCATCCAGTCCCATCGCCCGGAACAGTTTCGTGTCCAGTTCTTGTGCTCGAGCGTAGGCGCCCCTCGGCGGTTCGGTGATGACGCTGTTGCTGTCAAAATCCTCGCACAGCAAAATACCACCTGGTTTGACCAGCCGCCGCATTTCAGCCAAGGCACGCATCGGATCCTTGAGGTGACACAGCAGCGCCCGACAGTGAACCAGATCGTACACGCCGGTCGCAAGTGTCGTCGCACAGGCATCCGCCACAAGGAAACGGACATTGTGCAAGCCCTGCATCTCAGCGCTCGCGCGCGCCAACGTCAATTGTTCGGTACTCACGTCGACTCCGGTTATTTCAGCGCGCGTGAACGTGTTTCCAAGCCAGAGTGCGGTGTTGCCCGTGCCACACCCGACGTCAACCATGCGGGCGGTCTCGTTCAGTTTCAGCCTGAGAAGCAGGGAATAGAAGGCAGGGCCGTAAATCGCATCCAGCAGGCGAAGCCGATCTGCGCCGATGTCACCGGTTGCGAGGCAATACAGGGCCGCAGCTTTACTTTTGGATTCCATCTGACGCTTCTATACAATGAACGCTTCTTGGTATGCGGATTGTCCACTGCCCCCTCTCACCGCCCTCTCACCGATTCTTGAAAATCCCCAACTCGTTGATTTCAGGCGTCGAGTCGTTCACGCGACCGTCGCAGAAACATCCGTCGCGCCGCGTCGCACCTGCAGAGCGGCCGCCTCTTGTACGAGGCCCAGACTCTCCAGACGTTGCGCGAGGCGACCCATCGTCTCCTGGAATGCTTTGCGCAAACGCTCACGCGCCGCTCTGGTCCACGGTACGTCTGCCTCGAGCATCAGGAAGTTACCCTGATAGAGCCTGCACAAGCGTGCCGCCACGCGCTCAATTTCCGCGTGCTCCAATGCAGACGCCACGATTGATTTGCACTCGTCCAGCAAGGCCATACTATCAACCCAGCACTGGTCGCGATTCAAGGTAAGTTTACCGTCCTGCAGGCGCACGGCATCATCATTGCCGAGAATTTTTCGCAAACGATAGAGCGCCGTGTGAAATGCAGCGTTCGCCGCATGACCATCGAGTTCCGGCCAAACCGCATCGGCGATGCGCTCGATCTTAACCTCTTCGCCACCAAACACGATCAGCGCCTTGATTACGTCAAAAGGTCGGCGCGGCGTTTTTCGTCCACACGAGAGCGGCGCGTCACCTTTCTCGATGGAAAACCGGCCGAGCGCGCGAATGCGAATAGGCCAAGGCCAATCAGACAATTTGTGCGAGGGCGCGGACAATCGAAACCGCCGCGTCAACTCTCGCGCATTTTCTACCGCAATGCCAGTTTCAAATGCGAGCGCACAAGCGTGCGCGATGATGCCGTTAGGCGTATGCAGGACGTCCCAAAGATAAGGTACGCGCGCTTCGAGCGCTTTCTTTAACAGGCCTTGAGCGGTGCTCGTCTCACCGCGTTGATTGCGCAGGACCGCTTCCATTAAATCGGTCTGGCGCTCCTGTACGCGTGTATTCGGACCACCGATAAGCTTTCTGATCTCCCCGACACACGATAACGCTTGCTCTACATCGCCGTTCATCCAGTGCGTTGCCACCAGATTGTGCAGTACCAAAATCTCCATCACAATTTGCCTACGTCGCGCCGCGGCGCGACGGGCCGTATCCAGATGCTCAATGGCTCCGCGCAGTTCACGGCGAAGAATCAGTACCGATGCACTAGTCAAATGAAACGCGAACAAATGGATATTCTGCAGTTCTTCACCCTGCGGCAGAAGCAAGTCCCTAATCTGATCCAGTGCCGCACGGTCGACACTGTTAAACGCGATAATCTGTCGCCACCACAATCCGCCGATTTCGAATCGTCTGAATCCGAATTGCGTTCCCGTTTCACTGACCTGCCGCGCGCATCGCTCGGCCTCCGCGACATTTCCAATCGCAAGTGAATACAGGGCGTAATAATTCCACAAATAGAGCTCGGAAAAGTGATCGGGCGCTTGCTTATCGATCGATGATTTCATCGCGCCAATTATTTTTTCCAATGCCGCATCGTCTTCTGAATCCACTATGCTGTTGATCGCCATGCCGGCTGCAAATGCGCGCCTGGGAATGGGAATGTCACGCAGCAGCAGCAGTTCCAACAATTTGACATGACAGATCTGTCGAAATGGATTCACGGTATCGTGCCAATGCAAGGCGTAGGTCAATCCCGCATAAGCATCCAGACTTTGAACTGAGTCCAATTCAATTGCGCTGTCTTGTAACAGCGCAATCATTCGTTGCATCCATTCATTGATACGCGGGTACTCTCCATGCACATTGCTATGGAATGCTCGCATCGCGCCTGTACAGGCGAGTACTTGGCCAACTTGATTATTGCCACGCGCAAATCCCTGGAACGCGCGCTCCAGCAGATCGGCTGCCTCAATGGGATGATGAGCCACGTTGGCCATGCCGCGCCAGTAAATGAGCCATGCATCTGTAATCAGGTCACTCTCGGGCAGGACGGCAATCCAGCCGAGCAGCGTGGTCCATCTTGCAGAGGTGAACGTTTCTTCTTCGTAGGCCTCAATAAGGCGTCGCGCGTTGACCCAGTCCGAGGCCTCCAAATACAGGTTCACCGCGTCTTCGAACATATTGGACTCTTCAAGCAATCCGGCCGCGCGCCTTGACAACTGCATCAAACCAGTCGGCGTAAAAATTTCTCTCGCACGCGATAACAGGAACGCTTTGAATAGAGCGTGGAAGTGATACGTCACATCGGTACCAGCTTTCCTGTCGACAAAGAGCTGCCTCTGATGTAATGCCTCCAGCAGCCTCACTGCACCCGGGTTCGCGCTGATGCGCTCTGCCATCCAAGCGGTCATGTAGGGAAGAAATGCGGTCTGCACCAGGGTTTGCTGATGCTCGGGCGGCGCCGCGTCAAAAATCTCGCCAGCAAAATATTGGAAAATACCTTCGAGCGATTCCGGACTATCGGCAACGGATGCGCGGCCGCCGCGCCTCGCGTGCTCGAGCAGTAAATTCAGGCCTGCGATCCATCCGGAGGTTTTCGCATGCACCGCGCGAATGACCTCCTCATCGACGATACCTCGCGTGCCGGCAAACTCGATCGCCTCGTCCGTCGTCAAATTCAAGTCCTCGAACCCGAACTCACTCAGCGCGCCATGTGCACGATGCCGCGCAAACGGAGTCGGCGCAAGAGCACGACTTATCACAATCAGATTCGTTCCGCTCGCAATCTCCGCAATCGCCTCGCGCAGCACGCTATGCAATAGCGCCGATTCTTCCACTTCCTGATAGTTATCCAACACCATGACAAACCCGGCT
>JAYUZG010000093.1:0-11233 GCA_043751985.1 Betaproteobacteria bacterium
TTCGCCTCGCCCGCGCCATCGCGCGCAGTCTTCCACAGTGCCCGTGTTGCGGAAAACCATTCGTGAGAGAAGATAGATATTAGTAACAGAGTACAACTAGCCAACCCCAAGGAGAAAGACATGCGTACTACATATACTTTGTTACTAACGATGCTCTGCGCCGCCTTTGCGCTACCGGCGTTCGCGGAAAGTAATTTCGAAGTCATCAAGATGCCGGACATCAAATGGGCGCCCTGAGACCCAAAGGCGCCGCAGCCGGACCCGTGCCATATCAATTATTTCCGAGGAAAGCCCGAGAAAGAGGAAAACTACTTATTCCTTAAGGCGCCCAAGGGGCATACGTTCCCGCCGCAATGGCACACGAGCAATGAGTACGTCGTGGTCACCAAGGGCACGCTGATCATCGGCGCAGAGAACGATTCGAAGGGTACGCCTATTCGCGCAGGTGATTTCGCCTATGTCCGGGCGAAGTGGATTCATTGGGCCAAGTGTGGGGAGCAGGACTGTATGTTCTATATGAACGTCGATGGGCCGGACTCGTACATCGAGGTCACTGAACGGAGACCGTAAGAGTTGCAGAAGGGTGGGTTAGGCGTGCCACGATGATCACGACGACAAACTTCGTGATTCACGCCTTTACCCACCGGACCCGCAGCGCTGAATTGCCAGATCGTTGCAGCACGCCGCCGCGGCGAAACGTCGCACATCCACCTCAACTCCCGCGACCACTGCTTGCTCCGCTCGCTGCATGAGCGCTGCAGTGACTTCGGCCGAGTGGTATGCCTCGCCACAGTTTTGGCAAATACTTGCCGGCACGTCGCGAAACACGATTGTCGTTGCATCCCGTACCAGGGTAACACTCGCCGTACCCGGCTTCGTCTCTCCTTGCTTACAAATTGGGCATTTCATCGCTCTTTCCTCGTGGCAAAGTCGGACTCCCAGAACTCCGCATCGGGCTCGTACACGGTAATCACTATGCGTTCCTGGGCATCGTCGTTATCGGCAATCACAATATGTATTGGCCTCGGCCCTACGAATCCAAGCCATAGACAACTTGGATACGGGGTATCGAGCGGATAATCCTCAACCGTGAGACCATTTCGAAGCGCCGTTTCAACATCTAAAGTGGAGATCTTGCGTTCAAACATGCGCTGGATAGCATGCTGTCGGTAGAAACGCACGCGGCCTCTTCTGAATGATTGACCGCAATGCTTGCAATGATACTTTTTCCAAGAAATTTCGTTGAGTGGGCAAGCCGCAGCGTGTTCGCTCTTTGCTTGCTGTTTCGGCTTTGGCCATTCTCGGGTAGGCTATAGCGACTGTCATTTTGTCGCCCACGTTATGCAATATAAAATTCTCACTGGCACTAACATGAACGTCTCCACCGTGTGCCTCGGCACCATGACGTGGGGTCAACAGAACACTGAAGCCGAGGCGCACGCGCAGCTCGACTACGCGCTCGATCAAGGTATCAACTTTATCGACACGGCGGAGATGTATCCGGTGCCGCCGAATGCACAAACGCAAGGCAAGACCGAGCGCTATCTCGGCAGTTGGCTGGCCCGGCAAGCGCGCGCGAAACTTTTTATCGCCACCAAGGTCGCGGGGCCGGGGCGGCGCGACTGGATTCGAAGTGGGCGCACCGACCTCACTCAGGAGGTGATCGCTGAGGCGGTGAGCACCAGTCTGGAGCGGTTGCAAACCGATTACATTGACCTGTATCAAATTCACTGGCCGCAACGTAACGTGCCGATGTTCGGCGGCGTGGAGTTTGATCCCGCAAAGGAAAAAGCCGGGCCGCCGATTCGCGAGCAAATCGCCGGTATGGCGGCGATGATCAAGGCCGGGACGATTCGATACTACGGGCTCTCCAATGAAACCGCATGGGGCGTGTGTGAGTTTCAGAAAGTGGCCAAGGAACTGGGCGCGCCGGGGCCGGTCACGATTCAGAACAGCTACAGCCTGGTGTCGCGCAACGTCGATAACGATCTTGCGGAGACGTTGTATCGCGAGAACATGACGCTGCTCGCGTACAGCCCGCTCGCGGCGGGAATTCTCTCCGGGAAATACCGTAACGGTGCGCAACCGCCGGGTACACGCTTCACCTTGTTCGATTCGCTCGGGGTCCGCTTTCGCCCGCCGATGGTGAGAGAAGCAGTCGACGCGTATGCGGCACTCGCCGAGCGCAAAAAATTGTCTCTGGTGCAACTCGCGCTCGGCTACGTTGCGAGCCGCTGGTTTGTTGGCGCGTCGATCATTGGCGCCACTTCGATAGCGCAACTGAAGGAAGACATCGCTGCCGCGCAGTTCACTCTGGACGCGGCTACGCTGACCGAGATTCGTACGATACAGGCACGATTCCCAAACCCCGCGCCGTGAATGTGCAAGGCCACTGAGCGCCCTCACATTTGGCCGCGGCGCTGAGTTTTCGAATGCCTGCTCGCGGGGCTTGAAGCCCCGAAACTCGCGGTAAATTTTCCAATGCCACTGATAACTTTATCCAAAGGCTGCTTGGCCTACGGTCACGTGCCTCTGCTCGATCACACCGACTTTCAACTCGACCCCAACGAACGCGTCGCGTTGATCGGCCGCAACGGTACCGGCAAGTCTTCCTTGCTGGCCGCCTGCGCCGGCGTGCGGCATCTGGATGACGGTGAGCTGTGGCGCGCGCCCGGTCTGAAAATCGCGCACGTGCCACAGGAGCCGGAGTTTGACGTGGCGATGCGCGTATTCGACGCGGTGGTGGCCGGCATGGGCGAAGTCTCGCAACTGCTCGCCGACTATCACGCGATCTCGCATCAACTGAGCGAAGGGGGCGATCACCAGGCTTTGCTGGAACGACTGCACGAACTGCAAGTCGCGCTCGACGCGCAAGGCGCTTGGTCGTACGCGTCACAGGCGGAGCGCGTCATCGAGCGCTTCAGTCTGAATACCGAGGCCTTGGTCGGGACCTTGTCGGGCGGGCAGAAAAAACGCGTCGCACTGGCCCGCGCGATGGTCAGCGCGCCCGATGTGCTGCTGCTGGATGAACCGACCAATCATCTCGACATCGACGCGATTGCCTGGCTTGAACAGACTCTGATCGACTCGCGCATGGCGATGGTGTTCATCACCCACGACCGGCGCTTTCTGGATCGCGTGGCCACTCGCATCGTGGAACTGGATCGCGGTGATCTGGCGAGTTTTCCCTGCCGGTTCGGCGACTACCAGCAGCGTAAAGCGCAACTGTTGCAGGACGAGGCAGTGCTTAATCGCAAGTTCGACAAATTACTGAAGGAAGAAGAAATCTGGATTCGCAAAGGTGTGGAAGCGCGGCGCACGCGTGCGGTCTATCGCGTGCAGCGTTTGCAAGCGCTGCGGGTTGAACGCGAACAACGGCGCGAGCGCGTTGGGCGCGTCAGCTTGCAGGTCGAAGCCGGAGAGAAGAGCGGACAGTTAGTCGCTGAACTGGAACAGGTCAACAAAAGCTTTGGCGACAACATCGTGCTGCGTGATTTTTCCTGCCGCATCGTGCGCGGCGACCGAGTGGGTGTGATCGGCCCCAACGGCGCCGGCAAGACCACGCTGCTGAAAATCATCTTGGGCGAACTGCAAGCCGATAGCGGCCGGGTCAAGCGCGGCACGCGCATGAACGTGGCCTACTTCGATCAGTTCCGTGAAGTGCTCGACCCCGAGGCCGCGTTGGCGGACGTGATGTCGCCGGGTTCGGATTACGTCGAGATCGGCAATGCGCGCAAACACGTGATCGGTTACTTGGGTGAATTTCTATTTGCGCCCGAACGCGCGCGTTCACCGGTGAAGAGTTTGTCCGGCGGCGAGCGCAATCGCCTGCTGCTCGCGCGTTTGTTCGCGCGGCCCGCCAACGTACTGGTGCTGGACGAGCCCACCAATGATCTTGATATCGATACGCTGGAGCTGCTTGAGCAACTGTTGCTCGATTATCCGGGAACACTATTCTTGGTGAGCCATGACCGCGCCTTTCTCGACAACGTCGTCACGCAAGTCATCGCCTCCGAAGGCGCAGGCGTCTGGTGCGAAAACGCCGGCGGCTACGACGACTGGATGGCATTCAAGAAGCGGCAGCAGCGCCAGCAAGAAGATGCGGCGAGAACGGCTAAGCCTTCGCCGGCGAGACAATCTTCTGTCGCGTCCGTTTCGATGTCCGCGAAGCCGATCAAATTGAGCTTCAAGGAACAAAAGGAGCTTGACGTTCTGCCGGCAAAAATTGCCGCTTTAGAGCAAGAGCAGAAAATGTTGACTTCGCGTCTCGAAGACCCAGCGGTATACAGCCAACCGGAACAGGCGCAACGGGTGGCGAGCCGCCTGGGTGTGATCGAGAACGAACTCTCCGCGCTGATGGACCGGTGGGTCGCGCTCGAATCGCGCCTGGGCAACTAAAAGCGTTGCGACGTGCGAGAATGTTCGCACGAATATTTTCCCGCAACTTGACGAGGAACAGGCTATGTCTAATCCCATCGCTACCGAGATCAGTGACCGTATCGCGCGCATCGAGATCAATCGGCCGGAGAAAAAGAATGCGCTGACCGCCGCGATGTATCAAGCGCTCGCCGACGCGCTGCGCGCGGCTGACGCGGATGCGAGCGTGCGTGTGGTGTTGATTCAGGGTCAGGCGGATTGCTTCTGTTCGGGGAATGATCTCAAGGATTTTCTCGAGCGCCCGCCGCACGCGGACAACGCGCCGGTGTTTCAGTTTCTCGAAGCAATTTCATCAGCGGCCAAGCCGCTGGTCGCGGCGGTGGGCGGACCCGCGGTGGGAATCGGCACCACCATGTTGCTGCATTGTGATTTTGTCTACGCGACGCCGGAGACACGTTTTCAGTTGCCCTTCGTGCCGCTCGGCATTGTGCCGGAAGCGGGTTCAAGTCTGCTGCTGCCGATGCTGGCCGGGTATCAGCGCGCGGCCGAGCTGCTGCTGCTCGGCAAGGCGTTCAGTGCCGACAAGGCGTTGTCCGCGGGAATTCTCACCGAGATTGTTCCGGCCGCCGATTTGTTGCGGCATGCACGCCAGGCAGCAGAAGCCGTGGCCGCGCTGCCGCCCGAGTCGGTGCGCCTTACCAAGGCGCTAATGAAGAAGCGCAATAGCGCGATGATCGCGGAGCAAATGGCCGAAGAAGGCCGCACTTTACGCGCGCGCTTGAATTCACCCGAAGCTAAAGAAGCGATGACGGCGTTCTTCGAAAAACGCAAGCCTGATTTCTCCCGCTTCTAAGCGTTCAGAGATTTCGGCGCGCTTGCGTGCTCCCGACGATACTTCCCAGAGGGAAGTTGCCTGGGGGTTCGCGCAATCGCGCCGTTTGCAAGCTTGGACTAGAGCTTGACGGGCCATGCGCACAAATCAGTACTCTCGTATCATCGAATTGACGTGTGGTGTGCAAAACGAGGGCGTTCAGTCAAGCTTTGATCAAAAATATGAAACCTCAATGTCGATTTGCAACTGGGTCGTGCGTCTATACGCTGTAAGCGCCTAAAGTCAACGAGGAGAGTCGCCATGCCGCAATTCATGCTTCTGTTGCACCAATCACCGTTGAAGTTCAAGAATTTATCCCCGGAAGAAATTCAGCAAATTCTGGCCAAGTACCGCGCGTGGCGCGAGGAACTTATCAGCCGCAATCAGTTACGTGGGGGAGAAAAACTTGGCAACGACAGCGGACGGCGGTTGCGCGTTCAAAATGGCCAGGTCTCGGTGGCGGACGGACCGTATAGCGAGGCGAGTGAGGTGCTCGGCGGCTACTTCGTTGTGGAGGCGGCGGACTATGACGCCGCGGTGGCGATTGCCCGATCTTGTCCGCACTTGAGCGGCAGCCAATGGATCGAGGTGCGGCAAATTGACGTGGTGCATTAGAGGTTCAGTGAACGCTTCAACGCAAAAAGTTGGCGAACTGGTCGATCACCTGTTTCGACGCGAGGCGGGACGCATCACGTCGCGGCTGGCGCGTGTCTTCGGCGCGCGCCGCTTGGATCTGGTGGAAGACGCGGTTCAATTTGCGCTGCTGCAAGCTCTGGAGCATTGGGCTTTCGCCGAGATTCCGGACAATCCGCACGCTTGGCTGACGCGCGTGGCTTCGAATCGCGCGTTGGACACGATCAGGGCCGAGCGCAATTTGCGTTCGATCGACGCGGACGATGAGAGCACGTTGAGCGAGGTCGAAGCGCTGTCCGTTGGCGATGCGGCGACCGAGAAAAAATATCCGAGCGAAGTCTCGGATGACCAGCTCGCGCTGATGTTTGTGTGCTGTCATCCGGCTCTGCCGCATCCGGCCCGCGTCGCGCTGACGCTCAAAGCGGTGTGTGGATTTGGCGTGACGGAGATCGCGCGTGCGTTCCTGAGCAATGAATCCAGTGTCGCGCAACGTCTGGTGCGCGCGAAGCGACTGATTCGGGAGCAACACATTGGTTTTCAGATCCCAGCGCCGGAAGCATTGCCGGAGAGGCTGCAGTCAGTGCTGGAAGTTCTTTATGCGCTGTTCACCGAAGGTTATGCGCCGACATGCGGCGAGGACTTGCTCAATACCGATATGTGCGAGGAGGCGATTCGTTTAACCACGTTGCTCGCCGACAACGCAACGACCACCAGTCTGCAGTGTCACGCGCTACTGGCGCTGATGTTGTTTCAGTCAGCGCGCGCAGCTTCGCGGGTGGACACTGCCGGCGAGTTATTGTTGCTGGAGCGACAACCACGCGAGTCGTGGAATCGACCGATGATCGCGCTCGGCATGTTGCATTTGCAGCGCGCTGGACGGGGTGATCGGCTCACGCCGTTTCATATCGAAGCCGAAATCGCGGCGATCCACGCCAGCGCGGCGGATGCGCACAGCACGACGTGGCCGAGCATTCTTGCGCTCTACGACCAACTGCTGACGATGCGATCAACCCCGGTTGTGCTGATCAACCGCGCGATTGTGCTGAGTCAGGTGCAAGGACCGGCCGCGGCGCTCACAGCGCTAGAACAAGTGAAGCCACACGCGTCCAGCGAGCGCTATCCTTTCTTGCCGATGGCACAGGGGGAATTTCTGCGCGCGCTGGGCCGCAGTGATGAGGCGGCGCGGTGCTTCGAGCAGGCCTTGCTGCTCGCGCGCACCGAACCGGAACGGCGTTTTATCCGTCACAAGTTGAATTCACTGGAGCACGCGCGCGAGCGCCGATCCAGTTGCACGTCGTAGTTCATTTAACCAGGAGACCATCATGGCAAATCCGTTTGTACACGTGGAACTGAGCAGCACCGATGTTGGCAAAGCGAAAACTTTTTATAGCAAGCTGTTTGACTGGAAATTTGAGGACATGCGGATGCCGGGCGGCTCCTACACGATGATTCAGGTCGGAGAAGGAACCGGCGGCGGCATGATGAAGCAGATGATCCCCGGCGCACCGTCCGCTTGGCTTGCGTATATCTTGGTCGACGATATTCAAGCCGCGACCAAGAAGGCGCAGTCCCTCGGTGCGACGGTGATGAAAGACGTGACCGAAGTGATGGACGCCGGCTGGTTGAGCATCATCGTCGATCCCACTGGCGCTTGCTTTGGATTGTGGAAACCTAAGGCCAGGTAACTCGATTATGCGTATTTCTCGCGCGCTGTCTGCGGGACGCGAGGTATGCGCTTTTCCCTCGGTGAATGCTTGCTTGCGCGGTAAGTGATCAAGCGCCTAGGGCACGAAGCTCGCGATATCTGAGGCAGGCATCACTTCGATGCCGGGCGCAAGCGAATACTGTCGGTGGCCAGGATAGAGAACCAGTAGCCGTTCGAGTTTCAAGTCGGTCATGGCTATGCGCATAGACGTGGTGAGCGTCGGTGCATCGACGCGTTTGACCTCGACGCCGATTCGATGGCCATACTTGATCATGAGCAAGTCGAGTTCCGCGCCGGCATGCGTCCGCCAGAAGTACGCTTCGTCTGGCTGGGTGATCCGTAGCGCTTGCTCCAACACGAATCCTTCCCATGAGGCCCCGGATCGGGGGTGCGTCAAGAGGTCGTGTTCGTCGCGAATCCCCATTAAGACGTGCAGCAAGCCCGAATCCCTAAAGTAGATTTTGGGTGCTTTCACCTGGCGTTTGCTCAGATTCTCGTACCAAGGCTGGAGCTGTCTCACCATGTAAGTCTGCGTGAGCCAATCGAGGTAGCGGCGTACCGTGCTCTCGTTCACTCCAAGCGATCGAGCCGGGTCCGCCGCATTCCAGATCTGTCCATGGTAGTGGGCAAGCATGGTCCAGAACCGCCGCATTGACGCCGGCGCCGTATTGATGCCCAGAAGGGGCAAGTCTCGCTCCAGAAACAATTGCACAAAGCGCTCTCGCCACTCGACGCTTTGACGCTCGCCCGCGGCGAGATAAGACAAAGGGGCGCTGCCACGCCGCCACAGCGTTTGCAGGTGACGCGGGCCGAGTTCATCCAGCGCGAAGCCGCTGACCTCAATGACCGCGACGCGGCCCAGGAGCGTCTCGGCGGTCTGTCGCAGCAGTGCGGGCGACGCGCTGCCCAAGAGGAGAAACTTCGCCCGCGCTTGGTCTCGATCCATGAGCACTCGCAGCGTGCGGAACAGCTCCGGCGCGTGCTGCACCTCGTCGATAACCACCAGGCCGCGCAAATCTTCAAGCAAGGTCCGTGGGGACTTGAATTGCTCGGTGACCGTTGCGTCTTCCAGATCGAAATAATTGCGCGACCCGACGGGTACGAAGGAACGCGCCAAAGTGGTCTTTCCAACCTGACGGGGACCCACCAAAATGGCACCGTGGAATTGCTCGAGCGCTTTTGCGACGGCAGCGCGGAGCCGAATTCGGTCGATTTGCATAGCCGTATCATACCTTGAAGATCCCGTATTTCATACGGGAATTTCAATGTATAGAAAACTCCGTGAGCGACATCTCGCACTGAGCATCATGCCCTCGCCGGTGCGCACTCAATCCGTCCGACGACAGAACTTTCTTCGCAATCGACGCAGACACGAAGGTGCGGGTGCCGGTAGAATTCAACTTCGTCCACAAAATTCAATGCTGGGGTCATGGTTGACCCCGGCGTCCAGAGGAGAGTTGAAATCATGGCTAGAAGAGGCATTTCGAAAGACCCGTCCAAACTCAGATCACGCCAATGGTTTGCCAACCCGAACAATCCCAACATGACGGCGCTGTATCTCGAGCGCTACATGAACTGGGGACTGAAGCGCGAGGAGTTGCAGGCGGGTAAGCCGATCATCGGCATCGCGCAGTCAGGCTCCGATCTATCACCCTGCAACCGGCACCATCTCGAGCTCGCGCATCGGGTACGCGAGGGAGTCCGCGAAGCAGGCGGTATCGCGTTTGAATTTCCGGTGCATCCGATCCAGGAAACCGGCAAGCGGCCTACGGCCTCGCTCGATCGAAACCTGGCGTATCTCGGCCTGGTGGAGCTGCTCTACGGCTACTTCATTGACGGCGTGGTACTGACCACCGGTTGCGATAAAACCACGCCCGCGCAGTTGATGGCTGCCGCGACCGTGGACATACCCGCGATCGTTCTGTCCGGCGGACCGATGCTGAACGGCTGGTTTCGCGGCGAGCGCACCGGTTCCGGCACCATCGTGTGGAAGGCGCGCGAATTGCTCGCCGCCGGTGAGATCAACGACGAGCAGTTCATCGAATTGATTGCTTCATCCGCGCCGTCGCCCGGTCATTGCAACACCATGGGCACCGCCTCGACCATGAACTCGCTCGCCGAAGCGCTGGGCATGTCGCTGCCTGGTAGCGCGGCAATCCCGGCGCCACACAAGGATCGCGCGGTGAATGCTTATGAGAGCGGCAAGCGCATCGTCGAAATGGTATGGGAGGACTTGCGTCCGTCCAAGATCATGACGCGCGAAGCGTTCGAGAATGTCATCATTGTTAACTCGGCCATTGGCGGTTCGACCAACGCGCCGATTCACTTCAACGCAATCGCGCGCCACATCGGCGTCAAGCTCGACAACAACGATTGGGAAAAGATTGGCTATGACATCCCGCTGCTGGTGAATCTGCAACCGGCAGGTGAGTATCTGGGTGAGGAATACCATCGCGCCGGCGGCGTGCCGGGTGTCGTGAATGAGCTGATCAAGGCGGGCAAAATTCGCAAGAACACGCTCACCGTCAACGGCAAGACGCTGTACGAGAATTGCCGCAAGGCAACGGTGCTGGACGAGAAAGTGATCTGGCCGTTCAAGAAGCCGATGCTGAACAAAGCGGGGTTCCTGAATATCAAAGGCAATTTGTTCGACAGCGCGATCATGAAGACCAGTGTGATCTCTGAAGATTTTCGCAAGCGCTATTTATCTAACCCGAAAGATCGCAATGCGTGGGAAGGCCGAGCCATCGTGTTTGAAGGCCCGGAGGATTATCACCATCGCATCGACGACCCGAAACTGAAGATCGACGACAACTGCATGCTGTTCGTGCGCGGAACCGGGCCGGTCGGTTATCCCGGCGCGGCCGAGGTGGTCAACATGCAGCCGCCGGCGAAATTGATCAAGAGCGGTGTCACAGCCTTGCCTTGCATTGGCGATGGTCGTCAGTCCGGGACATCCGGCTCGCCGTCGATCCTGAATGCCTCACCCGAAGCGGCGACCGGCGGCGGGCTCGCCTTGCTGAAGACCGGCGACAAAGTGCGCATCGACCTGAATAAGCGCACGGCAAATATTCTCATCAGCACAGCCGAGTACCAGCGGCGCCGCAAGGCGCTGGAGAAACAAGGCGGCTTCAAGATTCCCGCAAGCCAGACTCCGTGGCAAGAGATGCAGCGCGGAATGGTGGACGAACTCTCTAACGGGATGGTGCTGAAGCCCGCAGTGAAGTACCAGCGAATTTCCACCAGCAAGGGCACGCCGCGCGACAATCACTGAGTGTTCAAATTTCCTCATTCAGCGAATTTCTGAGAGAGGAGGGCCCGAGACTATGTTTGTAGCGCCACCTTCAAGGCGGTTGCTATGGCAGCGATGATCAGCGCGACCCACAGGTGCGTTGCGGCAGTGAGTAGCATGGCAACGATCGGGTTAGGAGACTTGCGCGCAAACATGGAGCAAAAGTATGAATGTCAGGAGGGATTCTTATTGCGACGAAAAAAAAGAGCGCGACCGTAACTCAAAGCTTGTCAATATTTCCTTGGACGTAAAGATTAAACCGTGCTTATCCGGTTGTCACACCCACCCACTACCGGTAGTATGTTGAGCATCTGCACGAACGTGGGGCGGCCATGGCAATCGACGTACTTGAGAG
>JAYUZG010000094.1:0-3864 GCA_043751985.1 Betaproteobacteria bacterium
ATCCGGGAGAGAGTTGACGATTTAGTCATATGCGCCTTGATAGCGTTGAAGAGGCGGATGCTGCGCTCTGTCTTGCTCCCGGATTGCGCTGGCGCTGCATCCGGGCTACGACTGGTCTCTGCGATCCGTAACCAACACCACTTTCCCGCTCACTCTCTTGTGCGTCACATCGTTGAGCGCCTGCGCGGCTTGTTCCAACGGATAGGTCGCGTGAATATGCGGCTTGACTTTCTTTGCGACAAACAAACGCATCAGCCCTTCATTATTGCGCCGGCTCTTATCTGCTTCGTTGCGCGTGAACGCGCCCCAGAACACGCCGACAATCGAACAACCTTTTAGCAACGCCAGATTGAGCGGCACTTTCGGGATGTCTCCCGCGGCGAAGCCTACAACCAAAAAGCGTCCGTTCCACGCCATCTCGCGCAGCGCCGGCTCGGAGTACGCGCCACCCACCGGGTCGTACACCACGTTCACACCTTTGCCGCCGGTGATGGCCTTGACCCGCGCGCGCAAATCGTCCTTCGCATAGTTGATCAGCTCATCCGCGCCATTTGCCTTGCACACTGCGAGCTTCTCATCGGTGGACGCTGCGGCTATGACTCGGGCACCCATGACCTTGCCCAACTGAATCGCCGCGATACCGACGCCGCCCGATGCACCCAATACCAGCAGCGTCTCGCCTGCCTGCAACTGCGCGCGATCTCGCAGCGCATGGTAGGACGTGCCGTAAGTCAGGATGAAAGCAGAAGCAGAAATGAAATCCATTCCTTCCACCATCGGAATCAGCCGATCCGCATCGACCGCCAGCTCCTCCGCATATCCGCCATAAGTGGAAAACGCGATTACGCGATCACCTACTGCTACACCGCTCACGCCTTCGCCTAGTTCTTTCACCACGCCGGCGACTTCACCGCCTGGAGAAAACGGCGGCGTCGGCTTGAACTGATAGGTACCTTGGATGATCAGCGTGTCGGGAAAATTTACGCCACATGCTTTAACACTCACCACCACTTGACCTTTACCCGGCTTCGGGGACGGCACTTGCTCGACCACCAGTTTCTCGGCGGGGCCGAGCTCCTTGCACAGTACGGCCTTCATTTCCTTGAATCCTCTCATTGGTAAATGCAAACAATACGGCCTAACCACCGAGGCACCGAGATGCAGAGAAGAACCTGCTGGTGAACCTATGGCCTACCGAAACGGTGTGTTACATGCGGCAACCGCTGGTGATGGTTCTCTGTCGCAATTGAGGTATGACCTTCTCTGTGTCTCAGTGTCTCTGTGGTGAATCGCATTTATATCGACAAGGCAATACAGGTGGGCTCAGTTTGCACATCGTCGCTCGTCATGAGCCGCGCAGCATTTTCTCCACCTGCCGCCACCCTGCTTCCGCCATCGGCCGCGCGCGTTTGCCTTGCTCCATCGCGTGCGCGCTCGCGGCAGTGCCATCGACCACCCGACCCATGATGCCTTGCAAGATTCCCGCGAGCCGAAACATGTTGTACGCCAGATAAAAATCCCAATGATCGATGCGCGTACGTCCGGTGCGGCGGCAATACGCCTCGACATACTCCTCTTCAGTCGGAATGCCGAGCGCCGCGTGGTCCAGGCCCGCGATGCCGCGGAATTCGCCCGGAAACAAACGCCAGTACATGCAGTGATAGGCAAAATCCGCCAACGGATGTCCCAACGTGGACAGCTCCCAATCCAGCACCGCCATCATGTAGGGTTCGGTCGGGTGATAGATCGTGTTATCGATGCGGTAGTCGCCGTGGACGACGGTGGTCTCGTCACCCGCCGGAAGATTCTTCGGCAACCATTCGATCAGGTTCTCCATCGCTTCGATGCGTTCGGTTTCCGAGGCGCGATACTGCTTGATCCAACGGCTGATCTGGCGCTCGATGTAATTGCCCGGCTTGCCGAACGACTCCAGGCCTACCGCCCGATAGTCAACGCGGTGCAGCGCGGCGATGACTCGATTCAGATCATCGTAGATGGCCGAGCGCGTCCGTGGCTGAGCCGCCGGAAGCGCGCCGTCCCACAGCACACGCCCCTCGACACAGTCCATGATGTAGAACATGGTGCCGATGACCGACTCGTCTTCGCACAGACAATAAGTGCGCGCCACCGGCACTTCGCTGCCCTTGAGCGCGGTGATCACGCGATATTCTCGATCCACCGCATGCGCCGAGGGCAACAGCTTTCCCGGTGGTTTGCGACGCAACACATAGCGCTTGCCGCCCGCGGTCAAGCGAAAGGTGGGATTCGACTGCCCGCCACGAAATTGCTCGACCTCCAGCGATCCGGAAAATCCCTCGACGTGCTCGCGCATATAGAGGGCGAGCCGGTCGGTGTCGAACCGATGGCGCTCTTGAACGGGGGCGGTACCTACAAATTCTTCATGCATTGTTGAGTCTCACGAATGCGGGTGAGAATAGCATTCACCGTCCTGCGCTGGCAATGCAGGAGCGGAAAAACCTGCGTGCTAGAATCGATCGCGTTTTTTCTCGCGGACTTTTTCAATGAAAACATTCTCGGGCCGCGTGGCGGTGATTACCGGTGGCGCCAGCGGTCTCGGCCTCGCCATGGCGCGGCGCTTTGCCCGCGAAGGCATGAAACTGGTGCTGGCGGACGTGCAGGCCGATGCACTGGGAAGCGCAGTGCGTGATTTCGAAGCGCAGCAAGTTCCGGTCATCGGAGTTCGCACCGATGTGTCGAAGGGCGAAGACGTCGAAGCCCTCGCGCGCAAGACCCTGGACGCATTCGGCGCAGTCCACATCGTGTGCAACAACGCCGGCGTCGCGCCCGGCGGAACAGTATGGGAAAACACCAGTGCGGACTGGGAGTGGATCATCGGGGTCAATGTCATGGGCGTGATTCACGGCGTGCGTGTGTTCACGCCGATCATGCTCAAGCAAGACACCGAAGGTCATATTGTCAACACCGCATCCGTCGCAGGCCTGCTGTCGCTCCCCGGTATGGGTATTTACTGTGTGTCCAAGCACGCTGTCGTTACGCTGTCCGAATGCCTGCACCACGACCTGATAGGGAAAGGCGCAAAAGTCCGCGCGTCAGTGCTCTGCCCCGCCTACGTCCCGACCGGGATTTCAGACTCCGAGCGCAATCGCCCCGCGCATCTGAAAGCAGAACGCAAACGCAGCGCCGACGAAATCGAACGCGAAGAACAGCTACGCCACGCCGTCAAATCCGGCCGCATCTCCGCCGAACAAGTCGCCGACGCCGTGTTCAGCGCCATCCAGGAAGAACGCTTCTACATCCTCACGCACAAGAAAATCAAAGCCTCGATTGAGACGCGGATGCAGGATATTCTGCTGGAACGGTTGCCGACGAATACGCTGAATTCACGTTAGACCAAAATGATGAAAGTGGCAAGACGTCCTGCGGGGAATGACGCACGCATTCCTGGCTGTTTGAATTAAGTCATAGAAATCTTGATTTCACTCCACTCATGTTCCTTGAATCCATAGCCATTCAGAATTTCAAGAGTTTCTTGACACGTCAAGAAATTTCCTTAGCGCCTGGGTTCAATTTGCTTGTCGGCGCCAATAATTCCGGGAAAACATCGATTCTGGAAATACTCGATTTAGACCATAATTTAAATGAACCTCACCGTTCAGCAGAGAATGTTCCGGAGTATGGATTTCAAGCGATTGGCCATTCAACGGCTGAAATTAGCATTGCCACAACGTACACGGAACTTCGACGCCTAATTCATCCAACAGAGCTTTATATTCCGCTTGGTAGTATTACTCAGCAGTCGCCAATTAAGACGACACATTCCAAGCTTCGGCGCTCTATGATGGAGACGGCAGTGTGTCGCACAAGTTACCGACTTCTGAGTAA
>JAYUZG010000095.1:0-7232 GCA_043751985.1 Betaproteobacteria bacterium
CTCGCAGCGCAATTGAACAAGCTGCGTACCGGTCGCGCATCGCCGAAGCCTTGGCCACATTCGCCGGCAGCAGTAGCGCCAATAGCGCGATGTGCGAGAAATTCTTGCGGCGAGTGCAGCACGT
Source organism: Betaproteobacteria bacterium (assembly GCA_043751985.1). GTDB lineage: Bacteria > Pseudomonadota > Gammaproteobacteria > Burkholderiales > JAYUZG01 > JAYUZG01. The sequence goes on from JAYUZG010000095.1 coordinate 125, forward strand.
CGCAGTGGACATCAAGGGCGACGCGGGCTGGGATGTGCTGGCGCGCGAACTTGGCGCTGATCCACAACGGGTGCGCGCGTTTTATCTTGCGACCAGTCCCGATTTGTTTGGCGGCGTCGCGCAACGTCTGGCTGCCAACGGGCTAGTGACGCCCGCTTCGCGCATCATCGTGGAGAAGCCACTGGGAAAAGACGGTGCGTCGGCGGCTTCGATCAACGACGCGATCGGCGCGGTATTCGGCGAGCAGCAGATTTACCGCATCGACCACTACTTGGGCAAAGAGACTGTGCAGAACTTGATGGCACTGCGCTTTGCTAACACCTTGTTCGAGCCGTTGTGGAATTCCGCGCATATCGATCACGTGCAGATCACCGCGGCGGAATCGATCGGCGTCGAGGGGCGCGGCGCGTATTACGACACGGCGGGCGCGCTGCGCGACATGGTGCAGAACCATCTGCTGCAGTTGCTGTGCCTGGTTGCGATGGAGCCGCCTGCGTCGCTGCAAGCGGATGCGGTGCGCGACGAAAAACTGAAAGTGCTGAAGGCGCTGCTGCCGATCAACGATGGGAATGCTGCGACGATGACCGTGCGCGGTCAGTATCGCGCCGGAGCCAGCGATGGCGCCGCGGTGCCAGGTTTTGCGGAAGAGATCGGCCGCAGTGACAGCAGCACCGAGACCTTCGTTGCGATCAAAGCCGGCATCGCCAACTGGCGCTGGGCGGGGGTGCCGTTTTATCTGCGCACCGGCAAGCGATTACCGCAGCGAGTTTCGGAAATCGTGATCAATTTCCGTCCGGTGCCGCACTCGATATTTGACTCCGCTCCGATCGCAGCGAACCAGTTGGTGATCCGTCTGCAGCCGGATGAAGGAATCAAACTTTGGGTAATGATCAAAGAGCCCGGACCTGGCGGAATGCGCTTGCAGCACGTCTCGCTCGACATGAGCTTTGCGCGCACTTTCGACAAGCCGGTGCCGGAGGCGTATGAGCGTCTTTTGATGGACGTGATTCGCGGCAACGCGACTTTGTTCATGCGCCGCGACGAAGTGGAGGCTGCGTGGCGCTGGACCGATCCGATTCGCGAAGCATGGAGCCGCTCGCGTGAAGCGCCCAAGCCGTATATTTCGGGCACCTGGGGTCCGGCCGCGGCGATTGCACTGGTGGAGCGCGACGGCCGCACCTGGAATGAGGAGCTTGCATGACCGCAGATTTCTTGCGCGCGTACCGCAAGTCCGGCTGCTGATCTTTCAGGAGCTCGCAGCCCATGCTTCATGCGCGCATCGCACATATCACGCAGACGATCAGGGAGCGCAGTCGTCCCACGCGCGATAACTATCTCAAGCGTATTGCCAGTGCGGCCGAGCAAGGCCCGCGTCGCAGCGCTTTGAGTTGCGGCAATCTGGCGCACGGCTTTGCCGCGTGCGGCGCAGACGATAAGAGCGCATTGAGAGCAGCCATCGTACCGAACCTCGCCATCGTTACTGCCTATAACGATATGCTCTCTGCGCATCAGCCGTTCGAGCGCTATCCGGAATTGATCAAGGCCGCCGCACGTGAAGTGGGCGCCGTGGCGCAAGTTGCCGGCGGCACACCGGCGATGTGTGATGGTGTGACGCAGGGCCGCGCCGGTATGGAGTTGTCGCTGTTCTCGCGCGATGTGATCGCGCTGTCGGCGGCGGTGGCGCTGTCGCACGATCTGTTCGACGCCGCAGTGTTCCTCGGCGTATGCGACAAGATCGTGCCCGGTCTTGTCATCGCGGCGCAATCGTTCGGTCATCTTCCGGCGATTTTTGTTCCTGCCGGCCCGATGCCGTCGGGGATTTCCAACGACGCCAAATCAAAAGTGCGGCAACGGTACGCGGAAGGCAAAGCCAGTCGTGATGAATTGCTCGAAGCCGAAGCGGCCTCTTATCACGCGCCGGGAACCTGCACGTTTTATGGCACGGCGAATTCCAATCAAATGCTGATGGAAGTGATGGGGCTGCATTTGCCGGGCACGTCCTTCGTCAACCCCAATACTCCCTTGCGCGATGCATTGACGCGTGCCGCTGCGCAACGTGCGCTGGCCATCAGCGCGCTGGGCAAAGAGTTCATGCCGGTGGCGCAGGTGCTGGATGAGCGCGCCTACGTTAACGGCATCGTCGCCTTGCATGCTACCGGCGGCTCGACCAATCACGTGATCCATTTGATCGCGATGGCGCGCGCCGGCGGCATCGTGCTCACCCTGGATGATTTCGCTGCGCTGTCGGAAATCACGCCGCTGTTGTGCCGCATTTATCCGAATGGCAGCGCCGATGTAAACCACTTCAGCGCCGCCGGCGGCATTCCGTTTCTCATCGGCGAATTGCTCGATGCGGGTTTGCTGCATGCCGATGCCAACACCGTTGCGGGTGGTGATCTCGGCGGATATCGGCGCGAGCCTTTTCTCGATAACGGCAAGTTGTCGTGGCGGCCGGCGGTCAGTGCCAGCGCTGACGAGAACGTGCTGCGACCCGCCGCACGCCCGTTTTCGGTAGACGGTGGCCTGAAAGTGCTCGAAGGCAATCTCGGCCGCGCAGTGATCAAGGTCAGTGCGGTGAGCACGCAACATCGCAATGTCCGCGCGGCGGCGCGCATATTCCATTCGCAGCACGCGCTGGAGGTCGCATACAAGGCGGGAGAATTATTCCGCGACGTGGTCGCGGTGGTGCGCTTTCAGGGGCCGCGTGCTATCGGCATGCCCGAGTTGCATAAGTTGACGCCGCTGCTGAGTTCGGTGATGGCGCGCGGACACCAAGTAGCGCTGCTGACCGACGGACGAATGTCAGGCGCGTCGGGCAAGGTTCCGGCTGCGATACATTTGACGCCGGAAGCAATCGACGGCGGTCCGATTGCACGATTGCGCGATGGCGACATGATTCACCTCGACGCCGAGCGCGGAATTCTGAGAGCTGAAGTGGACGAGGTGGAATTTGCCGCACGTGTTAACGCACTGGCGCCAGAAGAGGATGCGGGTTGCGGACGTGAATTGTTCACGTTTTTTCGACGTTCGGTCGGTGGCGCCGAGACAGGTGCCAGCGTTTTTTCCTGACGCAGTGAGAGAGGAACCGGAGTGCATCGATGCCGACAACACAAGATCAAAAACAAGAAACACTCGCCCGCATGTTACGCATGGCGCCGGTCATTCCGGTGCTGACGATTCCCGATGCCTCGCAGGCGCCTGCGCTGGCGCGCGCGTTGGCAGCGGGCGGTGCGTGCGTGCTCGAAGTGACTTTACGCACTGCCGCCGGTCTTGAATCGATCCGCCGCATCGCGGCCGAAGTACCTGAGGTGCTGATCGGCGTCGGTACTATTACGACACCCAGAGATTTGGACGACGCGGCCCGCGCCGGTGCCGTGTTCGCGGTCAGTCCAGGGGCCACGGACTCGATCATCGACGCCGCAGAGGCGAGCGAGATTCCACTCTTGCCCGGAGTGATGACGGTGGCGGAGGCGATGCGCTTGGCGGAGCGAGGTTATCGGCACCTGAAACTTTTTCCGGCAAACATCGCGGGCGGGATTCCTTTTCTGCAAGCGATCCACGCGCCGCTGCCGCAGTTGCGTTTCTGTCCTACCGGTGGGATCAACCTGTCCAATCTCGTCGAGTACCTGCGCACTCCCAATGTGGTGTGCGTGGGCGGTTCCTGGCTCGCAACCAAGGAGTTGATCGCGCGACGTGATTGGGAGGCAATCACCCGCAACGCGGAACAAGTGCGCGTCGCGGCGGCGGCGATCTCCGGGCACGGCGCATGAACTCGACACCTCCCGCTTGGGATTCGCTGCGGCAGCATCGATTGGAAATGGACTCGCAGCCGATGCGCGAACTGTTCGCCGCGGACCCGCAACGTTTTGAGAGATTCTCGCTGCGTTTGGGCGATCTGTTGTTCGACTACTCGAAGAATCGAATCACTGCGCGCACCATGGATTTGTTGTTCGAACTGGCTCAGACCGCACGGGTCGAACGCCAGCGCGACGCGATGTTCCGTGGCGAAGCGATCAACAACACCGAACAGCGTGCGGTGCTGCATACGGCGCTGCGCAATCTCTCTGGCAAACCGGTCTTCGTCGCCGGACGCGACGTGATGCCGGAGGTGATCGCCGAGCGCGGACGCTGCGCTGCATTTGCCGACGGCGTGCGCAACGGAAAAATCAAGGGTTTCACCGGCGAGCTGTTTACCGACGTGGTGAATATCGGTATCGGCGGTTCGGACCTCGGCCCGGCGATGGTGACTGCGGCGCTGCGGCCCTTCGCGCATCCTCTCATTCACTCGCATTTCGTGTCGAACGTGGACGGCGCCGATCTCATGGACAAGCTGTCCGATCTTGATCCGCGCCGCACCTTGTTTATAGTTTCCTCCAAGACCTTCACCACCTTGGAGACCATGATGAACGCGCGCTCGGCGCGGCGCTGGCTGGTGGAGGAACTCGGCGACGACGCGGTGGGCGCGCATTTCGCGGCGGTCTCCACCAACATTGAGATGACGCGTGCCTTCGGCATTGGCGCTGACCGCATGTTCCGCTTCTGGGATTGGGTCGGTGGCCGTTACTCGGTGTGGTCGGCGATCGGCCTACCGGTGATGATCGCCATCGGTCCGGCCGCGTTCGAGGAATTTCTCTCCGGGGCGCATCTGGTCGATCAGCATTTCGCCACCGCACCGCCAAAGAAAAACATTCCGATGATCATGGCGCTGCTCGGCATCTGGTATCGCAACGGCTGGGGCTTTGCGAGTCATGCGGTGTTGCCCTACGAGCAGCGGCTGCGACGCTTCGCGGCCTATCTGCAGCAACTCGATATGGAGTCCAACGGTAAGTCGGTGACACGCGAAGGCGATCCCGTCGCATCCACCACCGGCCCTATCGTATGGGGCGAACCCGGCACCAACGGGCAGCACGCGTTCTATCAATTGATCCATCAAGGGACCGATGTTATCCCGGCCGATTTTCTGGTTGCCTCGGAAGGCGTGCGCGCGATCGCCGAACATCAGCAAGTGCTGCTGGCAAATTGTTTCGCGCAGACCGAAGCGTTGATGCACGGCCGCACGCTGGACGAAGCGCGCGCGCAGTTGATCGCCGCCGGTACATTACCTATAGAGGCCGAACGCCTCGCTCCGCATAAAGTGTTTCCCGGCAACCGTCCGAGCAACACCATCGTCTATCGCCGCCTGAATCCAACCACTCTCGGCAGCCTCATCGCGCTGTACGAGCACAAAGTGTTCGTGCAAGGCGTAATGTGGGACATCAACTCCTTCGATCAGTGGGGTGTCGAACTCGGCAAGGAACTCGCTGCGAGACTGCTACCGGTGGTTAAGGGCGAAGCACAAGACTCAGAGCTGGATTCGTCAACTTCGGGATTAGTGCGCTTCGCGCGCGACACGCTTTTGTAACGGAACTGTCGATCGAGAAACGGAGTGAGAGGGACGCGCATATACGCGCGACAGCGATTACAGGTTGGGCTGTCTGCCGCGACTGACGTGCCAGACCGCGAGTACTTCCACTGCCTCCGGTGTTGGCCGGTAGTAGATGAAGTACCTGATGCGACCAACTAAGAGACGGCGAACATTCCTGATCCTCGAGCCGTCGTACTTTGTGCCCATCCCTGGTTACTCGGCAAGTAATGCGAGCGCTTCACCAATGTCTTGACGGACGGCGCCAGGTGCGGCGGGTCGATTTTCCGCCCACCACTCCGCGGCCTTGTCGATTTGCAATGCGGCGCGGGCGGAGACCTTGACGCGTAGCGCCATCGTTAGCCGTACTCGCGCAGGCTGTCGAGTAGTTCCTCAGCGGAGACGAAGTCGCCACGTTCGATTTCAGCAATTACGGCGAGGAGTTCTTCCTCGTCTTCGACCGTGAGGGCAAATGGCATATCCGGCTCACGCGAGAGGACTGTTACTACAGATCCCTCCACGAGAGGAACGCCCTCCACGATGACTTTTCCGCCTACGACGGTTCCGATGGTGACTTGCATGGCCGGAATACTACTCCTAGGGGGTGGTTATTGGTGGAACCGACGCCGAACGCATATAGCTACAGAACAATTTCTGCAACAAACCCCAGCATTTGGCGATTCGTCTTCAGATGGAAACAACAATTCACTATGCCGTCCATCCACCGTCAACAATCAAATGCGTTCCCGTCACCATCGACGCTGCGAGTGATGCGAGATATACCACTGCGGCCATGATGTCTTCGACCCGTGTCAGAGTTACCATCGGGGTCATAGAGAGCATGAACTCGCGCTTCTTCGGTGCGTTCATGATTCGTTATGCCCCGGCGGTCTCAAACTGGCCCGGCTGAACTTTGCTAGCGGCTTCAATAATGTTTGCCACCAGCGGCCTGAGGTCTTGAAGCCGGTTGGAAACGGCGCGCACCACGACAATGCCAAACGGCAGTACCTTGACGTTCTGTTGAAACACTAGATTTCGATCAAGTGTAACGAACACGTCGCACACTCCATTGGCGCGCCGAAGAAGCTCACCGTTAACAGTACCTTCCCACCCTAAGCTGTGCACCGTCAGTATTTCGTGACCAGAAAACGCAGCAGCAAAGTCCACCGGAAAGTTCTCGTCAAGCAGAAGGCGCATCGGCCACGACTCTCTCACAAGCGGTGTCGAGGACAGCCATCACCTGTTCGCGTTTCACAGAAGGAAACTGGTGCAAGAATTCCTCAATGGTGTCCCCGCCCTCTAAGTAGTCGAACAGCGCCCGCACTGGCACACGCGTGCCAACGAACACTGTTGTGCCACTTAGAATTTCAGGGTTTCGATGCGTGACGCCAGCAAGTGATTCCATGTGCATTCTCCGCGCGGGATGCCAAGTATAGTCCGTTGCTTGGCGGGGCATAACGCCGTGGTTCAGGGGCACGCGGAGGCCATGTTAGCAAAGCACGGTGCCGCTGTTCTGCGCGTCCTCTGGAACCACTTGCACCGAGAACGGAGAACGGGGTCAAGGAGAGAACGAGAAGAGAACGGGGTCAAAAGAGAAGGAAAGAGAACGGGGTCAAGTCTTTCAATATAGCATTACTTCCCATTGATCGTCCTGCTCACGGTCGAATAGTGAACACCGAACGCATCGGCGATCGCCTGCAGCGTGTA
>JAYUZG010000096.1:0-5347 GCA_043751985.1 Betaproteobacteria bacterium
CTGCCATCTCCAACCAGGGGGCGTGAGGATCGTGCAGCACCCGAGCGCACTGCTCCAGGCCGGTGCCTGGTTCGCCCTGAAGCAACACCGGCACGCCGAGCGAGCGAGCACGCTCCAATTGTGCGCGCAAACGTTGCGCCGCGGCCGAGCGGCCGACCAGCGCCAACGGAGCTTCAGCGCGTGGGCGCGCTTCAACCTGGCGCAACGCGCCGCCGACGGTGGATATTAGCTTCTGTAAGGCGATCGGCTTTTCCAGAAATCCATAGGCGCCGATGCGCGTCGCCTCCACCGCGGTATCAATGGTGCCGTGACCCGACATCATGACCACCGGCATGGTCAATTGTCCGGTACTCGCCCATTCCTTCAACAAGGTAATGCCGTCGGTGTCGGGCATCCAGATATCCAGCAACACCAAATCCGGTCGCGTTCGCGAACGCGCGGAGCGAGCTTCCTGCGCGTTTTCGGCGAGACGTACTTGATAACCTTCGTCGCGCAGAATCTCCGACAGGAGCTCACGAATGCCGACTTCATCATCGACCACCAGAATCTGATTCATCCGGCGGCTCGCTGCATGACTGACCCGGCCAACGGAAACCACACCGCAACACTGGCCCCGCCGCCCTCGATATTGCCCACTTCAATGCGCCCTTCATGCTCGTCGACGATTTTTTTCACGATCGCAAGACCCAGGCCGGTGCCTTTGCTCTTGGTGGTGACATAAGGCTCGAAGGCGCGCGCCAGAATCTGTTCCGGGAAACCAGTTCCGTTGTCACTGATATTCAGTTTGACGAACTTCCCCTGTGTGCTGGTAGTCACGACGATCACCGCACTGGCGCGCTCTTGCACCGCGAACTGCGAGTTTTGCAGCAAGTTGTGAATCACCTGGCGCAGCCGTGCGGCATCGCCCAGAATCTTTGGCAGCCGCGGCTGCAGTTCGAGTCGTACCACGGCGCGCGGGAAGTCGTACAGATCGAGAACGTCAGGAACCAGCTGGTTCAGATCGAGCGGCAGAAGCTGGGGCTCCGGCGAGCGTGCATAGTGACTGAAAGCGTCAACCATGTTTTTCAACGCCGACACTTGCGTGACGATGGTGCGAGTCGAGCGCGCGAGCATTTCCGCGTCTGCACTCGCCAGTTTTCCCGCCAGGCGCTGATGCAGTCTTTCGGCGGAGAGTTGGATCGGCGTGAGCGGATTCTTGATCTCGTGTGCCAGCCGCTGCGCCACTTCGCCCCACGCCGCATAACGTTGCGCTTGCAACAAGTGAGTAATGTCATCGAACACCAGGACATAACCCGGTTCCGACTCAAGAGTGAGGACAGTGCCGCGGAGCAGCAGCACTTGGATACCCGAAGGACCTGGCACCTCGACTTGACGATTCCAGCTTTGATCGCGCGCGCCACTGAAGCCCTCGCGCACCACCTCCGCTACAGTCGCCAAGCGCGGTTCCCGCCACTGATCCAGAGCGACGCCAATGAGCTGACTGAGGTCGCCACCCAGAATATTCTGCGCACTGCGGTTTGCCGCTCGAAGACGAAACTTCGCGTCGAACGAAACCACGCCCGCGGAGAGATTGGTCAGCACGCTTTCCAGATAGGCCTTGGCGGAGTTGACTTCCAATTGTTTGCGTTCGGTTTCATCCTTGGCATCGGCCAACTGACGCGTCATGGCGTTGAACGAGCCGGTCAATATCGCCAATTCGTCGCGCCCTTGCACCGGATCGCGCTGGCTGAAATCGCCTTGCGCAACGGCACGCGTCCCGGCTTCCAGAAATCCCAGCGGCGCCGACAAGCGCTCGCTGAATCGGATCGCCATTAACAGCCCAAGCAACAACGCAAGCAACAAAGAGAGGGTGAGCGCCAGACCGTAGAGGCGCTTCAATCCAAGACGCGACAGAACGAGTTGCTGATAGTCTTCGTAGATCGTCTCCACCGCTTTGGCGTCCGCCGCGATGGGGTCTGGCACCGGTTGCAAAAGTTGCAGGAGAACCGTCTCGCCGGCGATGCGGTGCAGCGGGATCACTACGCGCAGCAAAATGCCGCCACCCGTGCTCTGCTCGCTCGCTGTATACGCCTGCTGCATGCGCGCCTTGCGCAAGACCGAGGATGGCGGCAAGCGCGGAATCAAAGGTGAATCCTCGCCAGCGAAAGCAAGGATTTTCCCGTCCGGTGTAAACAGAGTCGCTTCGTTCACCGCCGCCTGATCACGCAGCGAATTGAGCCGCAAACGTACATTGCTTGAATCCGGATCGCCCAGCGCGGCGGCCATCGAGTCCGCCTTCTTGTGCAACTCTCGCAGCATGTTCTCGAGGTTGGCGCGCGCCAGACTGAGGCCGCCTTCCAGCGCTTTGTCCACGCGTACGTCAATCCAAGATTCAATGCTTTTTGCCAGAAACTGCACCGATACCGCGTAGACCAGCGCGCCGGGCATCACCGCCACCAGGGAGAACAACATGACCAAGCGCAAGGTCAACTTGGATCCGAACACGCCCGCGCGCACGCGCCGGCGCAAACCGACCAGTTGATAGCCGACCAGCGCGGCCAGTCCTAGGACGGTCGCAACTCCGAGTCCGAGCAACATCGGCAACTGCCGCGAAAAAATCGACGCGCTGGCGCTGGCGGTCGAGAGAAAGTAAACCAGCACCGCGCCAAGCATGAAAATCGCCAGCGTCACATAGCGCGCACTGCGGCTCACTCCCTGGCGATCGGTGACAGGATTCATCATGGCCGGATGGTCCAGCGGTACCAGTCGGACGACAAATTCCAATCACGCGAGGCCAGCGCGTTGATCTGCAGCGGTTTGGGTAGCAGCGAAGTATCCAGCCGCAGCCGCAGCATCGCCTCGTAGACGCGGTCGGCGTCTACCTGCTCGCGCCGCACCAGGAACAAACTGCGCACGCGGCCCATTTGTTCCAGCGCCTCTTCCAGACTGGAAAAACTCTGTTCCAGCGCACCGGCGTTGAGCCGATAATCGCGCGTCAACACGTTGAACACCAAACGATACGGTTGCTGTACGCTGGCCGCCGTCTTATTCCACAAGTACAGGGTATACCAGCGCGGAGTAGCCAGCTCGAACTCCAACACGAAATTCAGCGCTAAGCCGTGATTGAGCGCGTCCTCAAGCGGCGCGGGGAGGGCAATCGCGTAATCGGCATCCAGATAGAGCGCGGCTTCGTCACGGACGATTTCCACCGATTTGATATCGGCCCCGTTGGCGAACACACTCGCGCTGAAACAAGCGGCGATGCAGATTAGCAGCCAGCGGCGCATAAACTTTTCAATCGTTTTTGCGCAGGAGCGCGTAGTAGAACCCATCGTGCTCAGCGCAAGGCAATAACTGTCCGTGTGCGTTGGGAAACGATGCCAACGCAATCCTGCGCGCGTCCTGGCGTCGTGAAATAAAAGTGGTGACTTGTTGGTCATTTTCCTGTCTGAAGATGGAACAAGTGACATAGAGCAATTTACCACCTGGCGCCAACACCTTCCATAACGTGTCAAGCAGGGATTGCTGTTGGCGCAGCAGAGCGGGCAAATCTTGCGGCCGCCGCAGCCACTTGATGTCGGGGTGGCGACGGACAACGCCAGACGCCGAACACGGCACGTCGGCCAAGATGCGATCAAACGCGACGCCGTCCCACCACGACTGCAGTTGCGTCGCGTCGGCACAGAGCAGGCGGGCGTTCAGACCGAGCCGCCGCAAGTTCTCCTGCACCCGCGGTAAGCGCATGGCATCGGAGTCGATCGCGGTGAGGTCAATCTGCGCCGCTTCCAGCATGTGCGCGGTCTTGCCCCCGGGCGCCGCGCACGCGTCCAGCACGCGCTGTCCGTCGCACAAATCCAGCAACGGCGCGGCCCACTGAGCGCCGGCGTCCTGCACCGACACCCGTCCTTCGGCAAATCCGGGCAAGCGCGTGACCGCGACACCGCGCTCCAGACTCAGCGCAGCAGGCCCTAAGGGTCTGGCGGTCAGGCCCACCCCAAGCAACTGGTTCTGGTATTCGCTGAGCGCGCAACGGCGCAGGTTTACGCGCAACGTCATGGGCGGGCGTTGATTGCCCGCCTCAAGCAGCGTGCGCCAGTCCGCCGGGTACTCGGCTCGCGCGAGGTCGATCCACCACTTCGGGTAGGAGAGATTGCCCTCGTCGGTGCGCGACGCCTGCAGTTCCAGTGCGGCAGTTTCGCGCAAGTATCGCCGCAACAGTGCATTGACAAAGCCCTTTGCCTCCGCGGCATCGAGGTGTATCGCAGCCCGCACCGCATGGTCGACCACCGCGTGGGCTGCGTTGCGAGTATGCGCGAGCTGATACAAGGCGACCCAAAGCAGCGCGCACAGCAGCGGCTTCTCCGGTGCGCGGGGCGCCAGCTCTGCGACCAGGCTTCGCAGGCGGCCCAAGTGGCGCAGCGTTCCATAGCTCAGATCCTGGACGGCGCCACGGTCTCCGATCGACAAGGTCGCGTTCTGCCTCCAAGTGGCCGACAACGTTTCCGTCAAGCTGCGGCCAGCAACCACCGCAGCGACCGCGCGAGCCGCCAGCTCTTGCGCCAAGTGCATCGCGTTAGTATTGGGAGGAAAACATCTCGCCAGGCCGCCAATTCGCGCCGCGGATAAAAGCGCCGGCGTTTAAGCGACGCGCACCCGCGCGCTGCAATTCGAGCAAGCGCAGTGAGCCTGACCCGCATGCCACCACGACGCCTTGCTCACTCACCTCGACAACTTCTCCGGGCCGGTCATACGTCGATGCCTCATTGCGTGCCTGCCAGACGCGCAGCAACTCGCCTCGGAAAGTAGCATGGGCGACCGGAAATCCATGGAAGGCGCGAACCTGTCGCTCAAGAATAGGTGCGGCCAGATTCCAGTTCAACGCCGCCTCGTTTTTAACGATCTTCGCGGCGTAGGTAATACCGATCTCCGGCTGCGGCACTGCGAGCGAACTTCCGTCAAGAATGCGCGGCAAGCACTCAACCAGAGTCCTCGCCCCCAGCTCCGCAAGCTTGTCGTGCAGCGTGAGCGCCGTATCGTGCACGTCGATCGGCATTTCAGCGCGTTCATAGACCGGCCCGGTGTCCAGCCCCGCCTCCATTCGCATGATGCTGATCCCGGTCTTGGCATCACCCGCCAGAATGGCGCGCTGTATGGGAGCCGCGCCGCGCCAGCGCGGCAACAGCGAGGCATGTACATTGATGCAGGGGAAAAGACGCAGAGCGGTTGGCGGCAGAATCAAACCGTAGGCCGCTACCACCATGGCATCGGCCCGCGCGTCTTGCAATCGCGCCAGAGCTTGATCCGATTTCAAGCTGATGGGTTGATAAACCGTCAGCTCGCGTTGCGTAGCCCGCTGCTTGACTTCGCT
>JAYUZG010000097.1:0-16338 GCA_043751985.1 Betaproteobacteria bacterium
GATTCGGCCATCGTGGAGCTGAATATTCCGACCGGTATTCCGCAGGTATACGAGCTCGACGCGGAACTTCGTCCGATCCTCCATTACTATCTGGGCGACGCAGCCAAGGCGGAGGCCGCCGCGAAAGCAGTCGCGGCGCAAGGCAGTTCTGCTTGACACTGCGCACAGCGTTTGGATGGACCCTGTTGTTTGCGGCATGCTTAAGCATTCCGTCGACCTTCGCCGCGCCCAAGGAAGAGTTGCGCGAATTGCGCGAACGCATCGAAACGCTGCAGCGTCAACTGATGAACTCGGAGGAGAACCGTGCCGACGCGGCGGACGAGTTGCGGGAATCAGAAAGCGCGATCAGCGAAACCAATCGGCGGCTGCGCGAACTGAGTGCAGAACAACGGCAGATTCATGCCGCCAGGAAGAAACTCGACGGCGAATCGAGTGCGTTGGAAGCCGCTATCGCGAGCGAGCAAGCGGCGCTCGGTAAGCTGCTCTACCACCAGTATTTGGCCGGGCAGCCGGAGACTTTGCGCCTGTTGCTGAATCGCCAAGACCCGAATGAGATTGCGCGCAACTTTCACTATTTGAGCTACGTCACGCGCGCACGCGCTGACCTGCTGCTGCGACTACGCGACAATCTGGCCGAGATCAGACGAATCGCGCGCGAGACGCTGCTCAAAAGCGAAGAGTTGCAAGGATTACAGCGCGAGGAGTCGAAGCAGAAGGGCAAACTGGAGAAACAGCATGGCGCGCGCCAAGCGGTTTTACGGCAGGTGTCGGGACGGATTGCGCGGCAACGCAAGCAGATTTCCAGCCTGAAGCACGACGAGCTGCGCTTGACGCGGCTGATCCAGCAATTGGCGCGGGTCATCCCGCATAAAAAAACTGCCAGATCGCCCGGACCGCAACCGCCGGACGATCACAGCCTGTTTCGCGGGCTCAAGGGCCACATGAAGCTCCCAGTCGCGGGAGAGATCACTAACCGCTTTGGCAGTCCCCGCGCCGACAGCGGCTTGTCCTGGAAAGGCCTGTTCGTCGCGGCCCACGCCGGGCAGGAAGTACACGCGGTGGCCGCTGGACGCGTGGTCTACGCAGACTGGCTGCGCGGCTTCGGCAACTTGATGATCATTGATCACGGCGACGGTTACATGAGTCTGTACGGCAACAACGAGGCCTTGTTCAAGCAGGCGGGCGAGGAAATCCAGGCCGGTGAAGCGATCGCCGCGGTGGGTAGCAGCGGCGGCAATCCGGATTCAGGTTTATACTTTGAGTTTCGGCATCAGGGCAAGCCATTCGATCCCCAGCCCTGGGTCGCACGCAAGTAATGCGGTCGTATTGCGCGTCGTAACACGCGCGTCCTATGCCACTAATAGATTTCCGCCTGTTTAAGGAGCGTCATAATGGTTTCTCGGTTGCAGCAGATCGGCCTGGTCCTCGTCGGCCTTGTGCTCGGCATTTTAGTGAGCGTGCAGTTATCCGCGGTGGCCGACAAGGAAGCGGGGCCACTTCCGATCGAGGACTTGCGCGCGTTCACCGAGGTATTCGGCCGCATCAAGAATGATTACGTCGAGCCGGTGGAAGACAAGAAGCTGATTTCCGAAGCGATCAACGGCATGGTGTCCGGCCTTGATCCGCATTCCGCTTATCTCGATGTCGAAGCGTTCAAGGAATTACAGGTCGGTACGCAAGGCGAGTTCGGCGGCCTCGGCATCGAAGTTGGCATGGAGGACGGTTTTGTCAAAGTCATCGCGCCGATCGAGGACACGCCGGCCTGGCGTGCCGGGTTGAAGAGCGGCGATCTAATCATCAAGCTCGATGACACCAACGTAAAAGGCTTGGCGCTGAACGACGCGGTCAAACGCATGCGCGGCAAACCCAATACGCAGATCACGATCTCTTATGTGCGTAAGGGCGATACCAAGCTGCGCGTGGTCACCCTCACTCGCGCGGTGATCCAGATTCAAAGCGTCAAATCCAAGTTGCTGGAGAACGGCTACGCCTACTTCCGCGTGACCCAGTTTCAGGAGCATACCGGCGAGATCCTGTCCAAGGCGATCACCACCGTGTTCGCGCAGAGCCCGGGCGGCACCAAGGGCATGATCCTCGACTTGCGCAATGATCCGGGCGGCCTGCTCAATTCAGCGGTTGCGGTGTCCGCTGCCTTCCTGCCACCCGATGCCTTGGTGGTCTACACCGATGGCCGCACCGAAGACGCCAAGATGAAGCTGTATGCGAAGCCGGAATTTTATTTGCGCGGACACAAGGACGACTTCCTCAAGAAGCTGCCGAAGGAAGTGAAGACCGTCCCGATGGTGGTGCTGGTGAACACCGGTTCCGCTTCTGCTTCGGAAATTGTCGCGGGTGCATTGCAGGATCACAAGCGCGCGATCGTGATGGGCGTGCAAACTTTTGGCAAAGGTTCGGTGCAGACCATCCTGCCGCTGGGCAATGGTTCGGCGATCAAACTCACCACCGCGCGTTATTTCACGCCGAGCGGCCGCTCGATTCAGGCCAAGGGAATCACACCCGACATCGTGGTTGAAGAGGCCACCATCACCGACGCGGAGCAAGCGGCGCGTATGCGCGAGGCCGATCTCGAGCGTCACTTGGCAAATCCCGACGGTGGATCGGAAGTAAAGTCAGGCAAGACGGTACCCAAACCGGAGAAATCCGATAAGAGTGACAAGCCCGAGAGCAAATTAGACAAGACCAACGGCAACGGCGACGACAATACCGATACGCCGCCGGACATTGTCAACAAGAACGACTACCAGTTGAATCAGGCCTTGAATCTGTTGAAGGGCTTGCAGATCATCGGCAAGCATTAACAGCCGGCGCGTTTTCTCCCACAAAAACCCGGCATTGCGATGCCGGGTTTTTTCTTTGGCCCATGAACGACGATCAATTGCTGCGTTATAGCCGGCACATTCTTCTGCCCGAGATTGGCATCGACGGGCAAGAGAGAATTCTCGCTGCGCACGTGTTGATTGTTGGCGCCGGTGGCCTTGGTTCGCCTATTGCCTTGTATCTGGCGTCGGCCGGTGTCGGCCACATTACGCTGTGCGACCATGACGTGGTGGACCTCACCAACTTGCAGCGTCAGATCATGCACCGCACTGCTGCGGTGGGCCGGTTAAAGGTGGACTCCGCGCGCCAGACTCTGGCCGAAATCAACCCACAGATCAGCGTCGAAACCGTGGCGGAAAAAATCGCCGGCGAGCGGCTTGATCGGTTGGTGGCTCAATCCGATATCGTGCTCGACGCAACCGATAACTTTGCAACGCGTCATGCGATCAATCGAGCCTGCGTGGCGTTTCGCAAACCGCTGGTATCGGGGGCGGGCGTGCGTTTCGACGGCCAGGTGTCGGTGTTCGATCTACGGCGCGACGACAGCCCTTGTTACGCGTGTCTGTTCCCCGAGGATGGCGAATTGGAAGAAGTGCGCTGTGCGGTGATGGGGGTGTTCGCGCCGCTGGTCGGCATCGTCGGCTCGGTGCAGGCAGCCGAAGCGCTGAAGATCATTGCCGGCGCAGGACGCGATTTACGCGGCCGATTGCTGATCCTCGATGCGCTGGCGATGGAATGGCGCACGGTAAAAATCCGTCGTGATGACACGTGTGCGGTGTGCGCGACGCGCCCGCCCGCCCGATCAGACCAGTAGCGGCCACTGCGACTGCCACATCTCCATCGGGTCGCGCTTGAAGCCGCTCTTGGCGAACTGGTGCCAACGGCCGACGACAAAACACAGCATCAGATTGGCAAGGGCCGTAGTGTCGATTGCCGAGTTCAACTCTTGTTGCGAAATCGCGAAGCGCAAAGACTGTTTGAGCGAGGCTTCGATGCGATCGTGCAGTTGATTGACGCGCGCTTGTAAGCGATCGTTCTCGTTCACCAGCGCATCGCCGATCAGCACGCGAGTCATGCCCGGATTCTTTTTTGCGAAACCGAGCAGCATCGGAATCATCGCTTCCAGTTGCTTGCGCCCGCTGCTCTCTTCGGCGGAGATCTTGCTGATCAGCCCGAACACGGTTTCTTCGACGAACTGGATCAAGCCCTCGAACATCTGCGCCTTGCTGGCGAAATGGCGATACAGCGCGGCCTCGGACACGTCAAGGCGTGCGGCTAACGCCGCGGTGGTGATCTTCTCGCCTGCCGGCGTCTCCAGCATGCTGGCGAGAGTTTGCAGGATCTGAAGTTTTCTTTCGCCCGGCTTGCTGCTGGCCATGACCTGCCTCGCGATTGAATGGACGGTGACGGAAGATTACCGCAAAGGCCGCGAAATTCAAACGTCCGCGTGCTTCGCCCAGCGCCTTGCCAGCACGCGCGGCAGGCCAACAATGCTGGTTACGTTGACGTCCACATAGGCCGGCGCGCGGCTGCTTCGATCCACCCAGACCGTTGTCATACCGAGTTGTTTCGCGGTGCGCAGGTTTTCCAGCGAGTCCTCGACCATGATGCAGCGCTGCGCTGCAAGCCCCTGTTCGTGCACGATCCGGCGAAAACCGCTGGGGTCGGGCTTGGGGCGGAAGCGCGTCTGCTCGATCGCATAGACGGCAGCGAAGCAGCGCTCGACCGACAGCGCGCGCAGCACCGCACGCGCGTAGGCCAACGGCGCGTTGGAAAATACGACTTTGCGTCCGGGCAGACGGCGCAACACCGACGGCAACTGCCGTGCCCACGACAGGATGCGCGGCAGTTGCGGGAAAGCGTGAGTCGCGCTGAGAAAATGATGCGGATCGACTTCTGGATGATGGTGCAGCAGTCCCAGCAAAGTGGCGCCGTACCTGCGCCAATAACGCACGCGCAACTCGTTCGCATCGACTTCAGACAATTGCAGATGCGTCGCCAAGTACGCAGTCATCGAGCGATTGAGGTGCGGGAAGATATGCGGCGTGGCATCGTGCAGAGTGTTATCCAGATCGAAAATCCACAGCCTTTCACTCACTGCTAGTGCGCGCGAATCAGGGTGCCGACCCCCTGATCGGTGAGAATTTCCAGCAGCAAGGCGTGCTCCACTCGGCCGTCGATGATGTGCACGCTGTTCACTCCGCTCTTCGCGGCGTCGAGTGCCGAGGCGATTTTCGGCAACATGCCGCCGGAGAGCGTGCCGTCGGCCACTAGCGCGTCGATCTTGCGTGGCGTGAGGCCGGTGAGCAGATTGCCGTTCTTGTCCAGCACGCCGGGGGTATTGGTAAGCAGCACCAGTTTCTCCGCTTTGAGCACGACGGCGAGCTTGCCCGCCACCAGGTCCGCGTTGATGTTGTACGACTCGCCCTGCTCACCGACGCCGATCGGGGCGACTACGGGGATGAACTCGCGCGTCTCCAGCAGCGCAATGACTTCGGGGTCGATCGACGCGACCTCACCGACTTGCCCTAAGTCAATCATGTCCTGCTCGTTGTCCGGGTTGGGCAACAGCAATTTTCTGGCGCGGATCAGCGATGCGTCTTTGCCGGTGAGCCCTACGGCGCGGCCGCCGTGGCGATTGATCAGGTTGACGATGTCCTTGTTCACCAAACCACCCAGTACCATTTCCACTACGTCCATGGTTTCGCGGTCGGTCACGCGCATGCCTTGGATGAATTCGCCTTTCTTGCCCTGACGTTTCAACACGTCGTCGATTTGCGGACCGCCACCGTGGACTACTACTGGGTTCATACCAACCAGCTTCAGCAGCACCACGTCCTCGGCAAACGACGCCTTCAATTGGTCATCGGTCATGGCGTTGCCGCCATACTTAATGACAATGGTCTTGCCATGGAAACGGCGGATGTAGGGCAGTGCCTCCGAGAGAATTTGCGCCTTGGCGCGCGCGGCGGATTGATCGAGGGACATATTTAGAGGAGGCAGTTGACTGCGGCGCATTCTACAGCGATGGTGCAAATAACAAGGGCGACCCCTGGGCCGCCCTTGTCGCGCGCTCGCCTGAGCCTGCTACTGAATGGCCAGACGCTTTGCCGAGCTCGCCGCCTTCTTTGGCAACATCAACTCCAAGACGCCATTGCGGTAACTCGCGGTGGCGTTGGCATCGTCTACGTCCTGTGCCAGGCTAAACGCCCGGTACACCTTGCCGTAGCAGCGTTCAGAGCGCAGGACTTTGCCATTTTCCTTGGTGTCTTTTTCATGCTTGACCTCGGCGCTGATGGCGACTTGATTGCCTTCGATCGACACCTGGATTGCCTCTTTGGAGACGCCCGGAATTTCCGCGTGCACCTTGTAAGCCTTGTCATCCTCAGCAACATCCATTTTGATCTGGACGTCACGCCTTGCGTCAAAGCGCATCGGTCGAACAAAGAAACCTCGCATCAGCTCGTCGAAAGAATCGTCAAACGGACTATAACGGACCACGTTTACCATATTGCCTCCAGTGTTCAAGAATATTACGACCCATAAGTCAGGACGGGCAGGCGTGAATTCAAGACCCGCCTGGCATCTTGCCCCCGCAACCCCGACAGGCTAGAGTTAAGTCCTGTCTTTGAGCAGCCACGGCAATGAGCGAAGAAAAGTCAGCGGAGGGGGTCGAAGCGTATCGAGAGTACTTGTACCGCTACGCGTTGTTGCAAGTGCGCGACACGAACACTGCTCAAGATGTGGTGCAGGAAACGATGGTCGCTGCCCTGCAGGGCCGTTCCGGGTTTTCCGGCAAGTCCACCGTCAAGACTTGGCTCACCGGAATTCTCAAACACAAGATTACCGACCTGTTCCGCAAGCAGTGCCGCGAGATACCCGTCACGTCGATAGTGGGTGGCAGCAGTGACCAGGAGTCGCGGGAGTTCGCCGATCTTTTTTTTGATCAGCACAACGGCGATCATTGGGCCACGGCGCCGCGGACCTGGGGCAACCCCGACCAATGCTTGGAACAGAAGCGATTCTGGGAAATCCTGGAGCGCTGCAACGCGAAACTTTCCACCCAGGCGGCTCAGGTTTTCTCCATGCGCGAGCTGATGGGTGCGGAAACTGAAGATATCTGTAAGGAACTCGGAATCAGTACGTCCAACTGCTGGGTGCTGCTGTATAGAGCACGTATGGTGCTGCGCGAGTGTTTGGAGAAGAACTGGTTTGATGCCGCTTCTGACGCGCGATGAGCCCGTTCGCCTTAAGGGATAGAACAGTGAGATTTTTCAAAAAGCTCAATTGCCGGCAAGCCAGCGAACTGGTGTCGCTTTCGCTTGATACGAAGTTGGGATTCGTCCAACGCGTGCGGCTTAAGGCGCATTTGCAGATCTGCGCTGCCTGCACGAACTTCGTCCAGCAAATGAGCTTTCTGCGCAAGGCCGTTCGCAAACATCCGGTCCTGAAGGACGACGAACGCAAGGATGGACGCTGACCAGGAAGATTCAGGCAGGATTTGAACCATTTGAAGATTGTTTGTAAGGCATGAAAATTTCGGCCGACTACATCCAAGCGCCTGTGAGCCACGTATACTGAATTTGGCGGCAAACAAGTGCGGCCTGTCCGGTTCAATACAAACGATGTTGCGGCCGGGAGTTCCCTTCAAACCTATCAATGGAGAGTCGAAAATGGTTAACGGAAAGAAAATCGCAGGAATGGCAGTTGCGGCGACCGCGGCGGCGTTGTTTATGGCGGGCTGTGCCAGCACCGGAGGGCCAAGCCAAGCATCACGCGCCGCCTGCATGGGCGTGAACGGTTGTAAAGGCATGAGCGATTGCAAGGGCGCGAATAGCTCCTGCAAAGGCCAAAATAGCTGCAAAGGTCAGGGCTTCGTCACGCTGACACAGGAAGAGTGCAAGAAGCTCGCTGGCACTTACGGGCGCACCTAAGTAGTCCAGGTGAGAGCCCCCGGCAGCCGGAGGTTCTCACCTTGCAATGAACCTATTTGTCTAGCGCATGATTTGAGGCCGGAAAGCCTTTTATCACTTGGTTAGTCGTTTACGGAGAATAAATGGCTGCGTTTCCCGGGCTCGGTTTTGGTCTCGGCTTGCGAACCGATCATTACCAGTCGATCCTCGACCATCATCCGCAACTGGATTGGTTCGAAGCATTGTCTGAAAATTATCTGCTGCCCGGCGGCAAGCCACTGTATTTCCTCGACCGGGTGCGCGCCGACTATCCGGTAGTGCTGCACGGCGTGTCGCTGTCAATCGGCAGCTCCGATCCGCTGGACCGCGCGTACCTCAAGGGTCTGAAACAACTCGCGCAGCGCGCTGAGCCGGCGTGGATCTCGGATCACCTGTGCTGGACCGGTATCGCAGGCAAGAACCTGCATGACCTCATGCCGCTGCCTTATACCGAAGAAGCCATCGACCACGTGGCGTCGCGGGTGCAGCAAGTGCAAGATTTTCTCGGGCGGCAGATTTTGCTGGAGAACGTATCCAGCTACGTGACGTTCCAGCGATCGTCGATGCCGGAGTGGGCGTTTTTGGCGGAAGTGTGCAAGCGCGCGGACTGCCTGATTCTGCTCGACATAAACAACATCTACGTCAGCGCCTTCAATCACGGCTTTGACCCGCAGGATTATTTGGACGGCATACCAGTCGAGCGAGTGCAACAGTTTCACTTGGCCGGACACAGTCACTGCGGCACGCACATTATCGACACCCACGACGCGGACGTCGTCGATCCGGTGTGGAAACTCTATGCGGCGGCGCTGCGCCGCTTTGGCGCGGTGTCGACGATGATAGAGCGCGACGACCACATTCCCCCGCTGCAAGACTTGCTGACTGAATTGGATCAGGCGCGGCGCATCGCGGCGGATACTTTGCACAGTCGAGTGGCGGCATGAGCCAGCTCGCGCACATCGAGGCAGATTTCCAGGACTACGTGATAAGCGGCAAGCCCACGATTGCCGGCGAAATCGCCGGCCCAAACGACGCGTTTCGCGCGACCAGGCTGGGAATATATTTCGACGCGTATAGGCTAAGGCTCGCCGAGGTCATGGGCACCGACTTTCCGATGTTGAAAGCCTATGTGGGCGACGATGTCTTCGACCGGCTCACCGCCTCTTATATCGCCGCTCACCCATCGATCTTCCGCAATGTGCGCTGGTTCAGTCAGCACTTTGCCGAACACCTGCAAACCTCGACCGATGTCACGCACCACAAGGTGCTCGCTGAGCTCGCGCACTTCGAGTGGACGCTGGGCCTCGCCTTCGATATCGAAGACCAGCCCACGCTGCGCTTTGAAGAACTGGCGGCGGTGGCACCGGAGGCATGGGCGACCGTGTCCTTCACGCCACACCCATCGCTGCATCTGCTCGCGCTCAGCACCAACGCGGTGGCGATTTGGAGCGCACAGTACGAGAGCGCCGACCCGGTCGCGCCGGAGTTACTGGCCGAGCCATTCACCTGTGCCGTGTGGCGCGCCGACTACACGTCGTATTTTCGTTCGCTCGATGCAGATGCGGCGTGGGCGGTTAAGGCTATGCAGTCGGACGCGAGTTTTAGCCAGATTTGCGAAGGCTTGTGTCAGTGGTTCGCCGAGGACGAGGCCGCGCCACGTGCCGCCGCGTTGCTGCGCGGCTGGGTGGATGACGGCTGGATTGCAGAGGTGAGCGCAATCAACGAACGGTAGTCTGCTGCAAGGCTATTCGTTTTTTACCAGCGCTTTAACTTTTACTTTTGTTTTCTTCTTGTTGACGTCCTCGAAAGTGATGGTCAAGGGGATGCGGTCCCCGGCCGCAATTTTCTTGGTCACATCAAACAGCATGACATGCGCACCGTTGGGCGCGAGCGTGATCGCGTGCTTGGGCGGTACGTCCATGCGTGCAACCGGGCGCATCTGCATCATGCCGTTGACCTGCTTGGATTCATGTAGTTCGGCGGACTTGGCCACCGTTGAAGACACCTTGACCAACTGCACTCCGCGATCGCTCAGCACGGTGAAATAAACACCGACGACTTTCTGCCCCGGCGCCGGCGCCTTCGCCCACGCGTCAGTGATCTTGATGTCGTCAGCGAAAGCGGAACCCGATGCAATGAGACACACCAGCGCGGCGCTTAACTTGCGGACAATGTTCATTGCGCCCATTACCATTGAGGATTCGAAGAACGCAATTGTTGCAGAGCGTTTGCGTGAGCGCAACGCTCAATCAAATAGCCGACGTTTGCGTGCGCGCAACGCTCAATCAAATAGCCGACGAACGCTCAATCAATAGCCGGCGTTGTTGTAAGCGCAACGTTATAATCGCGCGGCAATGAAACCCGCGACGGCGTGTCTATTTGTCCTGGTGTGCGCATTTACCGCGCACGCTGCGGACCCGATCCCTCCCACGCTGTCGGCGCGCGCCTGGTTACTTTACGACTTTTCTGGCGGCTCGGTCATCGCCAGCCGCAATGCCGAGCAGCGGGCTGCGCCCGCGTCGCTGACCAAACTGATGACGGCCTACGTCTTGTTTGGCGCTTTGCGCGACGGAAGACTGAAACTTTCGCAGACGCTACCGGTTTCCAATCGAGCGTGGAAAGTAACGGGCTCGCGCATGTTTTTGGAGCCGGCGAAACCCGCTCGCGTGGAAGACATGCTGTATGGGTTGATCGTGCAATCGGCAAATGACGCCGCCGTTGCACTCGCCGAAGGCGTGGCGGGAAGCGAGAGCGCGTTTGTCGCGATCATGAATCAGGAGGCTGGCCGCCTGGGGCTGAAGGCGACGCACTTCGCGAACGCGACGGGCTTACCGCAGCGTGATCACTATTCCGCGGCCGCGGATCTTGCCTTGCTCGCGGCGGCGATCATTCGCGACCACCCAGATTATTTTCTGTATTACTCGATTCGCGAGTTTCGCTACAACGGTATCGCGCAGGTCAACCGCAACCTGTTGCTCGGGCGCGATCCCTATGTGGATGGCATGAAGACCGGTTATACGCAATCGGCGGGTTACTGCTTCGTCGTCACCGCACACCGTGGTCCACGTCGCCTGATCGCCGTGCTTCTCGATGCGTCGTCCGAGTCGGCGCGCGCGGCCGATGGACAGAAGCTGCTCAACTTCGGTTTCGAGCGCTTCGAAATGGTGCGGCTGTACGAAAAAGGCCAAGTGGTGGACAATCTGCCGGTGTGGAAGGGTGCGCAAGATATTCTGCGAGCGGGTGTCGACAAAGACCTGTTTCTCACTCTGCCACGCGGCGCGCGTGATCGGCTCAACGCGAAGTTGGAGAGCATGCAGCCGCTGCTCGCTCCGGTCGGCGCCGGTCAGGAAGTGGCCACGCTGCATGTGCGGCTTGGCGAGCAAGCTTTGGGCGACTATGCAGTGGTGGCACTCGAACGCATAGGCATGGCGAACATTTTCGGCCGCACCTGGGACAGTCTGAGGTTATGGTTCAATTGAGCGAGACGGTCTATCTCAACGGCGAGTTCCTGCCACTTGATGAGGCGCGTGTGCCGGTGCTCGATCGCGGCTTCATTTTCGGCGACGGTGTGTACGAACTTATTCCCGTGTATTCGCATCATGCGTTTCGCCTGCCGGAACATCTGCGCCGCCTGCAAGCCAGCCTGGATGGCATTCGCCTGCGCAACCCTCACAGCGAAAGCGAGTGGACGCATTTGATCCGCACGCTGATCAACAGCAGCGATGACGCGGATCAGTCGGTCTATCTGCACGTCACTCGTGGCGTGGCCAAACGCGATCATGCTTTTCCTGGAAAGAGTGTGGCGCCGACGGTGTTCATGATGACCAATCCGCTGGTGACACCCTCCAAAGAGGCCGTCGAGAAGGGCGCCGCCGCCGTCACCGCCGTGGATAACCGCTGGCTGCGCTGCGATATCAAGGCGATCTCCTTGCTGCCCAACGTGCTGCTGCGTCAGCTTGCCGTCGACCAGGATTGCGCCGAGACCATCATGTTGCGCGACGGCTTCTTGACCGAAGGCGCGGCGAGCAACATCTTCGTCGTGCGCGGCAAGGTGTTGCTCGCGCCGCCGAAAAATCATCTGATGCTGCCAGGCATCACCTACGACGTGGTATTGGAACTCGCCGCGTCCAACAATCTTCCGCGCGAGGTGCGTGAAATTTCTGGGAGTGAACTGCGCGGCGCGGACGAGGTGTGGATGACCTCGGCCACGCGCGAAGTGCTGGCAATCACGCGCTTGGACGGACGCGCAGTCGGCGCCGGCGTGCCCGGCCCGGTGTTCCGCAAGATGTATGGTCTGTATCAGGACTACAAGAGGCAAGTCATGCGAGCGCCCGCGTGAGCGGAGAATCCGGGTTTTCGCTGATCGACTATCCTAGCGACTTTCCCATCAAAGTCGTGGGCCGGCGCGAGCCGAGGCTGGTTCAATCTATCGTCGATGTGGTTCGCAAGCACGCGCCGGACTTCGATCCCGCCAGCGTTGAAATGCGCACCAGCAAGAACAACACTTATTTGTCGATCACTTGCGTCATCCGCGCGACCTCGCGTGCGCAACTCGACGCGCTGTACCAAGACCTGTGCGATCACCCCGCGGTGGTGTGGGTGTTCTGATGTCGATGGTTGCAGACAATTTATTCCCGGCGATTTTGTTAAGACGCAAAGGCACCGTCGAATACGAAGCGACGTGGCGCGCGATGCAAGCATTTACCAATACCCGTTCATCGAACACACCCGACGAAATCTGGTTGTTGCAACACCCTCCGACCTACACCGTCGGCGTGGCAGGACGCGACCAACATCTGCCGCGCGGGGAACATCAGGTTCCGATCGTGCGAGTCGATCGGGGAGGACAGATCACCTATCACGGTCCGGGTCAGTGGCTGGCGTACTGTCTGTTCGATCTGCGGCGGCGCGGGCTAACGGTACGCGCGCTGGTTCGGCGGATGGAACAGACGGTGATAGACTTGGTGCAGACCTACGGTATCGTCGCGCAGCGCCGAGACCATGCGCCTGGGGTCTATGTGGAAGGCGCGAAAATCGCCGCGCTGGGTTTGCGCGTGCGCAGTGGTTGTTGCTATCACGGGCTGGCGCTCAACGTAAACATGGACCTCGCGCCGTTCGACCGCATCGACCCTTGCGGTTATGCAGGCTTGCAGGTAACGGATTTGCTCAAGCTCGGTGTGACCGCGTCGATGGAATCGGTAGGCGACAAACTTCTCGAACACCTCACGCGCCAATTCGACGGCGCGGCAGCATCATGAACTCAACTTCAAATGACCCACGTCAGCGCGGCCTCGCCAAGACCGCGCGCAATCCGGTCAAGATTATTCCGATAGCCCCGCTGAAGAAGCCCGACTGGATTCGCGTGCGCTTGTCCAGCGGAGAAAAATTTCAGGAAGTAAAGGACGCGCTACGCGCGCACAATCTGCACACGGTGTGCGAGGAGGCGGCATGCCCCAACATCGGCGAATGTTTTGGCAAGGGCACCGCGACTTTCATGATCCTGGGCGACCTATGCACGCGGCGTTGTCCGTTCTGCGATGTGGCGCACGGACGGCCCAAACCGCCAGACGCCGAAGAGCCGCTGAATTTAGCCAAGACAATCGCGGCGATGAAGCTCAAGTACGTGGTCATCACCAGCGTAGACCGCGACGACTTGCGCGATGGCGGAGCACAGCATTTTGTCGATTGCATTCGCGCGGTACGCGAGCATTCCCCCAACACACAAATTGAAGTGCTGGTGCCCGACTTCCGTGGTCGACTCGATATCGCGCTAGGCACGCTGCAATTGGCTCCGCCGGATGTGATGAATCACAATCTGGAAACCGTGCCACGCCTCTACAAGCAGGCACGCCCAGGCGCGGATTACCAGAACTCACTACGCCTGTTGCAAGAGTTCAAAGCCCGCGTACCCGGCACGCCAACCAAATCGGGACTCATGGTAGGGCTGGGCGAAACCGACGAAGAGATCGTCGCGGTGATGCGTGACCTACGCGCGCATGAGGTTGACATGCTCACGGTCGGCCAGTACCTGCAACCCAGTAGCGGACA
Organism: Betaproteobacteria bacterium; assembly: GCA_043751985.1. Taxonomy (GTDB): domain Bacteria; phylum Pseudomonadota; class Gammaproteobacteria; order Burkholderiales; family JAYUZG01; genus JAYUZG01. Next base: position 13,839 of record JAYUZG010000097.1, read on the forward strand.
CCTGTCGGTGCTGCGCTACGTCGTGCCTGAACAGTTTCGCGAATTCGAAAGGGAAGCGCTACGTCTCGGATTCAAGCACGCGGCCTGCGGTCCCCTGGTGCGATCGAGCTATCACGCGGATCAGCAGGCGCACGAGGCGGGCATCTGAAGCAGGAACTTGGTGCTTGAGTAGTTGAGTGATAGCGCAGCAACTACTGAATCCCTGAGTTACTTAATCACTTAGTTTCTCTGTCGCCCGTCGCCACACCGTGCCCTAGGCCGCTGTCTTCACAGCCGGCTTCACATTTTGTTCGATTTCACGCCAACTCGGTACCTTGGCAATTTTCACATCATAGGCCGTCTGTAAGTTCATCCAGAATTCCGGAGTGGTGCCAAAGTACCGAGCAAGCCGACGCGCCGTGTCAGCAGTAATAGAGCGTTGCCCATTGAAAATACTGGTGATGCGGTTGGCCGGCACCGACAAGGCCTGCGCGAACGCATTTGCGGACATGCCTAACTCCGCAAGCTCTTCTTTGAGTATTTCACCTGGATGAATCGGCCTCATCTTGTTAGGCATCTTCGACTCCTAATGGCAATCCACGATCTCAACAGCATAGGCATCGCCGTCTTTCCACTCGAAACGGACTCGCCACTGATCATTGATTCGAATGCTGAACTGCCCCGCTCGGTCACCTCGTAACGCCTCAAGACGGTTACTCGGCAAATTGCGCAGGTCCTGGAGGTTAGTCGCGTTGTCGAGAATCTGTAGCCTTCGTTCAGCCTGCGTGCCAATGGCCTCGAAGTCCATGACGCGCCCTCCGTTGTACAAAGTCTCCCCACGTCAGGTTACGCTCAATGAGCGAACCCGGCGAATTCCGCTTCCTATACAAGGAAATGCTTCAAAGGAGAACGCAGAGATGGTGAAAATTGTAGGGTGGGTTCGCGCAGCAACCCACCGAACGGCGCGGTGGATTGCACTGGCGCGCGAATCCACCCTTCGCTAAGTGGTTCGGCTCATGTCGGCTTTCTTGGTACTTGTTTCCGTGACATCTGAAGAAATATTTCAAATTCTTGCAATACCTCGTCGTCAGATTACTGAATCACTCATCACTACCTCAGCAATTTTAGAAACGGTTCCCATGAGCGTTGCCTCAGCAGCTTTCCCGCCGTCGCTGCACGCAATTGATATGCAGCATAGTTTGCAATCAGGTATTGCGCGGCGCTCGCGAGAGTTTCGACGTTCATCTTGTCGAGCTCGATCCCCGCTGATTGAGGGTGAATCAATCGTGCCATCCAGGTGTCGGCAGGCACGATGACGGGGCAGCCGTAAGTCAATGCGTCCATGGTCACGCCACTCACGCGATCACGGAAGGCGGAGCGATCGTACGGCTGCAAACAAATAGCGCCGCGAAATAGCTCGGCGTATTCGGCAGGTTGAAGTGTATGACGCAGAATGCGCAGGTGCGGATAATCAATTTGCGCCAGTCGTGAAATATCCGAACGCGTTTCGGAATCGTATTTGCCATAGTGGTCCGCTGAAATCTGGATCGCGATCGGCACCGCGCTATGCTCTCGCGCCAGATGCTCAACCAAATCCACCACCAAAGTGAAGCCCTTATCATTTCGAGCCGCACCGGCGTAAAGCAAATGACTGAACCCGGATCCGCCTGTGTCCTCGTGGGGCCGCGTCGCGGTGAGCGGATACGGCAATAACACCACATTGGCGAAACCCGCTCGCGAAAATATCTCCGCTACCGTGGGCGTGGTCGCCAGGATGCCGATGTGCGGCTGTGCGCGAGCAGCTCGGGTGAGATAAGCAAGACGCGACGGCGATTCGCGGAACCAGTGAAAATACAGGAACAGTCTGCCCGCGGGAATCCTGCCGCGCGCGGCCAGTCGCGCCAAGGCGAGATCGCTGCGCCGCGCCGTCATGATAAGTACCGGTTGCGGTTTTCTCAGCAGACGATGCAAGAGCATCAGTAATTGAATCAGCCGCAGGCGCCGGTCGAAATGGGACACGGAATCTACCTCGCCAAAAGCAAGCGCGGCCGAGCCACGTCCACCCCATAACTTCACCTCTCGATTCGCAGCGTCGCAAAAACTGCGCACCAAGCCGTAACAGTGACCCGCGTAATCCTGCAGCGTCGGCTCGATCACATGAATCAACGATCGATCGCCGAGCGGATTCATCGACTGTTCATGCACGATGCCGCCACAGCGTTTCGATCGCGGTCGTAACTGAATTTACGCGCAGCATTTGCAGACAAGCGCTTTCGCTGTCCTCGGCGCGCGCGCAACCTTCCAGCAGACACGGGACGCAGTGCCCCTCGCCTTGCACCAGCGCGACGTTACTGCGAATCTGCGTGCCGCGCGATTGGTATGGAGACTTCGAATCCTGCCAGTCACTCGGCCACGGACCCCACTTGACCGGATTGGATGGGCCGAACAGCGCGACCGTCGGCGTACCAATAGCGGCCGCGAGGTGAGTCGCCACCGTGTCAGGCCCGACGTACACGAGCGC
>JAYUZG010000098.1:0-6075 GCA_043751985.1 Betaproteobacteria bacterium
GTTGTTCACGGATCTGTCGGTATTCGACAATGTCGCGTTCCAGATGCGCGAGCATACCGATCTGCCGGAATCGATGATTCGCGACATGGTGCTGATGAAACTGCACGCGGTGGGCCTGCGCGGCGCGCACACGCTGCGGCCGAGCGAGCTGTCGGGCGGCATGGAGCGCCGCGTAGCGCTGGCGCGTGCGACCGCGCTCGACCCTAGTTTAATTATCTACGACGAGCCTTTCGCCGGTCTTGATCCGATTTCGCTCAACACCATTGCCAACCTGATTCGCAAGCTGAACGACGCGCTCGGCGTGACGTCGGTGGTGGTGACTTACGACGTATCGGAATCGCTGAAGGTGGTTGACTATGTATATTTCATTCACGACGGAGTCATCGCCGCGCAAGGCGCGACCGCGGATTTACTCGCCTCGCGCGATCCTTTCGTGCACCAGTTTCTCAACGCAGAGCCGGACGGGCCGGTCAGCTTTCATTACTCCAGCCAGCCCATCGCGGAAGAACTGGGAGTCGCCGGCTGATTTTCGATAGGTCGTTTCTCGATCGTGAGGCCATGCGGCGGATTGCGCTTCGCTAATCCGCCTTACTCGTCTTTTTTCTTCGACTCCATCAATCCTCTCAAATCTGCGAAGGGATTGAACGTAGAGGTCGGCGAGTGGTTCTTTGAATCCGTGCGCCCCGCCCCATCTTTCAACTTGGAATGCTCATTCTCATGGCAATAGGTGCACAACAGCTCCCAATTGCTGCCGTCGGGAGGATTGTCATCATGATTGCTGTTCTTGTGATGTACCTCAAGCAATTGCAAATTGCCATGAGTAAAAGTTCGCGCGCAGCGCCCGCACACCCATGGGAAAAGTTTCAGCGCGCGCTCCCGGTAACCTGACGCGCGCTCGTTCGCCTTGAGTCGCGCCTCAAGTACCACTTGGTCCAGCCGTTCATTTCCTGGTTTCATATCGCCCTCGATTTCGTCTACTGCATTACGCGTCCAGCTTACGATGAATTGGGGTGTATTGCATACGCAGACCCCAATCTATTTGGATACACTCCCGTCCTTTCAAATCCTAGTCGCCGCCGCACAAAAAAGCATCGAGCGAAAAGCGATCGCCGCTTACATCCCTCGATTGATGCCTCGGACAAAGTCACGTGACCCCAGCCTCTCCCCAGCCGGTTGAAGACACCCACCGCAATATCCTCTTGCTCGTCGCATGCCAGGCGCTGTTGTTCACCAACAGCGTATCGATGGTGGCGGTCAACGGCCTCGCCGGTCTGGCATTGGCACCCAACGCGGCAATGGCAACCGTTCCGATCACGTCATACGTGATTGGCTCGGCGCTCGCCTCCGCGCCGATCGCGAGAATGATGAAACGCTACGGGCGCCGCGTGGGTTTTTCCGTCGGTACTTTATTTGGCGTGCTGGGCGTTCTGGTCGCTGCCCTCGGCGTCAGTCAAAAAATGTTCTACCTGCTGTGCGCCGGCACCATGCTGGTCGGCGTGTACAACGCATGCGGGCAGTTGTACCGCTTTGCCGCGGCCGAGGTCTCTCCGCCACACTGGAAAGAACGCGCCATCTCCTGGGTACTCGCGGGCGGCGTAATCGGCGGCGTGGCCGGCCCGAATCTGGTGAAGTATTCGCTCGACTGGCTGCCCATCCCATTCGCCGGCACTTACGTTTCGCTGATTGTCTTCGCCGTGTTATCGCTGATCGTGATTCAGTTCGTACATTTTCCGCCGCCGACCGCCGAAGAACAGGCAGACGGCGGGCGCAGCCTGCGCGAGATCGTGCGTCAGCCGGACTTCATCGTCGCGGCGATGGCCGCGGTCATCGCCTACGGTGTGATGAATCTGCTGATGACCGCAACTCCGATCGCCATGGTGAAAATCTGCCGCCACCCTTTCTCTGACGCTGCGCTGGTGCTGGAGTGGCATGTGATCGGCATGTTCGCGCCGTCCTTTTTTACCGGACATCTCATCCGGCGCTTCGGCGTGCTCATAATCATGGCCGCGGGTGTGCTGTTGATGTTCGTTTGCGTCGTCATCGCGCTCAACGGTGTAGATGTGATGAATTTTCTCATCGCACTGTTTACTCTTGGCGTGGGCTGGAACTTTTTGTTTATCGGTGGCACCACCTTGTTGACCGAGACTTACCGTCCGCAGGAAAAGAACAAGGTACAAGGCGCCAATGATTTCCTGATTTTCACGACCATGGCGGCGTCGTCGTTTACCTCGGGCGCGCTGGTGACCACGCACGGATGGGAACTGCTCAACTATGGTTCGCTGCCGTTTCTGCTGCTGGTCATCGCGGCGATTGCGTGGTTGGCATATAGGCGACACCCAGCGCGAGCGGCGTAACGGCTGACCCGCGCTCGAACCAATCCCATGCCAGACTTGATCAGAAGCTCCCCAAGCGCTACATTGCCTCGTCACCGGTCCTCGGCGCAATCCCCCGGCGCGTGAAATGATAAAGCTCTCCCGCCTGCTGCTTCGGCTCTACACCACTTTGTTACGCGGAACAGCGGGATTCATCGCGCGCAAACTCAAGAACAACTTCTATTTGTTGCTGGCGGGATTGTTTACCTTGTTCATTCTTGCCGACGTGTTCTTCCTGCACGCGGTCGTGGACATGCGGCAGAAAGCCTACGACGTCGTCATCAAGAATCGCATCATCAAACCGCGGCCGGACGACGCGATCGTGATCGTGGATGTCAACGAAGCATCGTTGAGCGCGATGGCGAAGGACTACGGGCGTTGGCCGTGGCCACGCCAGGTATTCGGCGAATTCGTCGAAAACGTCGAACAGCAACAGCCACAAGCGATCATCTTCGATATTCTGTTCAGCGACCCGGACGTATTCAATGCGGACAGCGATGTCGCGTTCAACGAGGCCATCGCGGCGACGGACAATACCTTTTTCCCCATGCTGCGGCTGCCGGAGGTCAACGACAAATTAAGCCAGCTCCGGCCGAACATGATCCCGGCTCTCAAGCCGCTAGAAAATGAACCGCAAGAAGACCAGCCGATCGCGATGATTCTGCCGTTCTTCAAGGCCGCGCTGCAGAACGGCCGCCTGGGCACGCACAACATTTACCCGGATCCCGATGGCGTGGCGCGCGCCTACACCATGTACCACGACGCGTATGGCTGGCGCATCCCATCGATGCCGGTGCGCATAGGAGAGGTCTTGCACTGGGCGTTACCTGACCAGCAGGACATCTTGCTGAACTGGCGCGGAAACCCGTTTACTTATCGTTACACCAGTTTCAGCGACGTGTATCTGGACATGCTGAATAAAAAACGCCAGCGTCCGCAAGACGAGTTCACCGGCAAGATCGTGATCATCGGCTCCACGGCGCCCAGTTTGTTCGACATCAAGGCGACCTCGGTGTCGAAGCAGTTTCCGGGCGTGGAGATTCTTGCAACCGCGATTGACAACGTAAAGCACCAAGACTTCATTCGCGTTCCCAACAGCCGCTGGCCGTTGCTTCTGGCAGCGCTGATTGTTCTGTGGGGAACGGCGTACGCCTTCTATAAAGACGTCGAACCCGATCGCTTCGCCAAGATTTTCGGGTTTTCGCAGATCGGTTTGCTGGCGATCTCCTATCTCACCATCAACCTTACCAACTTCTATTTCAATTTGGCCGGGCCGGTCTTCATCGCCTTTGTTTATTTTTCCGTCGCGAAACTTTACGCGCTTGCCACTGCCAAAGCGCTGGAACGCAACGTCGTCACCCAAAGTTTGCGAGGCGGGACCAGTGTAATCGCCACCATGGCCGTTTTTGAAATACGCGCGCAGGATGAGCTCGCGCTGCCCGCTTTCCTACGCACGCTCAAGAAGGCTGCCGAGAAGACGGGCACTTACCCCAAGGACGTCGAAATGATGCGTGGCTCGCAGCGCGGCATTTGGGGCATGCTGGATAATTTGCTCGTGGTGACCTGGGCGCACGCCGCGAGCGACGAAGAGGCCAAGCGCCTGGTAGAACGTGAAGCAAAGGAGTTGGTCGAGACCATGCCACGGTTGGTATCCGCCTCGCACATCGCGGGCGAGGAACTTCAGGATTACACGGTGCATGTGTTGGCCTTGGGCGTAGAGGGCGCACAGCCGACGGAAGTGCAGTGGCGGCAATTATTCGCGCAAACACTCGAGAAAATGAGGAGCACCTGATGCAAGCACTTTGGAAGTCATGCAGTCTGATCATCTTGCTTGGCGCCTTCGCCGCCTCCGCGCTGGGCGAAGAAAGTGGCGTGGCGCTCAAGCGGGACGACATCAAGGCCGAGCCGTTCAAAGATGCCGACACCGTCGGTGCGATCAAGAAAGGCGAGCCAGTCAGCATCCTCGGAAAGAAAGGAGGATGGCTCAACATCAGCGCGGAACAAGGAAGCGGCTGGGTGCGCATCCTGAGCGTGCGCAAGGGATCGGCGGGCAGCGGCAACGCGGCTGCAGAAATCGCAGGCGTCGCCGGTGTGGCGACGGGGCGCGCGGGAACCGGTCAGGTAGTGAGCACGACGGGCGTGCGCGGTCTGGGCGACGAGGATATGAAAGCGGCGAAATTCAATGCAGAGGAATTGAAAAAGGCCGAAGCATCCGCGGTGAAGCCGGACGACGCCAAACAATTCGCGGCGCAAGGGGAACTGGCAGCGCGGCCGGTGAATTGGCTGCCCGTGCCACAGTCCAATCAGGGGCGCTGATCATGAGTAAGAACCTATTGATTGCGATTTGCCTTGCGCTACTTGCCTCATTCCACGCGACGGCCCATGCAGACAGTTTGCGCGACCGGCTCAAGGAGATCGTGAAAAACGCCAACCCTTCCAAACCTGCGCCGGAGCAGGCTGCCGGCGTCAACCCGGCGGGCACCGAGCCCGAGGTCAAAATCCCTCCCATCGGCAAAGTTCCGCTGGAAGACGAGGTGCGCCTGGGGCGCCAAATCGCCGGGAATTTGCTCGGCGTGGCTCCTTTGGTGAAGGACGACAAGCTTCAGCAATATGTGAATCGAATTGGCAGATGGGTGGCTCTGCAATGCGATCGCCCCGAACTCAACTGGACCTTTGGCGTCATTCAAACCGAAGACATCAACGCGTTTGCCGCACCGGGTGGTTACATCTTCATCACGCGCGGCCTGTATGCGAAGCTGAAAGACGAAGCCGAGCTGGCGGGTGTCCTCGGCCATGAGATCGCTCACGTGCAAGAGAAGCACCACCTCAAAGTAGTGCAGAAAAGTCAACTCATGGATGCCGGCGCGAAACTCCTCAAAAAGAAACTCGCAAAAGGAGAGTCCGCGGCACAACGCATCATCGGCAGCGGCGCGGAGATTCTGTCGCGCGGGCTGGATAAAGACGCGGAGTTTGAAGCCGATCGACTCGGCGTCGTGCTGGCAGCGCGCGCGGGCTATGATGCTTGGGGTCTGCCTTCCGTACTACAAGAAATCAGCACGGTCGGAAAGAATGACAGCACAGTGGGAATGCTGTTCAAGACCCACCCGTCGCCGGATGAGAGGCTGACTCGGCTCTCAGAGGCAATGGGAGATCGGCTCGACTCTCTCCAACCCTCCGGCAACGGCAATGGCCGACTCTACAAGTTGGCAGCGCTCAAACCTTAAGACGCTCATCACGAAAGGCGTGGCCAGAAACCAAGTTGTAGTTCGTAGATCCTATGGCTTTTTGCAAGCTGCGATACCGATTCTTGTGAGGTCGAAGGTTTGGTTGGAATGCCACAGGGCGAAGACAATGCGAAGCTTTCGTAGGGTGGATTCGCGCGCCAGCGCAATCCACCGCGCCGCTCGGTGAGTTGCTTCGCGACCTCTACAATTCTCGGTGGGTTGCTTCGCGAACCCACCCTACAATTCTCATCTTCTCGGTGTTCTCCGTTGGAGCATTTCTTGTATACGACGCGGAATTCGGGCGGGTCACACCCACTGTGCCGAGGTTCAAATTGCGATGGCGGGAGGGACCCGCCCTACCGGTTGCAGGCGTAAAACCGGATTTCGTAGCCCAATGGGATGGACTCCTCCCACCTAGAGTCGGCGTCGATGCGCCACACTGGAGAGAGTTACTTAACCAGTCGAACGAGGAAGGAGTC
>JAYUZG010000099.1:0-48061 GCA_043751985.1 Betaproteobacteria bacterium
GTCTATTTTGAACCTGTGGCCACGCAATTCCGGGCGCATCGAGAATTGCATCTGTTGCACCGGCACCGGAATATCCGGGTCGATCGCCACCAGCGTGCCATCGCTCGGGTAAGCGATACGTGCGCGCGCCGCCGGCCCGCGCTTCGACGCAATCCGACGAGTCTCGGTGCCGGGGATAAATAATTCTTCGCGCGCGGGCTCGACGTTTTCATCGAACTGCACGGTTTCTGACACGACGCCTGCCGGACGTGCCGGACGTGTTGCGCCTGGCCTTCGTTGCAAGTAATTCACCAGATCCAGCCAGATCGGCGCCGCGCCGCTCACGCCCGACACATCTCGCATCGGACTGCCATCGAAGTTTCCTACCCACACGCCGACCGTGAATTTTCCGGTGAAACCGACGCACCAGTTGTCGCGCATGTCCTTGCTCGTTCCGGTCTTCACCGCGGCGAAGAAGCGCGGTGCGAGTACGTTTGCCAGACCAAAACTCACCGAGCGTGCGCTTGCGTCGGCCAGCACATCGCTTACGATATAACTTGCCGCGACATCCAAGATTCGCTGTTCATGGCGGCCGTTGCGGCTGAGCAAGGTCATGGTCGATGCGCGGCCGCCGTTGGCAAGCGTGCGATAAGCATTCACCAGTTGCCACAAACTCACTTCAGCCGAGCCCAGCGCCAGCGAATAGCCGTAATAGTCGCCGTCTCGCGCGAGATGATCAAAACCCAGGGCGCGCAAGCGTTCGACGAAGTTATCCACGCCTACGAGCATGAGCGCGCGCACTGCCGGCACGTTAAGCGACGAGGCGAGTGCGACGCGCACGCTGGCGAGACCGTGAAACTCGCGATCGTAATTTTGTGGCACATACAGTCCACCCGGCGTCATCAGGTTGACCGGCGCATCATCCATGAGAGAAGCCGCGGTCAGCAACTTGCTCTCAATCGCCAGCTGGTACAAGAACGGCTTCAGCGTCGAGCCCGCTTGTCGCGGTGCGAGCACACCGTCCACGTACCACGCGCTGCTGCGTTCGCCGCCATTGCCCACGTACGCAAGAATTTCGCCGCTGGCATTGTCGGCCACCAGCACCGCGCCGTCGTGCACGTTTTGCGAGGCGAGCAGCGCGAGTTGTTCTTGCAACGCTTGCAGGGCCATGCTTTGCAGGTCTGCATCAAGCGTCACCTTAACGTTTGCCTGATTGCCCGACAACAATTCGCGCGCGACGTGCGGCGCCAAGCTCGCAATGGGCGTCAGCGCCTTCGCTCCGAGCGAAGCGCGGGCAGACACAGTCAAGGTGTCGCAGGGGACGCGCGAGTTCGTCGCCCGCGCCAGCGCGCACGCCCGCGTGGCGACGTTGGTGGCCTCGGTGTTCGGGCCACGCAGCAGCGCCGCCAGGAGCAAAGACTCGGCTTCGTCTAACCCGCTTGGTTGTTTGCCAAACAGCGCCCGCGCCGCCGCGCCAATGCCTTGCAGTTCGCCGCGGAAAGTGGAGAGATTGAAATACGCTTCGAGTATTTCATCTTTGCTCCAACTTTTCTCCAACTCGATCGCCGCGCGCACTTGCTCCCATTTCTGCGTCAGCGTGCGCGCCGCGCGCGCCGGTTTGAGCTTGCGATCGAGCTGCGCGGCCACTTGCATGGAGATCGTGCTGGCACCGCGCCGCGCACCACCCAACGCGCTCTTAACCGCAGCGCCCGACAGCGCCCACCAATCGACGCCGGCGTGATCGCGGAAGCGCTGGTCCTCTGCCCTCACGATGAGCGCGCGCGCGGCGGGCGAAACGTCCGCGAGCGCGACCCAAGCGAGGCGGCGTCCCGCCGGATCCACGCGCAGCTCGTGTAGCACGCGGCCTTCTCGATCGAACAAGACACCCTCGCTGCTCTGCCACTCGCCGCGCACTTGCGTGAAAGACGGCGGCGCGGCGTGCGTTTGCGTCACGCCTGCCGCGACACACAGCAAGGTCAAAACGGCGAGGTTGTTAAGGGTCAACCGCGATCGCTGCATTCGGTATCTCGCCAAACATCTCCGGCGAATACATCGCCTCGACTCTGGTCACCGGCAACTCGAAGGTCCCGGCATTGTTGAGTCGCAGCGTGTACTCGACCGTCCATTGGCCTTTCGGGACAAAGCGGTAATACGCACGAAACGCCTCGAAGCTGCGCTCTTCGAACGCCGGCCACACCTGCCCTACTTTCACTTCGCCTTGCTTGAGGATCTGCGAAGACTTGGCCATGCCACCGCCGAGAATCGAAGAGCCGGCCGGCAGCGGATCGTTGACCACCACCCAAGTCATATCGCTTTGCGCTTCGAGTTCGAGGCGCACGCGCACCACGTCACCACGATGCAGCTTGCTCCTGTCTGCCGTTGCATCTTTCGCTTCGATCAACGTGACCGACTTGTTCACCTTGAAACCACTGAACAGCGGCGTCTTCAACGGAACCGCCGCCCGGCTTTGAATGCTGAGCCAAGGCTTGCCGCTCCCCTGATGCTGGACGTCGATGGCCTCCTTGCTCGCAGGCCAGGGCAGGGTCATATTTCCGCCTTTGACGTCCTGCTTCCATTCCAGTTGTTTCCGCTCGCCGCCGAGCGCCGCCAGAGTGATGCCGGTGACCGGAACCTTCTCGAACAGGGTCGAGAATTTCTCCATCGCCAGCACGCCCCAGGCATTGGCCACCGTGGTGTTCCAGTGTCCGGCGTGCTGCCGCCCCAGCGCACCACGCACCATGCGCGGAATGTCCTCACGCCATTTGTCGTTGTCCATCATTTCGAGCAGCGCGTGCGTGGCATTGACGTCGCCGGAAATCATCAGCCACCACAGATAGTCGCTGCGTTCGGTGGAAAATCCCATCGTGGTGCCCTGAAAATTGAGGCGCGAACGAATGATCTGCTCGGCAGCGGCAAGGCGCGCATTGCGTTCCGGCAACGCCTCCGATCGCCGCAGCACGCCGTGCCAGTCGAGCACCGCAGAGGTCGGCCACAAGTTTGGTTCTATGGCGATCGAATCCAGTAACGCCGGCTCAACCGGCGCCGCGCGTGATAAGGCATCCAGCGCGCCGATCTTGCGGATCGACAAGTCCGCAGTCGGCAACGCAGAGTCACGCACGATGCGCCCTTGCACAAAACGCTTCAACGCCGCGCGCATCCGGCTGCCGGCCGCTTCCGGCACGGCCCAGCCCGCTTCATGCGCGAGCGCAAGAACATAGGCGCTGAGCACATCGCTGCCTTCATGCTGTAGCGAAAAATACTTGGCCAGGCCGTCTCGATCCAAGTACGAGGGCAGGTCTGCCATCACCGCTTTCCATTGACTCTCATCGCGCAGCGCAATCGCTTTCGAGACGCGTTGCTCGAGACAGGTATAGGGGTAGCGGCCCATGAATTCGCGCACGCCGCCGAGTTCGTCGCCGAGCCGATCACGCAGCAGCAAATGAATACCGCCGCGACCCGGCACCGCGTCGGATGGAATCGCGACATCGGTCTGGAATTTTCCGTCGAGCTGCAGCAGCGTGGCTTGCAGCGTTCGCACCGGAACGGCTTCGACGACTCGCTGTTTGATCTTCAGGCGATCGCTCGCCGCGCCGTCTGCCGCGCTCACCTCCCACTCAAGCGCGCTTCGAATTGCCGGCACCGCGACCTCCCATGCCACTTCTGCCGCCGCGCCCGCATTGAGTGAGAGCTGTTGTGGCGGCAGCGACGTCCCGTCAAACTTCGCGCCGACGTCGGCGTTCATCGGCCGCTCCGATGTGTTACGCACGGTAAACACGGCCTTGAAGCGATCGCCCTCGCGCACCAGTTGCGGCAAACCGGATTGCACGATCAAATCTTGACTAACGCGGATCGATGCCTGGCCGGTCCCGAACAGGCCCGCTTCGGCGTTGGCCACCGCGACAATGCGAAACGAAGTGAGCGAATCGTTGAGCGGAATCTGCACCGTCGCACGGCCCTTGTCATCCAGTGCAACGCGCGCTTTCCAGAACAGCAGCGTGTCGAATAGTTCACGACTGGTCTTGTGACCGCCGCCGCCGCCCGCGGGTAAGGCCTTGCGCCCATAGTGCCGTTTGCCCACCACTTGCATCGCGGCGGTCGCGGTATCCACTTCAATGCCGCGCGCCAGCATCATGGACTCCAACAGCTTCCAGGAATCGTTCGGCCCGAGTTCGAGCAAGCCTTCGTCCACCGCGGCGATCGCTACTTCGGTTCCCTTCACCGGCTTGCTGCCATCGCGGCGAGTGACGCTGATCGCCACCGATACTTTGTCACGCGTCTTGTAGCTAGCGCGTTCCGGTTTTACTTTGACTGCGAGCTCGTGCGCCTTCCAGCCCACGGCGATTTCGGTGACACCCATCTTGAACGCCGGCCGGCCCAGGTCCACCAACGCCGTCGGTTGCACATCGTTCACCCGGCCGCGCACCACGAGCACCGAGACGAACATATTCGGCGCGTAGTGTCCTTTGATCGGTACCTTGATCACCGGCAACTTGCCGCTGAGTTTTTGCACCGACGACTCAATCACGCCTTCGCGTTCCACCGTCACCAGCGCGGTCGCTTCGCGAAACGGCATACGCACTTGAAGTTGCGCCGTTTCGCCCGGCTCATAGCGTTTTTTCTCCGGAATCACGTCGATGCGATCGTCGTTGGTGGCGTCGAACCACCACTCGTCCTTACCTACGACCCAGACCGAGGCGTTGGCCAGCGCGGAATTCCCCGCCGCGTCTTTGGTTTCCGCCTGCAAGATCAAATTGCCGGACGCAGGCGGCTTCACTTCGCAAAACACACGCCCGCGCGCGTCGCTCGTGCCTTCGCACGCGGTGGCGAGGCGCTTCACTTCGGCGCCGCTCTCGTAACCGTAGAACCCGCCGAGCAAACGCTTGCGGTGCGCAAACGAAGTGCGCGCAAGAATATCTACTTTGATCTTCTGACCCTTCACCGGCTTGCCCGCCACATCCACCGCGATCGCTTGAAATTTCAATAGGTCCTTCGACGCGGCCCATGCGTCCGGCTTTACGCCGAGCAGAACGCGCGACGGCCACAAAGTCGTGCGGCTGGAGCTGGTCAGAATTTCGCCATTCGGATCGCTGTACTCCACCTCGGCGACCAACGCCTGCGGCGCGCCGGTGACCGGCAAACCGGGCAGCGTCGCGCGGCCGGCGCCCGCCCCGTCGAGCGCCAGCGTGACGGTTTTCAGTGGGTGAGTTCCGGGGCTCGCGTTCGCATCCTCGTCTGCGCCCTCGCCACCCTCCTCGAACAAATATTCGTCCGAATACCAAGGGCCCTGATCGCTTTTCTCGATCCCTTCCTTCACCTGGCCGTTGGCAAACGCGACGCCTTCGAAATCAGGGAAACTCGCCGAGCTTGGCTGTACCATCGCGCGCACTTTCACCGGCATATAAGCCGCGCCGCCGCCTGACAAATAACGTACCTGCAGGTCCACCTCTACCGAGGTCGCGTTGACCAGTAAAGGCTTGACCGGTTTGATCGTCGCCTGCATCAAGGGAACACGAAATTCCTCCACTCGGAAACTGCCGGCCGCGCGCATGCTCTGCGGACGTTCGAGGCTGTCTTGCATCCACACCTGATAGCTGCCGCGCTTCGCACCCTCCGGGATTTTCCACGACGACTCCGCGGTGTCGTTCGGCAGCCAACTCAGTGGCACTTCGTATTGCTCATCGCTGCCCAAGTGCTTGAGCACCGCCTTCTGCGGCAACGACTCCGCCGGCAGGAACGCGAAGCCTTTACCCGTGTGGCGGCGGTAGTAGTGCTTCATGTTGATGGTCTCGCCCGCGCGCGCCAGCGTGCGGTCAAACACCGTAGCGGCGATGAACGGCCCGTTGTAATCGGCGCCGCGCAAATTAAATCGCCAGCGCGCGATACCCTCATCCCACTCCGAGAACACGAACGACAAATCGTCGGCCAGACGAGCTGTCACCAGATACTGCCGGTCGTGACTGGTAAGACAGGCCGGAAGTTTCTCTCGCGGCGGCAGCGCTTGCGGCACGCGCAGGATTCCGCGCGCGTCGGTCTGTCCGCCGTAATGAACTTTTCCGCCGCAGTCTTGAATCGCCACGCGAGCATTCGGCACCGGCGCGCCTTGATCCAGGCTGGTAACCCACACCAGCGAACTGTCGCGTCCCCATTTATAGTGGACCGCAAGATTGGTCACCAGCGCCGCGGTCTGCACGTAATACGGTTTGCGCATGCCATGCAACGCCGCGCCCAGGCGCGGACTCGCCAGCTCCACGACGTAGAAACCGGGTTTTTTCAGCGCAATGCCGACCACTTCGAAGGCGCGCGCGCCCTCCGGCTTGGGCACCGACAAGCGCTTCAGTTTCTCGTCGCCGCGGAACACCGACACCTCGCCGGGGCGAACATCCGCGCCGTATTCAGTCTGCCGCAGGCGCTTCATCCAGCCGACCACATCCATCACGTCGCTGTCCGAAATACGCGCCACACTCGCCGGAATCGGCGTGTCGTCGTGCGCACGCGACTGCTCCAGTTTGTTCTTCAACCAATTGAGCGCCTGCGACGCCTTGTCGGCCGCCTTGCCTGCGACGTCGTCTTCGTCGCGCGGACCGACTCGCGCGAGACGCGCGTCGATCAGATTCTCCAGGTTACGCAAAGTCACCGGCAAAGTCGCATCGCCTTTCAATTCGATGATGCCGAAGCGCGCCGGAAATTTTGCCAGCGGCGGACTCTCATCGGTCTTGACCTGCAACGGAAAACGCTTGCGGTTCGCGAGTTCGCGGCCGGCATCGTCGCGAAAATCCACCGGCAAATCGATCACCAACGCAGCGCGCTCCGGCAACGGCGCCTCGAAGCTCACGCCGCTCACCCATTCCGGCGGTGTCGCGCCTTCTCGTCCTTCGCCCGCGACGATAGTCTTATACGCTTTGCCCGCTGCCGTTTTCAAGGTGATTTTCTCGGCCAGGGCGCGACTCACCGGCGCACTGAAATAAAGTGTCATCGGCAACATCGGCAGGCAGTCGGCATCTTTGTTCACGCGCTCGCAAGAAAACTTCGCGCTGAATGCTTCGCGCACCGCAAACGCCAGCGCCTGATCCGCGCTCGCCGCAACTCCACTGGCAGACGCGATCCCTTTGCCCCACACCAATTGCACTTTCGCCGCGTTGGGAAACTTGCGCGCGCATTGCAACAGCGCAATCGGCAGCACGTCCGCGTTATCGGACGTCAGCAAGGTGTCGGCGCGCGAACCTCGCGGCAGCACGCGGCCGGAGATCACGCGTTCGCCACCATCCTCGAACAACACGCGCAACCAGCGATCGACAAAATCCTTGCGGCTGTTCAATAGCGCGCGCCGCTCTTCGCCGGTGATCAGGCGCACGCCGACGCGCTCGGTCACACCTTGCACGTCGCAATACGCGTGGCTCAGTACGCTGTCGCTCGCGGCTTGGGCATCCAGGCCCAGAATGAAAATCTGCTCCTCGTCGATCTGCGAGCCTTCATAGGGATAACTCTGCAGAATCGCCGGTCCGCCGGTGGTGAATGAAAATTCGCGCGTGCCCGCGAGCGTCACGCCGGCCGCATCTTTGATTCCGCTCTTCAACGCGAAACTGCAACGCACACCCGCCGGCAGGTCGCGCGAGAAATCAAACGCCCAGTTCTTGTGATCCGCCCAACGCGCCGTTCCTTTCTCGGCGCAATCAATGTCAAACGGTTCCGCCAATCGCAGATCGCCGAGCGCCACCATCGCGTCGCTAAAACGCACGCTGAGCTGACGCACGCCCTTGACTTCACCCTGCGGCGAAAACTGCTCTACCTGCGTTTCCGCCGCGATCGCCTGCAGTGAAAGCACAGCCCCCAGTAAAGCAATCAGACGTGACACCGGCATTGAATAATCTCCATACTTCCAGATCGGGCATGTAGCAATTTCCAGGTGCCCGATCAGATTGATTTAATTGCTATCGCCAGCGAGCCGACGCGCCCGCCGATGCATCAGGTGCCGATGATGCCATGAATGTCAGATTCAACGCAGCAGCAAGAACGCTGCCGGCACAGGCGCACGATTGGATTTCGTGGATGCAATGCAATGGAATCCGGATAGGCTACGAGCCTTCGGTGCATTCTGTTACGCACGCTTTGTTATCACGTTTCGCTTTCGCGATATTCCGTCCGCTGACGTAGGCATATTCACCCGTGGTGCCCAGCGAATCAATTTCATACAGCAGACTTCCGTTACTTCCATTGCGAGCTGTTGATCCCCCGAGACACAGCACGTGCCGCTGCAGCACGCGTCCACCGCTCGCGCGTCGGTTCTCTACCACGCTCCCATAGCGGTGCTCTTTGTCGTCTTTGTTACGGGTGGTCTCGCGCAGAAACATTCTGGC
Organism: Betaproteobacteria bacterium; assembly: GCA_043751985.1. Taxonomy (GTDB): domain Bacteria; phylum Pseudomonadota; class Gammaproteobacteria; order Burkholderiales; family JAYUZG01; genus JAYUZG01. The sequence continues at coordinate 8,334 of JAYUZG010000099.1, forward strand.
GCCCGATTCTCCGCAGACCATCCGCCCGCGCCAGAGGCAAGGTGTTCACTACAGCCACTTCCGCGCTCAGTGGCGCAGCGCACACCCAACAAACCAGTACGTTACCCGCAGCGATTGGCGGGAAAAATCAAAATCACCCGATGAATCCGCTAAGTTGGGTTAACGCTTGGTTGACGAGCCGGCGCGATCGCCTGCTTGATGGCGGATGTCTCACCGCGCAATCGCAGCAGATCCTTAAAGCTGAGAGAGAGAAGCTCGTTCATCCGCGCGTCGATTGATTGCATCAGCGCGATCAACTCCGGGCTCTCCAGTGTCGCCGACGCGTCCGCGCGAAACGCCAACAATCGGAAAATTTCCATCACCGAAATCGCGTCCGCGTCGCGGCTCAGTACCCAGCCATTGCCCTGCAGTTTGCCGACCCAGCCTGCTCCTTGCAGTGCGTCCAGAACCACTTCGGTTTCTTCCCACGACAGTCTGAGCGACGCGCGAATTTGCTCCAGGTTCAACACTTGACCGCTGTGATGCGCCTTGCATAGCAGTTCCAGCACCTGCAAGCCGTCAGCAAACTGACTGCCGGGAAATATTTTCAACTTGAGTCCACCGCCACGCCAGTAAGGCAAAACCGCGGTGATGGCCGCCGCGAAAATGATCACCAGCCACGACAGATAAATCCACAGCAGAAAAATCGGCACGCTGGCGAACGCGCCGTAGACCAGCTTATAGCTGCCGAAATTTGCGATGAAGGCGCCGAATCCGAGCTTCATCCCCTCGAACGCCAGTGCCGCAATCACGCCCCCGGCCGCGGCGTCAACGACGCGGACTTTGCGATTGGGAACGGTGCGATACAGGAATCCAAACGCCAGCGCCTCCAGAATCAGTGGAATCAGCCGCAGCATGAGAACGCTGGCGCCTGACTCGCCCGCCGCATCGCTCATCGGCAACGACAGCAAGCGTGACGTCATCGACAGGCTGAAGCCGATCAAGATCGGACCGATGCTCAGCACAGACCAGTAGATCAGCACGCGATTCAGCAAGGGCCGCGGCCTGCGCACGCGCCAAATCGTGTTGAAGGCCTGATCGATGGTCAGCATCAGCATAATCGAAGTCAGCGCCAGAAATGCCACGCCGACCGCGGTCAATCGCGCCGCGTTATCGGCGAATTGCTGCATGTAAACCGTGATGACTTTTCCGGCTGAGGCCGGTACCAGATTCGCGAGCACGAATTCCTTGGTCGATGCGCTCAAATTCGAGAACACCGGGAAGGCGCTCATCACGGTCAAGGCAATGGCAATCAAGGGCACCAATGCCAGCAAGGTGGTGTAGGTCAGACTTCCCGCGACCTGAAAGCAGCGCTCTTGTGTCAATCTCTGGTAGACCAGCACGAAGAACTGCCTGGTCGATCGCAACGCTTCGAGGGGATTTTTCATGAGAGATATCGATCGGTATGATAGCCTTGTCGAGCTTACCGCAACAATTCACCCGACTCATTTAATTACGCTAGCTTCATTCCACTGCGTATCCGCATGCAAGATATTCTGGTTTTGTATTATTCGCGTAGCGGCGCTGTCCGGCAACTGGCACAACTGATCGCACGCGGAATTGAACAGGTGCCAAACGCACGCGCGCGTTTGCGCACGGTTCCCAGTGTGTCGGCGGTGTCGGAGGCGGTCGCGCCGGCAGTGCCCGACGCCGGTGCCCCCTACGTTGAGCTGCAAGACCTTGAACAGTGCGCGGCGCTCGCGCTCGGCAGCCCAACGCGCTTCGGCAATATGGCCGCGCCGCTCAAATATTTTCTCGATGGTACCGGCGAGCTCTGGCTCAAGGGGACGCTCGCCGGCAAGCCCGCCGCCGTGTTCACCTCGACCTCTTCTCTGCACGGCGGGCAAGAGGCCACGTTGCTCTCGATGATGACTCCTCTGCTGCATCATGGCATGCTCATCATGGGCCTGCCCTACAGCGAAGCGGACTTGATGTCCACGCGCTCCGGCGGTACACCTTACGGTGCCAGCCACTACGCGGGAATCAACGGCGACCTCGCGGTAACCGAAGAGGAAAAGCGCTTGTGCGTTGCTCTGGGCCGGCGGCTGGCAGCCACCGCGCTCAAGCTCGCCGCATGAAACACGGCCGTGAAGCGCGCGCCTTGCTGCGTCACGCGCACAGCGGCGTCCTATCGACGCTGTCACTCCGGCATCCCGGCTATCCCTACGGCTCGGCCTTGCCTTGCGCGACCGACGCGAGCGGCCGCATCGTGGTTCTGATCAGCCATCTGGCCGAGCACACGAAAAATGTTCAGGCAAACAGCCGCGCCAGTTTCTTGATCGCGCCGTTGGACCCGCAGTTGCAGCAACAAGCACGCGTTACGGTTGTGGGTGATGCGCGTAAGGTGCACAACGACGAACCGGCGCCGGCGCGCTACTTGCGCATGCTGCCGGATGCCGCCCGTTACCTGGCAATCGGCGGCTTCGATTTCTGTCGGATCGAGCCGCTGCAAGCTCGATACATCGCTGGCTTCGGGGCGATGAGCTGGATCGATCAAGATGACTTGGTGGCGGCACCCTGTGAACTGGATGACGCCGAAGAAGAAATTCTCGCCCACATGAACCACGACCATCCGCAAGCGCTGCACGATTACTGCCGGCACCGGCACGGCGTGCAGGCGCGGCAAGTCGCGATGTGCGCAATCGATTGCGACGGTTTCAATATTCGAGCGGACGAGGCCCTGTTGCGCTTCGATTTTTCGCGCGAAATCGCCGATCCGCAGCAAGCACGTGAAGAGTTGATCAAACTCGCACAAGAGAGCAGGCGCTGAGCCGTCACGCTTGAGGCGCGAGCATCGCGATGCAATCAGCTTCACCGATGCACGCCGGTTATCGCGGGCGCTTCGCGCCGACGCCTTCGGGTCCATTGCATTTCGGTTCACTGATCGCCGCGCTGGGCAGCTACCTGGACGCGAAGAGAAACAACGGAACCTGGCAACTGCGCATCGACGATCTCGATCCGCCGCGAGTTGCCGCGGGCGCGGCCGATTCCATTTTGCGTTGTCTCGAACGCTACGGCTTAGAATGGGACGGCGCGGTGGTGTGGCAGAGCAAGCGATCGGCCGCCTATCACGCGGCGATGCACCTGCTCGCGCGACAAGGCCACACTTATTTTTGTAGCTGCAGCCGCAAGGAAATCAGTCAACGTGGTCGCGCCGGAATTGACGGCCCGATCTACCCGGGGACCTGCCGCGAGCAAGCGTCACCCCGCGGCTCAGCGCACGCCATCCGAGTCGTTGTCGGCGATGATGAGTTGAGTTTCGAAGATCGCACGCACGGGCGCATCACACAGAATTTGGCGAGCGAAGTCGGCGATTTCGTGCTCTACCGAACGGATCGTGTCTACGCCTACCACCTTGCCTGCATCGTGGATGACGCGGAACAAGGCGTCACCGACGTCGTGCGCGGCGCCGACCTGATCGACTCGACCCCTCGGCAGATTTTCCTGCAACGATGTCTCGGCCTGCGCACACCGCGCTACTTGCACTTGCCGGTGGCGCGCAACGCGGCCGGCGAGAAACTTTCCAAGCAAAGCCGCGCGTCCGACATCGGCAAACGAGCCGTGGTCCCCACGCTGCTGCTCGCGTTGCGTTTTCTCGGACAGACGACGGCGGGTGCCGGCGAACTCCAGTCGGCGCGCGAAGTGCTGGAGTTCGCGATGCGCACGTGGGATGCGCGCCGAATTCCGTGTCGCCAATCGGCGGAGTTGAACTGATCCGCCTCAAGCCGAAGCGAGTTTGCTATCGTGATCCGTGGCGACGCGGTTACGTCCTTCCAGTTTCGCCCGCGCCAGCAGCGCTTCCGCCTGACGTAGCAGATCTTCCGCACCGGTGTCGCGCAATTCGCGCGCGGCCACACCCAAACTGATGGACAACTTGACGCGGATATCGCCGCGTTTGACGACTTCGTCGCCCACTGCTTTGCGCAAGCGCTCCGCCATCTGCGCCGCGACCGCGTGATGGGTCGACGGGAGAATCACCAGGAACTCGTCCCCGCTCATGCGACCCACTATGTCTTCCGCGCGCACCGTGCGCCGTAACAACTGCGCCACGTGGCGCAAGGTGCCGTCGCCGCCGTCGTGACCGAACGCCTGGTTCACCGCATCGAAGTGGTCGATGTCGATCATGATGACCGACAACGGACGCTGACCGCGTTGTGAGCCGGCCCATTCTTGCTCCAGCCGTTCCAGCGCGAGACGGCGATTGGGCAGGCCGGTGAGAATGTCGCTCAACGCGGATTGTTGAAGACGGCGATTCGCCACCGCCAGCTCCACCGCAAACTTGTGCAAAGTCTCGCTGTCGCGCAAATGTTCATTCTGCAGCGCGACCACCCGCTGGCCTGCGTTCACGCGCGCCATGAATACGCGGGCGTTAAACGGCTTCACGATGTAATCATCGCAACCGGCCGTGAAGGCCTGCACCAGTTGATCGTCGCTCACCATCGAAGTGAGGATCAGAAAGTAGATGCGTTTCCCTTGCTCGGTTTCGCGCAGGGCGCGGCACAATAGCGTGCCATCCATTTCCGGCATGATCCAGTCCGCAATGATCAACTGAGGGGTCGATTCAATGGCTAGCTTCAAGGCTTCGCGCCCGTCTTTCGCGGTCACCACGCTGTAGCCTTCGGCGGTGAGCAGATGTTCGATCAGCACGCGCATCGACGGATCGTCGTCCGCCACCAGAATCCGTAGTGCCTGCCGCGCCGGCTTGGGCGCTTCACGCGGGACCACGCCGGTGGAACTCGACGCCTCGACCGCATCCGGGTTGAACTCAGGCACTTCCTGCGTCTGAATTTCGAGTATTCGTCCCCACTCACGCCACTCTGCTCCTATGCGTTCGAGCTGCAACCCGACTGCGTCGCGGTCGATGCCGAGCTTCGCCGCGATCAGCACCAGTTCCGGCCCGAGCAGCTTGCGCGCGGCATCGTTAACCACGCAGTAATCTCCGATTTTTCCGGAGAGGTGCAAGATCAGCGTCAACAGAAACTCGCGCGACGCCGGTGTGTGACGTGCTTCCTGCGGTGCCTCATGAAATTGCACCGCGTTCACCAGAATCTCGGGAATATGCCAATCCGCGAGCAGCGCGGCGGTAAGTTCGCGATGGTCGGTATCGAACAGATGTCGTTCTGCCAGCATCAGTTCCGACTCATCTTGAGTGGCGGCACGCGCCAGAAACTCCGCGTACTCCACCGGGTATATGGTAGCCAGCGCGAGACTGCCGATGCCGGATAGCAGTCCGCAAGTAAACGCCTCATCGGGCCGAGCCGAACGAACCGTCAGCGTCAGGCTGTTGGCGGCGATACCCACCGCCAATGAGCGGCTCCAATAGCGCGGGTAGTCGAAGGCTTTGCACGCACCGCTGTTGTACTGGCCGATCAACGAGAAGGCCAAGACCAACTGCCGTACCGTGTTGATTCCGCACAGGCGAATGGCGTCGGCAACGGCAGCCACCGGCCGCCGCGGACCATGCATCGAAGCGTTGGTGAATTTAATCAAGCGCCCGGTCAGGGCCGGATCCGCTTGAACCGCATGCGCGACTTTGTCGACGGTGACATCGTCCTTGCGGCACATGTCCATGATGTTGAGCGCGACACCTGAAGGCGACGGCAGGCGGCCGATACTTCTCAGATTTTCCAGGACTGAATTCGGCAAAACGAGACCCTTTCCATGGTGTGATGCGACGCCGGTAAGGCAAGCGCGGAGCGGGAATGCCGGCTACCGGCACGCGATCTCAAGATTGGTTGCCCCTCGCGCGGACAAGGATTTATCGGCGGGCCGGCGCTCGCACTTTAGCCATACCGCCGGGACGTCACGGGTTCAACGGGGGAATCGGGTAAAGCGGATACTGCCGGCGAAACTCTGCGAGACTGCGTTCGGCCTCTACCGGCCGCCCCTGGCGGCGCAACCTTTCGATGTCCTTCAGCCATTGTTCAGGCGAACGCACCTGCGCAAGCGATTTCTTCAATTCGGACACGTCGCCGTCCGTTATCGATTTTCGCTCGGCTTGCGCGCTCGCCTGGTTGCCGGTTGCTGCCGGGGCAGAGGCTTGCGTCGCCGCGACCGTCTCCTGGTCAGACTGTTTCAGCGATGCTTCGCGTTTTGATTTCACCGCGTCGAGCGCTGCGTCGTTGATCACCGGCGAGTTCGCTCGCGGCGATGTGTTTTGCTCCTGCATTGCATCCGTGCTTGCCGCCGCCTGCGCGGCAGTGGCTGCCGGCTGCACTGCCAGTACGGGGGCATCCGGCCGCCGCTGTTCGAGGCCCAGTGGCACTTGTTTAGGTTCACTCGCCGTTGCAGCCTGTTTGACGCCGCGCACTGTCTGCGTCGACTTTTCTGCGCGCGCAAGATCGTCAAGCTTTGCTTGCGTTGCCTGCCTCTGACTTGATTTGGGCGATGACGGCGCGGCTGCCTCTTCTGCTCTCATTTTTTCCGGAGAAAGATGACTCGCGTCACTCAGCGCTACGCCGGTATTGGTGGAGATCGGCGGCTCGATATCGCGCACCAAGACGGACACGCTAATGCCCACCACCAGCACCGCCGCGGCGGCGGCCGGCATCGCCCAGTGCTCGCGCCGCGAAAACTTCTCGGGCGCGACTGCGCGCCGTGCGGCCGCGCGGATCGCCTCGTCCAAATGTCGTGGTGGTTCCTCCATGTGCGCATGGCGGTACAGCGAAGCCAAATCGGATCGCTTCTCCAGCAACGCGTTCAGTTCGCGATCATCGGGTTCAGTCATAGGAAATTCCTTCGCGCAGCTTCGCCAGCGCGTAACGCAAACGGCTTTTCACGGTCTCGCGTCCAACTCCACTCAAGTGCGCGATCTCGTCCAGCGACAACCCGCTCTCTTCGTGCAGCAAGAAAGCATCGCGCTGCTGCGGCGGCAAGCGGCCCAATGCGCGCAACAAGTGCTGCCCCAGTTGCCGCGACTCCGCCGCGACGTCCGGTTGCGCGCTCGCCGGTGCGGCCACCTGGTAGGCTGCCCCCTCATCGTCGTCTTCGTCGAGAGACACCAGCCGCAATGGCGGATGACGCCGATAGTGATCGATGATGCGGTTATGCGCGACGTGAAACAGAAAGGTGGTGAATTTCGCGCTCGCTGCGTAACGCTCGCGCGCGTTGATCAAATTGATCCACACCTCCTGGTAGATTTCCTCCGCATGCGCGCGTGCGCCGACATGCCGCAACACATAACGGAACAGTGCCGCGCGATGTCGATCATAGAGCGCGTCAAACGCGCCCACGTCGCCGTCGCGATAGCGCAGCATCAGCGTTTCGTCCGCGGGCTCCTCCGCAGACTCAAGCAACGCTGGACCGGCGACACTCATCTGACTTTCCGCACGGTGGATCACCCGTGAAGCGCGCGGGGAACGGTTGCGGTTCGCGCCATCAGTCCAATCCACCTCAGCCATCGCTGCATCAGATCGCTCCGTTTAAGCGCGGATTCGCGCCCTCGGAAGCCTGTAACGCAGGCGATCACAAATCGGGGTTAATGATGGTTGGCAGCCGGTTTCTCTACGCGGCACTAAACAGGCCCCCTGACCGCCCACCCGAATCCCAGATGCGTAACGCCTTCCTGCAAAAATTTCAGCGCCTCGCGTGCACTCGTTTCAGACCCGCGCGCGCCGAGCTCAATGCGTCGTTCTTCGGCAGTGAAACTCGGCAGGCTGAATACTTTGAGGTCTGGAAAGCGCGCGATGCACGCGTTCATCAAGTCGATCAACTGACTCTCGCCGGCGTCGCGTACTACGATGGCCAAGTCGATCGGCGGCGTAGTTGAATGCAACTGCGCATACTCGTTGTCCAGCACCCACTCCATCATCGGCCACGCCATTTCCGGAAACCCCGGCAGAAAATGATGCTTGCCGTGACTGAAGCCCGCGACGCGATTGAAGGGATTCGGCACGATGCGGCTGCCTTCCGGAAACTCCGCCATCATCACGCGCTTGGGATACGCCTCGGCGCCAAACTTAGCCTCCAGTTCTGCGACCGCATCCGGGTGACGAAACAGGTTGACGCCCAATGCGCGTGCCGCGCACTGACGCGTGTGATCATCCGGAGTGGCACCGATACCGCCGAAGGAGAACACGATATCGTCTCGGTGGAAGGTGCTGGACAGGACATCTCCGATGACCTCGGGTTCATCCGGCAAATACATGCTCCAATTCAATGCGAGCCCGCGCGCCGCGAGAAGCGCAATCACTTTGGAAAAATGTTTGTCCTGACGTTTACCGCTCAGAATTTCATCCCCGATGATTAGACAGCCGATCAATTTCTCACCCCCTCTCTATGAGCTCTGCGCGCTGGTTTTTCGAACAATGGAATACCCATCGCTATCCCGGCGATGTCAGAGTAATTTCCGCTTCCGTTAACGCTCGGCGTAAAGTCCGCGCAAAAGCAACGGCGCCCGGCGCGTCCCCGTGAATGCATACCGTCTGCGCCTTCACGCTCACCCACGACCCATCGGTCGCGCGCACGCGCGCCTCGCGCAGCATGCCCAAGACTTGGCGCACGGCGTGATCCACGTCGTCGATCAAGGCGCCGGACTGATGTCGCGGCGTGAGGCTGCCGTCTGCTTGATAGCTGCGATCCGCGAACACCTCACTTGCCACTGCGAGGCCAGCGGCGCGACCGGCGTCCAGCATCGCGCTTCCCGCCAAACCGTACAACACTAACTGAGGATCGAAGTCACGCACCGCTCGCGCAAGCGCATCGGCCAGCACCGTATCGCGCGCAGCCATGTTGTACAACGCGCCGTGTGCTTTGACGTGGTGCAACCGGCCGCCGCAGGCGCGCGCGCACGCCGCCAGCGCGCCCACTTGATACAACACCATCGCATACACTTCGTCTGGCGCGATCTGCATCTCACGCCGGCCAAAACCCTGCAAATCGGGAAGCGACGGATGCGCGCCCAGCGCCACGCCTTTGCCGAGCGCAAGCCGCACCGTGCGTAACATCGTTACCGCATCTCCGGCGTGAAAGCCGCAAGCGATATTGGCCGAAGTCACTTGATCGAGCAATGCCTCATCCTGACCCATGCGCCAGGCGCCGAAGCCTTCGCCCATATCGCAATTCAAATCGATTTTCATCGGCCCCACCGCGCACGTGCACTGGCCAGCAGCCGCGCAAGTTCTTGCTCTCTCGTCAGTAACATTTGCTCGCTCTGCGAATGGCTGATGGCGTCAAAAAGAATTTCATCTCCCGGCTTCATCTGCGCAAACAACGCCAGATCGACCGCCGATACTTCGCCGATGCACGGATACCCTCCCATGGTTTGGCGATCCGCCAGCAACACAATCGGTTGCCCGTCCGGCGGAACCTGAATGCTACCCCACGCCACCGGTTCGGACAGCCGATCCCCCGCGGTCTCCAGTTGCACGCGCGGTCCTTGCAAACGGTATCCCATGCGATCGGATTGCGCCGACACACGATAGGGCTGCGCAACAAATTGGCGGCGACTGTCGCCGCTGAACTGCTCCCAATGCCGGCCGGGAACAAAATGTACGCGCGCAGGAAACTGGCTCGGCCCAAGTGGATCACGTACCGACCACGGCGCCCAGCAACACTCTCCGGTTATTGGCCATCCCGGCGTACCCTGTGGCTGCAACCCGATCGCCAGCAGATCGCCGCGTTTTAACGCGCGCCCTTGCAGTCCACCCAAGCGGTTGCGCAAGTCCGTGCTGCGACTACCGAGACAGATCGGCACGTCGATGCCGCCACGCACTGCGAGATAAGTACGCGCCCCGCGCCGCATCGCACCGATGCGCAACTGCACACCCGCGCGCAACCATACCGGCCGCAGGTCCGGAATCTCGATTTCGCCAAGCATCGCCTCGCAGTCCGCGCCAGTCAGTGCGATCACCGCATCTTCGGCAAAGTCAATCGTCGGACCATCCAAGGTACATTCCAGGCTCGCCGCGCCGCTCTCATTGCCGACCAGCGCATTGCCGACGCGGTAGGCGATCTGATCCATGGCGCCACCGCTCTGCACTCCTAAGTGCTGCAGGCCAACGCGGCCATAGTCTTGCACGGTGGTGAGCACGCCGGCCCGTATTATCTTCATGAGTCTAGTCGCCCATGACCGCGGCAGGCGAGTGGACTGTCCCGGTTACAATGGGCGTCACGCTGCGTCTGTCCTTGCACCGTGAAAAAATTTGTGCTCAAGCGTGTGTCAAACATGATCGGTATTGACTGGGGAAGTTCTTCGTTTCGCGCGTACCGCATCTCCGATGCCGGTGCCATCCTGGAGACGCGCAGCGCGCCGCGCGGTCTGTTGAATGTAACAGATGGCGATTTCGCGCGCGTGCTGGACGAGGAAATCTCCGAGTGGCGCGACGACGCGCCGATCCTCATGTGCGGCATGATCGGCAGCCGCCAAGGCTGGGTTGAAGTCCCTTACGTCGCCTGCCCAGCGGGGCCGCGACAACTCACCGCCAACGTGCGCGCGGTCGAATGGCGCGGCCGGCGCATTCACATCGTGCCGGGACTCTCTTGCATCGACGAAGTCGGTACGCCCGATGTTTTGCGCGGAGAGGAATCGCAGATATTCGGCGCGCTGGACAATCTCGGGCCCGGCGCACATTGGGTGTGTCTGCCCGGCACGCACAGCAAATGGGTGCGCGTCAATGAACGCCGCGTCGAGCGCTTTGCGACGCATATGACCGGCGAGCTATTCGCCGTCCTGCGCGACCACAGCATTCTCGGCCGCATGATGCGCGGTGACGCGCGCGACGATTCCGCTTTCATTGCGGGCGTGACCCGCTCCGGTGATAGCGGCGGCTTGTTGCATCATTTATTCGGCGTTCGCGCGCAAGGCCTGCTCGGACAATTGTTCAACGAGTCATCGGCGTCTTATCTCTCCGGCTTGTTGATCGGCCACGAGTTACGCAATGTGAAAGATCATTCCGGTCACATCAATTTGCTCGGCGCTACGCACTTGGTCACCGCTTACGCCACCGCGTTGTCCGCGCTTGGCATGCGGCCGCGCGTGCTGGATCCGCATTCAGTGGCACGCGGGCTTTTCCTGCTGAGCCGAAAGGAAGCCGCGTGAGTTTGCGCGCCTGGCTTGAGTCATGTCCCCTGGTCGCGATCTTGCGCGGGGTTAAACCGGCGGAAGTCGAAGCGCTCGGCGACGCGCTCGTTACCAATGGCTTCCGCGTCATCGAAGTACCTCTCAATTCGCCCGATCCGTATACCAGCATCGCTATGTTGAGTAAGCGCCTGAATGCGCGCGCGCTGGTGGGCGCCGGAACGGTGATGACGGCGGCGCAAGTCGAGCAAGTCGCCGCCGCCGGAGGCCAGTTGATCGTCATGCCGCACGCCGACGCACGCGTGTTGCGCGCGGCGAAGGCGCTCGGGTTGATCGCCCTCCCCGGCTTCGCCACGCCGACGGAAGCATTTGCCATGCTGGAAGCAGGCGCGGACGGCCTAAAGCTTTTTCCGGCAGAGGCTAATCCGCCTGCGGCTCTCAGAGCGATGCGCGCAGTGTTGCCGCGCGAAACGTTGATTCTGCCAGTTGGCGGAATCACAGCTCTCAATATGAGCGAATATTGGAAAGCCAGTGCCAACGGTTTCGGGCTTGGCTCGGCTTTGTACCAGCCCGGCTATTCGGCAGCAGAGGTACAAACCCACGCGCGGGAGTTCATGCGCGCACTCAAACTTTTTCAATCAGCACAAGGCGCCTCACAACAATGAACGAAATCACCACCGCAACCGGTCTCAAGATGATCGATCTCGTCGTCGGCGACGGCGCGGAAGCGAGCAAAGGACAATCGGTCGAGGTTCACTACACGGGCTGGCTCAGCACCGGTGAGAAATTCGATTCGAGCAAAGACCACGGAGAGCCTTTCACCTTCAACTTGGGTGGCGGCCAAGTGATTCGCGGCTGGGACGAAGGCGTGCAAGGGATGAAGATCGGCGGCACACGCAAACTCACCATCCCGCCGCAGTTGGGCTATGGCACACGTGGTGCGGGTGGCGCAATTCCTCCCAACGCAACTTTGGTGTTTGAGGTGGAGTTGCAGGCAATTCGGTGAGTTTGAAAATAAGGCGGCTCGCGGAGCATTGCAGCACACACGTGACGAATTGACACACAATTCCTAGCCGCGCGGGGATGTGCGTACGGTGGCTTGCTTGGGTTGCCCGCTAGCCGAACTTAGCGGATTCGAATTAGATTTCAGAGTGCCTGGCGATATTTAGCGACGCAACGCGTTGTTTTGACTAAGCGCAGGCGCGGCGAAACCAGCGGAAGTGGCTGTAGTGAAGACCTTGCCTATGGTGCGCGGGAGATTTCTGCGGATAATCGAGTGCCAGGATGTTTCTGCGCGCGACCACTCGAAAGAAAGACGGCAAAGAACACCGCTACTGGAGCGTGGTGGAGAACCGTCGCGTCAGTGGCGGGCGTGTGCTGCAGCGGCACGTGTTGTATCTGGGGGAGATCAACAGCTCGCAGGAGCTCGCGTGGCGCCGCTCGATCGAAGTGTTGGACGAGAAGACGCAAGTGGCGCGAACGCTTGCTGTGTTTGCAGAGGATCGGTGCGAGGGAGTCGCTGCGCCCGAGGCGATCGTGCGCCTGAAGCTCGCGCAGTTGCGGCTCTCGCGCCCACGGCAGTGGGGTGCGTGCTGGCTCGCGCTCAAGCTGTGGGAACAGTTGGAACTCGATGCGTTCTGGGGTGAGAGACTCCCGCCCACACGCAAAGGCACGCGTTTCGATTCTGTGCTGTTCGTGCTCGTTGCCTACCGGCTAATCGAGCCCGGAAGCGAGTGGCGGCTGCATCGGCATTGGTTTGCACAGACGGCGCTGTGCGACCTCCTGGGTGCCGACGAGTCGCTGGCTGACATGCACACGCTGTATGCCTGTCACGACCGGTTGCTCGCGCACAAGGAAGCGTTGTTCAGTCACCTGATCGCGCGCTGGCGCGACCTGTTCAACGTTTCTTTCGACGTGCTGCTCTATGACCTCACCAGCACGTACTTCGAGTCCGATCCGCCGGCAAACGATGAGGATAAGCGCCGCTATGGCTATTCGCGCGATCACCGACCCGACTGTGTGCAAGTCATCATCGCTTTGGTGGTCACCCCGGAGGGCTTACCGCTCGCCTACGAGGTGCTCGCGGGCAACACGGCGGACTCGACCACGCTCAGAGATTTCCTCGCCCGCATCGAGCGCCAGTATGGCAAGGCGCGACGCGTCTGGTGCATGGATCGCGGCGTGCCCACCGAGGAAGTACTGGCGCAGATGCGCGCCGCCGATCCGCCGGTGCACTATCTGGTGGGGACCCCGAAAGGGCGGCTCACGCGCCTGGAACAAGCGCTGCTGGAGGAACCCTGGCAGCTCGCCCGCCCCGGCGTGCAGGTAAAACTGCTTGCACAGGACGGTGAGCTGTATGTGTTCGCCCAGAGCCAAGATCGGGTCGCCAAGGAGCGCTCGATGCGTCGCCGGCTGCTCAAGTGGTTGTGGGGACGGCTCGCGCAATTGAGAACGATGGGGCTCACGCGCGACAGGCTCCTCATGAAGCTCGGCGCTGCACAGACTCAGGCGCCCGCCGCGTGGCGTCTGCTCGTGATCGAAGTTCCCAAGCAGGGCGCAAACTTCACTTACCGGCTCGACCGCGACAAGCTCAGGCAAGTCCGGCGCCGTGAAGGACGCTATTTACTACGCACCAATCTCACCGAGTCCAATCCAGCGAAGCTCTGGCAATTCTATCTGCAACTGGTGCAAGTCGAGGCCGCCTTCAGGACTCTCAAAGGCGATCTGGCGATCCGGCCCATCTTTCATCAAGATGAGAGTCGTATCGAAGCACACATCTTTATCGCGTTCCTCGCCTACTGCTTGCACGTCACGCTGGGCAACCAACTCAAAGCACTCGCCCCCGGCCTCACCCCACGGGCCGTGCTGGAGAAGTTCGCTAGCGTGCAAATGATCGATGTTCACATCCCCACCGCGGACGCACGTGAACTCTGCCTCACGCGCTACACGCAGCCCGAACTGGAACTGAAGCTCTTGCTCGACAAACTCAAGCTCACCTTACCCGCCCAAGCACCACCGAAAATCACCGCCGAGGAGGCCGCCCGAGCCCAACCGGTGTAGTGCAGACCTTCGAGGCTCACCTTGTGAAAATTCGATCACTTGACCAACTCGCGCACCGCCAATCCGCTAAGTTGGGCTAGCGTCGTGGCCGCGGTGAAACAGCGTAATTTCCTCGGGATCGAAGGCGGCAAAGGCTTCTTCGACAAACTTCAGGAATGCGGCGACCTTCGGGGGCATACGCGCCGTCTTGCGATACATGGCGAAAATTGGGAAACCCGGGGGGCACGTCCAGTCGGAGAGCACTCTATGTAACTGACCGGATAAGATGAGATAGGGGTCAAAGCATCCTAAGCGCATCAGGCCTGCCCCCGCCAGGACTGCGGCGATCAATCCTTCACGGTCGTGGGTGACAACCCTGGGCGCGACTTGAATGACCTTACGTTCGGTGCCACGCTGAAATTCCCATTCGTCGAGCGGCCGGCTCATGCCCACTGCCTTTATTACGAGACACAAGTGATTCGGGAGATCATCGGGACTCTTGGGCGCTCCCGCCACCTTCAGATAATGTGGAGCGGCGTACACGGCATGCCGAATTTGTCCGATCTTTCGCGCGATCAAGTTTGACACCGGTGGATCACTGATTCGAACCAGCACGTCGACGCCTTCCGCATGCATATCCTTGGGCTGCGACTGGACATGGAACTCCAGTTGCAATTGTGGATGGCGCCGCAGGAATGCCGGCAGCAGCGGCATGATCACATTGCGGCTCAAAGGCGTGGCGACGCCTACACGCAACGTGCCTGAAAGTCGTTCGGGCGTCTTTCGCGCACTGCTCTCGAGTTCAGACAGTTGCCGCAAAAGTTCGCAGCCGCGTTGATAGATTTCTTCGCCTTCCTCGGTGAGTCGCAATTGCCGGGTGGTGCGGTGAAATAAAGAGACACCGAGACCTTTCTCTAGATCAGCAATGGCGTGGCTAACCGCGGAGGGTGACAAATCCAACGACCTTGCAGCTCTTGCAAAACTTCCGGCTTCGGCGGCTCGTACCAATAATTCAATTCGGCGAATTCGATCCATGACTAAACCTATGCCGGATTTCCGGACTCTGATTATTCATGAAAATATTTCAACACTAAAGTGCCTGTTTGCATCTCGACGGCCACCTATCTCTTCTTTACTCTGTAATCATTAGGAGGAAATACCATGAAATCTAATATTGCAAGAATAGTTGTCGCCTTTCTGATAGCCACCACAACGGCGAGCACATGTTTCGCGCAAGCCTATCCGTCCAAACTTATTCGACTCATCGTACCATCTGCGCCTGGAGCCCCCCCTGACATAAGAGGCCGGTGGATTGCGGAGCGGGTTCGTACTGCCCTTGGGCAAGTATTGATAGTCGACAACAAATCGGGGGCAGCAGGCATCATTGGAACGCAAGCGGCCACGCTAAGCCCAGCTGACGGCTATACACTTCTCATGGTGCATCAGGGCACCATGGCGCTCAATCCCCACCTCTATCCCGAGTTGCCTTACGACCCAATCAAGGATCTTGCGCCAGTTAGCCGTTTAGTCGTTAGTCCATTGATACTCACCGTGCATCCGGAGGTACCCGCACACTCGGTAGCGGACCTTGTGCGGCTGGCGAAGGAGAAACCGGGACAGCTGAACTTTGGCTTTCCAGGGGTGGGAACGCCGCCTCACATGGCGGGTGAATTGTTTAGACGATTGGCCCGCATCGACGTGTTGAATGTCCCGTACAAGAGCGCGCCGGCTGCACAGACCGACCTGATCGGAGGCAGGCTGACCTACACCTTCGACAGCATTGCCAGCCAATTGCCTCAAGTCCGCGCGGGCACCGTCAGAGCGTTGGCTGTTACCAGCGCAAAACGCCTGGCAGCTTTACCGGACATTCCAACCGTTGCTGAGTCGGGACTGCCGGGTTACGAATACTGGTCCTGGATGGGCATCTGCGCGCCAGCCGGTACGCCGAAAGAAATCATTCTTCGGCTCAACACGGAGATATCGAAAATTCTGAGAACCCAAGAAGCCCGCGATTGGTTTGCGGAGCAAGGCGGGGAACCCATTGTCGAGAGCCCCGAAGAATTCGGCGCATTCATAAAGACCGAGTACTCGCGCTGGGGCAAGCTGATTCGCGAAGCCGGCATTAAGGCCGAGTGAGCTTGCTTCCAGTCTAGTCACATTCCCACGAACCTTAGTTCAAGGAACAAGTAAATGGAAAAATCAGAGATTGCCGATGACCATTCTGCCGAATGGGGCCGCTATGTGCTGGATAACGCCGCGTCACAAACGCCAGCAAGATTTTCCGCTCTTGCCGAACTCTACGACACCACGACGATTCAACATCTGGAACGAATTGGCGTCAGCTATGGATGGCGGTGCTGGGAGGTCGGTGCCGGCCCAGGTTCGATCGCACAATGGCTATTGGGCCAAGTCGGACCCGGCGGTTCCGTGCTGGCGACCGATATCGACACGCGCTTTCTGGACTGCAGCAGCCTTCCTAACCTCATCGTACGCCGTCACGACATCGTGTCGGATCCGTTGCCCGATGACACCTTTAATCTTATTCACGCTAGATTGGTGTTGGTACATTTACCTGAGCGAGAGAAGGTCTTAGACCGAATAATCTCAGCCCTCAAGCCGGGCGGATGGTTGCTGACAGAGGAATTTGATTCCGTCTCCCAGCTCCCGGCCCCGGATCGGTATCCATGGGAAGTGCTATTGAAATCGGCGGCGGCACTGCGACAAGTCATGGTAGAGCGAGGGGTAAATCCGGGATTCGGAAGGGCGCTTGTCGGACATCTGCGCGCTCGTGGATTGGAAAACATATCAGCGGAAGGGCGTTTGCTCATGTCACCAGGTAAGTCCGTTGGTGCGCACTTGATGAAGGCGAACTTGGAGCAACTCCGCGAAGCCATCCTTGCCTCGGGCTCCGTTACGTCACTTGAGTTTGAAGACGATCTCGCCCAATTGGATCAGGAAGATTTCATAACCCCTTCACCAGTCATGTGGAGCGTGGCAGCACGCCGACCTGCGGCCCTAGAAAAATAGTTCCACCGGCAACGCCAATAATTTGTTGGCGCCTTGGAATCACGAAGGTGGCAGGATTAGAGCATCCAGGGCAAGCGCCCTGCTCTCTTCGATATTTGTATTACTCAATAAATCGATACCATTGCTCAGAAATCGTTGGGCGGCGGCAACGGCCCTGCCGTCACGTTCGTGATCGAGCGACCACTGCGCATGTCTGGCCAACACAATCAATGCAAGCGAGCGTCCGAGGGTTAGCGCGAACCGCCGCGCACCCGCCTCAAGTTCTGGTCCGACGGCTTGCTTGAACCAGTCGATTGCACGGTTGATGGCGATGCGTGCAGTCTTGCCAACCGACAGCAACCGCGCATCGCGTATTGAAGAGAGTGCGGTCTCGACTTCAATAGCAAGTTGATCCAGAGCGCCGCCCGAATGCAGTGCGCGCAGCGCATCCAGTGCCAGCACATTGGTGGTGCCCTCCCAAATCGAGAACACCTGCGCGTCTCGCAACAACACCGGAATTCCGGTGTCCTCCACGTAGCCGGCTCCGCCAAAGGACTCGACGATTTCACTGAGCGCGGCAACTGATTGTCGAGCAGTAGTTAGTTTCACGACGGGAGTGAGTAGACGTAGAAAGTCGCGTCCACTCGGTGTGATATCCCCCGCCTCCTCCCGTCCTAGCCATTCCACGAGCAGGAATGCGAGGTGAAATGCCCCCTCGTACTCAGCCTGCACGCCAGCAAGGGTGTCGAGATGCAGCGGCTTCTCAGAGAGCGGAGCGCCGAACGCGACTCGCTTCTGCGCGAAATCTCGTGCGAGCGCTAGACCGCGTCGCATGTACGCGACGGCACTGACGCTGTTCCAGGTGCGTGTGACGTTCAGCATCGGCGCGATACTTTTGACGCCGTCGGTCAGGCCATAGACCGGCTCGGCGGGTGTGCCGCTCAGAGTTAATTCTGCGGTCGGCACCTTGCGCGTGCCAAGCTTGTCCTTTAACCGATGCACGATGATGTCGCGCAACTGTCCCGTCGCATCGCGCGTCTCGAGATAAAACAGCGCAAGTCCCTTGCCGCCGATCGCGTTGCCCTCGGGCCGCGCCAGCGTTAGGGCCATTTGCGATGTGGCGGCCGAAGTGAACCATTTGCGGCCATACAGCCGCCACCGACCGTCGGCGTCCTGTCTCGCAATGGTTTCGGACAACCCTACATCCGATCCGCCAGTGCTCTCAGTCATCCATTGACCGCTGGTCCAGAACGCGCCGGCGTCGCGACTCGTCAGATGAGGAACAGTACGTGAAATGAGAGCAGCATTGCCTGAAGCAAGCAGCGCACGTGCCGCGCCATCGGTCATTGCGAGCGGACAACTGTAGAGATCGGTTGCTGGGGTAAACAGATACGCCAGTGCGAATTGATGCACGCGTGCGTGACGACCGAATCTTCTTTCGTAGCCCGCCGCCACCAACCCATACTGCGTCGCAAGCTTTTCCGCGAGGCGCCACAACGGCGTGACTTCGATGTGATCGATCCGCCTGCCCCACGCGTCCCACGGCGTGTGCACCGGAACATTGAGCCGATCGGCAATCTGAAATTGATACAACTCACCACCGGCGCGCGCACCTAAATCAGTCAGTTCCGGCTCGATGGCCGCCAGAACTTCATTCGGTAGCGTGCGCGCCAAATAAGACCTCAGGACGCGATCGTCGTCGTATTGGTTGCCGAGTTCAGGAGGCGGTTGATTGAAAGGCATGAAGCCAGTCAAGGTCGATACCCCAAAGCGGGGGCGCGGAGAAAAAACAGCGATATGGGCGGACTCTGTTTACGACTCCGCTCGCCGATTTCCTTTGCGCTCTCTCTATTCATCTCCGCGCTCTCTGCGCTAACGCTCTTTTCTTCCAGCCCTCCCGCACGCGGTGCAGTCTAAATTCCACCCACGCATAGATACTTCACAACCAAGTAATCTTCGATACCGTATTTCGAGCCTTCACGGCCGATGCCGGATTGTTTGACGCCGCCGAAAGGCGCGACTTCGTTGGAGATCAAACCGGTGTTGATGCCGACCATGCCGGACTCGATCGCTTCGCCCACACGCCACACACGGCCGACATCGCGCGCATAGAAGTACGCCGCGAGTCCGAACTCGGTGTCGTTGGCCATGGCGATGGCTTCGGCTTCGGTCTTGAAGCGGAACAGCGGCGCGACCGGGCCGAAGGTTTCTTCCTTGGTGACTTTCATCGTGGTGTTCACGTCGGTCAGCACGGTCGGTTCGAAAAACAAGCCGCCGAGCTTATGGCGCTTGCCGCCGACGAGAATTTTTGCGCCTTTGGAAACTGCGTCCTGAATATGCTCTTCAACTTTCTTCGCTGCATTCTCATCGATCAACGGGCCGGTGGTGACGCCCGCTTCGGTGCCCGGTCCCACATTAAGAGCTCTCACTTTCTCCGCGAGTTTGGCCGCGAACTTATCGTAAACGCTGTCCTGTACGAGAATGCGGTTGGCGCACACGCAGGTCTGACCATTGTTACGATACTTGGAGATCATCGCGCCTTCGACCGCGGCATCGAGATCGGCGTCGTCAAATACGAGAAACGGCGCGTTACCGCCGAGTTCCAACGAAACTTTCTTGATGGTCGCCGCGCTCTGCTTCATCAACACCGAACCGATTTCAGTCGAACCGGTGAAGCTGATCTTGCGCACCGTGTTATTGGAAGTCAGCTCGCCGCCGATTTCCTGCGCGCTGCCGGTGACGATGTTGATTACCCCTTTAGGAATGCCGGCACGTTCAGCCAACTCCGCCAGCGCGAAAGCCGAATAAGGCGTTTGCGTCGCGGGCTTAATCACCACCGTGCATCCAGCGGCCAAAGCGGGAGCGGCCTTACGCGTGATCATCGCCGACGGAAAATTCCACGGCGTGATCAAGCCGCACACTCCGATCGGTTGCTTGATCACCACCAGACGCTTGTCGGCCTGATGCTGCGGAATCACGTCGCCATAGATGCGCTTCGCTTCTTCGGCAAACCATTCGATGAACGATGCCGCGTAAATGATCTCGCCCTTTGCTTCGGCCAGTGGCTTGCCTTGCTCCGTAGTTAACAACAGACCAAGGTCGTCTGCATTGGCGACCATCAGCTCAAACCATTTGCGCAGGATGTTGGCGCGCTCCTTCGGCAATTTCGCGCGCCACGCCGGAAACGCCGCGTTGGCAGACTCAATCGCACGCCGTGTCTCCGCCGCGCCCATCTTTGGAATGGTACCGATAACCGCGCCGCTGGCTGGATTAGTCACCTGGATGGTCGCCTTCGAATCCGCGCTCAGCCATTGGCCGTCGATATAACCTTGCTGGCGGAATAATTTCGGCTCTTTGAGTCTTAGAGCATAGCCTGCGTCGTTGGGTGCGTTCATAGCGATCCTCTCAATCGGTTCTCAAAATGTTCCTGGGAAAGCGCCGCCGTCGATCAGCATGTTCTGCCCGGTGATATAGCCCGCCTGCTGGCTGCACAGATAGGCGCAGAGCTGGCCGAACTCTTCGGCACTGCCAAATCTCCCCGCCGGTACGGTTTTCTTGCGCGCCGCATGCACTTCGTCGAACGGTTTACTTTGCAGTTTTGCCATCGATTCGCTGCTGGTCTTCAATCGATCGGTGTCGAACAAGCCCGGCAGCATGTTGTTGATGGTGACATTGTGCGCGACGGTCTTGCGTGAGAGGCCGGCGACAAAGCCCGTCAGCCCGCTGCGCGCACCGTTCGACAAGCCCAGCACTTCGATCGGCGCCTTGACCGCGCTGGAGGTGATGTTGACGATGCGGCCAAACTTGCGCGCGATCATGCCGTCCACCGTCGCCTTGATCAGCTCGATCGGCGTCAGCATGTTGGCGTCCAACGCGGCGATCCAATGGTCGCGCGTGAAGTCACGAAAATCGCCCGGCGGTGGGCCGCCCGCGTTGTTCAGCAAGATATCGGGGCTGGGGCACGCGGCGAGCGCGGCCGCGCGCCCTGCGGGCGTGGTGATGTCGCAGGCAACGGCCGTGACCTTGACGCCGGTGGCCTTGCGAATCTCGTCCGCGGTCGCTTCGAGCGCTTCGCGTCCGCGCGCGAGAATCGTGACTTCGACGCCTTCGCGCGCCAACGCCATGGCGCAGCCCTTGCCCAAACCCTTACTTGCCGCACAGACCAGCGCGGTCTTGCCCTTGATCCCGAAATCCATCCCTCTCTCCTCGGTGTTTTGTGTTTTACCCGCCGGACTTCGGCGAGCCGCAGTTGCAGCGTCGTATATGCTGACTGAAGCATCGAACGAATGCAATTCCAAAAGACGCTCGGCCCGTTAGCAGGAGTGCAAGAAATACTGCACACCGCGGTACACGACATGTCTCTTCTCCCTCAGGGAGAAAGGCAGGATGAGGGTAGGCTTCGCTCGCGTGGTTTGGCCCTCACCCCCGACTCTCTCCCGAAGGGCATAAGGAGGAAGAGATGAGCACCCTTCACCGGTCGGATCAGTAAAAGGCGTTGCGCCTGTTACTCAGAAGTCGGTAACTTGTGCGACACACTGCCGTCTCCATCATAGAGCGCCGAAACTTGGAATGTATCGTCTTAATTGGCGACTGCTGAGTAATTTCAAAAGGCGTGCCGCCGGGGCCATGCCGTTGTTATAATTGCCGCCACTCTCATGAGCCGGTCACCTTACCTAAATTTGCTGGCATTGGCCCTGACCTGCGGCATTCTGCTGTCGGGTTGCGCCGTGGGTCGCGATCCGCAGGATCCGCTGGAGAACTGGAACCGGGGGGTGTTCGGCTTCAACGATGCGGTAGACCGCGCGCTGGTCAAGCCGGTCGCCGAAGGTTACGTCAAGATCGTCCCGCAGCCAGCACGCACCGGCGTGTCGAATTTCTTCTCTAATCTGGGCGACATTCCCAACGCCTTCAATAATTTTCTGCAGTTGAAGATCGTCGATGCGATCCAGGACGTCGCTCGTTTTATGTTTAATTCCACTCTTGGAATATTCGGCCTGATCGACGTGGCAAGCGCGATGAACTTGCCCAAGCATCACGAAGATTTCGGTCAGACCCTGGGCTATTGGGGAATGGGCAGCGGGCCGTACTTGATCCTGCCCTTCCTCGGCCCGAGTACCGTGCGCGACGCACCGGCGATTCTGGTCGATTCGCTGGTCGATCCGGTACGGCAGATCGACCACATCCCAACACGCAATCAGTTGCTCGCCGGGCGCTATTTCGACGCGCGCGTGAATTTACTTGGCGCGAGCGGGTTCGCCGATCAGGCGGCGATCGATCGCTATACCTTCATCCGTAATATTTATCTCGAGCGGCGTAAGCGCCTGATCCGGGAAGGCCTGCCGGTTGATCCAAAACACCCCGCCGTGCCGCCCAAATCCAGATTGCAAGAGCTCGACGACGAAGAGGACGCCGCGACGACTGCTCCGAGCAAGGCCTCGTTGGATAAGAGTATCGGTACGGCACTACCGGCCAATCCTACTCAAGAAGTAAATACTCCCGCGTCGCCACCCGCGAACGACTCGGCGGTTACGGCACCTGCCGCCCCTACCGACGACTCGGGGCAGAAGTAGCATTTAGGTTCAGCCACCATGCGTGGTGAATCCGCCGATTGCGGAAGTCCGGCGGAACCAAATCCAGCTTCGTCACGCCCCAGGTCTTCAACAAGGCCGCGTCAAGCTTGAAATCACGCAGATTGGTAGAGAATAGCAAGCTACCTTCCGGCGCAAGCCAGCGCGCGCATTGCTCAAGCAAATGCGCGTGATCACGCTGAACGTCCAGCACATCGACCATCCGCTTCGAATTCGAAAACGAAGGCGGGTCCAACACGATCAAATCGAAACGCGGCTCCGCCGGCGTTTGCTGCAAAAACTGCAACACATCCGCATGCAGAAGCCGGTGCCGCTCGCAATCGATGCGATTCAGTTCGAAATTACGCCGTGCCCAGCCCAAATAAGTGTTGGACATATCGACACTCATCGATTCGACGGCGCCGCCCGCAGCTGCGTACACGCTAAAACTCGCGGTGTAGCAAAATAAATTCAGCACGCGTTTACCGTGAGAACGCTCGCCAATCAATTGGCGCGTAGCGCGATGATCAAGGAATAGTCCCGTGTCCAGATAGCGCTCCAGATTAACCGCGAATGACAACCCGGCTTCGTTCACCATAAAATCATCTCCGGTCTCGGACATGCGCCGATACTGCGCCTGCGGCCGCTGTCCGCGTCGGGACTTGACGACAACGTCGGAAGGCTGCACTCCCACCGCTTCGCTCACGCCTTCTCTAAGATTCATCAACCATTGCGAGCGTTCAACTGAGGCAGCGGCGTACACCTCCGCCAATTCCTGCACGTGCAGCCGATGCGCATATCTGTCCACCACCAAAGGAAATTCCGGAATATCGCGGTCGTATAACCGATAGCATTCGATCCCCTCACGGCGTGCCCATCTGCCCCAGTGACGAACGTTTTTTGCGAGTCGATTGAGCAGCGGCAGCAGGATTGAATCTTGTGACATGAGATCCACGGTTTACCGATATTCCGGTGGCGCGTTACTTGCGAACACTCGCCACGCCATGAATCCAAACCCTCCACATAGTTCGCGACCCGGTGTGCAACTCATCTGCGCGCTGGCCTTGGCGGTGTGCATCACACCGGTGCCGGCCGATGACGGCCACTGGTATGGCGGGCGTAGCGATGGCCAATGGCAATTGCTTCAAGGCGGCACGAATTCATTGTTGCCGCATCTCGGTGTGGCGCGCGCACCCGACGCCATCGAAGCGCAATCGACGGTGCGTTTTTATGGTGGCTACCAGTTCAATGAACTGCTCTCGGTCGAAGGTGCTCACACCAGTCTTGGCCTGGCGCCCGAGGGATGTTTCAATAACAACTCGACCGCGCCGCTACAGGACGCTTGTCTCGGTAGCATGGTCAGCATGTCGGCGATGAGTTCGGTGCCGGTGGGCGAGAGTTGGAAAATGTACGGCCGCCTGGGTCTGCACAGTTGGCAACCCGGCGCGCCCACTTTGAAATGGAGCACGGTCGCACGCGATAGCGGAGACTACGGACGTGTGTTCGGATTGGGCTTGTCCTACGCGCCCGCAGAGAACGTTACGCTGCGCATCGAATCGGAACGCTATACGCGCATTTTCACATCCGGCAACGTGGCGGACGACAGCGCTGACGCGCAAGTCCAATCGATTTCTTTGTCGGTTCACTTTTAGCACCTGCGTCCGTTCGTTGACACCGCGGCGCACGCCGCGTCACTGTTACAGCGGCGCACGCCGTGTCACTGTTTCAGCGGCTCACGCCGCGTCATCGTTACAGCGGCTCACGCCGCGTTTCCGTTTTAGCGCTCCAGTCAGATACAAGCCCGCGGCGATCAACGCGATTCCCGGTACATGGTAGACGTGTAGCGATTCACCGAGAATCAGGAACGACAGCAACGCGACGAAGACTGGCATCAAGTGCACGTAGAGACCGGCGCGTTGCGCGCCCAGCGCCGCCACCCCGCTGTTCCAGCATTGATACGCGGCAAGCGAGGGGAAGGTCCCATAGTAGGCGAGGCTGGCCACCGTTGCCACATTGATTTCAAAGCCGCGTCCCGTTGACAGCTCCCAAACATAGGCGGGCAGCAGAATCGGCACGCCAATCAAAACCAGCGTGCCCAGAAAAGCCAGCGAGCTCAACTGCGCCGGCCTCCAGCGCAGCACGATGGTATAGGCAGCCCACAGGATGGTCGCTGCCAAGAACCACAAGTCTCCGGGGGTGAAACGCAATTGCGCCAACGCATGCAAGTCCCCGCGCGACAAAATAACGATCACGCCGGCCAACGACACGATGACACCCAGCGTCTGCAACAGACCCAAGCGTTCACGCAGCACGCTCCACGACAGCAAGGCGATGAATACCGGCATGGCGGAATTAAACAACGCTGCATTGGTCGCCGTCGTGGTTTGCAGTCCGAGGTAACTGAACGTGTTGTAGGCGGCCACGCCGAGGAACGCCAGCGCGACGAGTATCCGCCAATGACGGCGAATGACGGCTCGCTGCAGCATTAATTCGCGCGCAACAAACGGCAACAAAATCGCGCACGCGAAGGCCCATCGCCAAAACGCCATGGCGATGGGTGGAATCTCCGTGCGCATGACGCGCGCGATGATCATGTTGCCGGCCCAGAACAGACACGCCAAAACCAACAGCAATTGCGGCGGCAGGCGACGCATCCGCGATTCAGAAATGATGTATCACCGCGACAGGTGCTGATCAGTTGAGCCGCGCGTGTTGTCGACGCAGGTTATCCAGGCGACGGCCAATTTCCTCCGCATCCTCGGCATCGGGCGCGCGCAAGAGATAAGCATGCAGATCGGCGGTTGCCGCCCGGAAGCACTCCAAGCGCTGATAGACCAGCCCGCGATCACGCAAATCTTCCGGCGATTCCGGTGTCATTGCGAGAATCGCATCGAGCATGTGCAAGGCATGTTGCTCTTCTCTGCGTTGCAGATAAATCGCTTTGAGATTGCGCAGCATGCGCGCCAGAATGTCCTTCTTGCCCGCCGCGACCAGCCATCCGGCAACAATGGCTTTCGACACTTCGCCGCCGCGATGGTCACGCAGCCTTTGCTGCAAATCGGTGAGTGACAGCGAGGCACCGCGCGAATAGGGGTCTAACACAACCATACCTTCGGACAGCGCGCATTTCACCAGAAAATGCCCAGGGAACGAGACGCCATAAAGTTCGAGGCCGGCTCGCTGTCCTATCTCCATGTACAACAATGAGAGTGAAATCGGAATGCCGACCTTGCGCTCGATGACCTCATTCAGAAAACTGTTGCGCGGGTCGTAGTAATTCTCAGTGTTGGGGGCAAAGCCGAGTTCCTGGAACAGAAACGCATTCAGACTTTGAATGCGCTGCGCCACTTTGCAATCGCGAGCCAGACGCGCTCGCAACGTCCGCCCCAATTCGTCGATACGCGAGACGTAGTCGGCGATGTCCAACTCGGGGTAGACGCGAGACGCAATCAGCAGCGCGGCTTCCGCAAGGTTGATATCCTGCTCCGGTCCGCACATGATCTGATGCAGCCGTTCGGCCGTCTTCGTGTTCACAACCTTCTCCGGACGAATTTCTCTTCCGGCGAAGTCTACCGTTTTTCGATCGTACGGTCGGCCACACGCCGCACGCGAACTCGCCCCACGCGAACTCGCTGTGGCGGATCAGGCTTTGGGTGCTGGTGGGAGAAACAGCGCCGCGACTTGCTGCCGTGGCTTGCCGCCGCGCGCGGCGGTCGCGACACTCGTCTCGCGCTGATTCGCGGGTACAGGCGCGGCGGCCGCTTCGGCCTGATATGGTTCACTGAATAAAGGGTCGGTCACTTTGGCGGGCACCGGTCGCGCCGCCACATGACGCGCGGCACCCGGCCGCGGGCGACGGTCTTCCGGCGCGCGCGCGCGATCATGGCGCGAGCGCGCGGCGTCGCTACCGCTGGCGTGGCTGCGCTCAATGCTCGGCGCGTTTTCGAACGGGAGCGTCATTTTTGCGAGGCGCTCGATCGCCGCCAAAGCCTCGCGCTCTTCCGGACACATCAAGGAAATGGCCTCACCGGTTGCGCCCGCGCGGCCGGTGCGGCCGATCCGATGCACATAGTCCTCGGCGTTGTACGGCAGATCGAAGTTAATCACATACGGCAATTGCTCGATATCCAGCCCGCGTGCCGCGATGTCGGTCGCCACCAGTATCTGGATTTTTCCCTCCTTGAAATCCGCCAGCGACTGCGTGCGCTCCACTTGGCTTCTGTCGCTATGGATCACCACCGCGCCGATACCACTGCGCACCAGGCTATACACCAGCCGGTTCGCGCCGAGTTTGGTATTGCAAAACACCAACGCCTGACGAATATCGCGCGAGCGGATCAAATGCGTCAATAAATCTCGCTTGGCAGCAGACTCCACTGCGTACACCTTATGCGTCACCATTTCGGTGACGGTGTTGCGCGCCGCCACTTCCACTACCACCGGGTTGGTCAGCAGTTGGTCGGCGAGACGGCGCATCTCATCAGAGTAGGTCGCAGAGAATAAGAGGTTCTGACGTTTCGCCGGCAGCGTCGCCAGAATGCGCTTGATATCAGGCAGAAAACCCATGTCGAGCATGCGATCCGCTTCATCCAGCACCAGGATTTCCACCGTGGACAAGTTCACCGTTTTCGACTGCAAATGATCGAGCAGTCTGCCCGGTGTCGCCACCAGAATTTCGACGCCACGCCGCAACTCCGCGATTTGCGGATCAATGTGCACGCCGCCATACACCACGGTCGAACGCAACGGCAGGTACTTTCCATAGACTTTGACGCTCTCCTGCACTTGCGCGGCCAGTTCACGCGTGGGCGTCAGAATCAACGCGCGCAGCGGATGTCGTGCCGGCGAAACGCTGGTGTTGGCGAAGGCTTTCAATCGTTGCAACATGGGCAAGGTGAAGCTCGCCGTCTTGCCGGTCCCGGTCTGCGCCGCCGCGCGGATATCTCTGCCGAGCAGCACCGACGGGATCGCCTGCGCCTGCACCGGTGTCGGGTCGGTATAGCCTTGTTCTTGAATAGCTCGCAGTAACTCCGCTGCGAGACCCAGATCGGAAAATTGCATGTGAAGGTCACTCCTTAGCACGGTGCGCGCGCCTCTGAATGCGCGGGGTACGCGCTGGGGGATAAACGAAAACAACTGCCATTGGCGAGGCCGCCCGTCGAGAGGATCGCTATGGTACTCGACTATGACCTCTGCAACCACCTCTGATCCAGTCCCTCAGCCTGGCTTGCGCGCCACGCGCAGCGCGGCCGGCGCTAGAACACTGCTTTGATGGTGTGCGCAAGGACGTCAAGCAGCCGGATCGATCGGTTAAAATGCGCGGCAGTGCCCCGGTAGCTCAGTGGATAGAGCATCCCCCTCCTAAGGGGAGGGTCGCACGTTCGATTCGTGTCCGGGGCGCCACCGGTAGTTCAAGTTCTTGCGGTCCGAGCCAGCGCTGTGCCGACCACCGTCTGCGCAGGGTTTCAGTCTTAACCAATCCGCGCAGGGCGCATTGAATTGCGCGCGCGTCATCCTGGAGAAAGCATGCTTTACGAATTGCGCATCTATCACGCCATGCCTGGCCGTCTGCCCGCGCTGAACAAGCGCTTTGAAACCTACACGCTCAAGATGTGGGATAAATTCGGCATTCGCCAAGTGGGTTTCTGGACCCAACTCATCGGTGATAGCACCAATGATCTGTACTACATTCTGGCTTGGGAAAATCTGGCCGAGCGCGAGCAGAAATGGAACGCGTTTGCGACCAATCCGGACTGGCTGGCCATCCGCGCGGAAACCGAAAAGGACGGCCCGCTGGTGACGCACATCACCAACATGATGTTGTCGCCGACCGCCTATTCGAAACTGAAATAGGCCTCTATAAAGACTCTTTGATCAAGCGGCCATTCGCGCTCTGCAGTGGCCGCGCGTTGTTTTTGTAGAGCTTGGCAAATACTCCGATTTGCTGGCGCGATACCTGCACCGGGCTGCGCAACACAATCCACAACACGCCCTCGGTACACGGCGGTGTGGTGAGCGAGCCGGAGAACGCGAAGTAGGCTCGTGAACGCGGCAGCAACTGATTCAGGTCGATGGAAACCGTCGGCACCGAGACTTCGACGCCGGTATCCAATGGCAGGTGGGTCCATAGCGTGCGAATGAAAGGATTCTCCGCCGCCGCCTGCATCAGCACCGCCACCACTGCGAGTTTCCCTTCGCGATTCTTGTGCACCAGATGCGCCACCATGTCGAAGGTGCGCCCGTTCACTCGTTCTTCGGCCGGACGATGGAAATGGAATTGCACCAGCGCGAATTGCTGCCCATTGATGTTAATGCTGCTGCCCGGAACGTAGATCACTTGCACGGTGTGGCCGTTGTCGACGATCTTCAGCGGCGATGGTTTGTATTCGAACTTGATGTTGTCCAGGTCGAGGCGCACGCTATCGCGGATATCGATCGGGGATTGTTTCTTGCCGTTGGCGCAAGCGGACCATTCGGCATCGAGCTTGCCCCACGTCTCGGGGCCGGTCTTGCCCTCATAGGTCCAGTGCGCATGCGGTTCGGCTTTCTTGTCCGCGACCTTGTCGTCCTTGGCGTCACCGCGTTTGGTCTCTGCGTGTTTGCCCTCGCCGTGTTTCGCGTCGCCGGATTTCTCCGAATCATGCTTGGGCTCTCGCGCTTCAGTCTTGCCTTTTTCGGCGTCCTTATCCGCCCCTTCCTCCTCTTTCGCCTCGCCGGATTCCGTGCCCTTGCCTTCGTTGAGCTTGGCATTCACGCCTTTCATCGCGGCGAGCTGTGGCGGAGTTGACGCGGAGTCGTTTGCTTTGTTTTCCTCTACCGGCTTGTCATCATCCGCCTTGGCCATCGACGCCTTAGGTGCCTGCAACTTCGCCACTTTATCCGCGGCGGGCACGGGCCGCTTCGACGTCTTGCGCGGCTGCTCCGCTTTGGCCGATTTCACCGGCCGGCAGGCGCGTTCGAACAATCGCTCCTCGACGGTATCCGGCACAATCGCCGCGGCCGAGTCCAGGCCCGCGCGATTGATACTGCGGACTTCGACCCCTTGGTCGTTGTAGTACATCGCGCGCACCAGCGTCATGGTGCGTCGGTAGCAACTGTATTGCACTTGGGATTT
Organism: Betaproteobacteria bacterium; assembly: GCA_043751985.1. GTDB lineage: Bacteria > Pseudomonadota > Gammaproteobacteria > Burkholderiales > JAYUZG01 > JAYUZG01. The sequence goes on from JAYUZG010000099.1 coordinate 38,116, forward strand.
GACCAGGCTGTAGCTGAACTCCCCTTCGTTATCCATTCGCTCCGCGGGGTAGGACTCGCGGTGCCACGCGCGCGCAGTGTCTCCCAGCCGCTCGATGCTGCCGGAATCCATTTCCACCGTGTACATGGGTTCCGGCATCACCGGCTCCCATTGCGCACTGTGCACGCCGCCACAGGCGCTGAGCAAAAAAACAATTGGCAAACTTTTTGGATTCATATGGCGTAGCTCCTAAGGAAGATAGTGCGCAATGCGCGGCGACCGGGTCATGCCAGTTATCGGCGCAATCGAGGCGTCCATTTAAGACAATCGCCGAAACCTCGCACAGTTGTATGAATCGAGCTTTTTGACGCCGCCGTCCGATTCCGTACAATGCGTAATATTCAGGGCCGCTTGCGCGGCCTGTTTTTTCTAGAGAGCAGAGAGAAATGGACGAAAAAAGAATCGTAAATGTCAACGTAGCAGCGCAGGAAGTCTTGTCCACGCCGGAGGAAATCAAGCAGCGCTTACCGATGAGCGACGCCGCCGAACGCACTGTGTTCGAGGGGCGGCGCGCCATCGAGAACATCCTCGACCGCACGGACCATCGCTTGATGGTCGTGGTGGGGCCTTGTTCGATTCACGATACGGACGCTGCGCTGGATTACGCCGCGCGCCTCAAAGCGATCGCCGACGAAGTGGAAGACACGCTGCTGATCGTGATGCGCGTGTACTTCGAGAAGCCACGCACCACCACCGGCTGGAAAGGGCTCATCAACGATCCGCATATGAACGACTCGTTTGCCGTCGAGGCAGGATTGCAGAAGGCGCGCGGCCTCTTATTGCAGATCGCGCAACTGGGTCTGCCCGCCGGCACCGAAGCATTGGACCCGATCAGCCCGCAATATTTGTCGGACTTGATCGCCTGGAGCGCGATCGGCGCGCGTACCACGGAATCGCAGACTCATCGCGAAATGGCCAGTGGCTTATCGACTCCGGTGGGATTCAAGAACGGCACCGACGGCGGCCTCACTGTCGCGATCAACGCGTTGCATTCCGTCTCGCGCCCGCACAGCTTCCTCGGTATCAACACGCAAGGCCAAGTGGCCGTCATCCGCACGCGCGGCAATCGCTATGGGCACATCGTGCTGCGCGGCGGACCGAAGCCCAACTACGACTCGGTCACCATCAACCAGGTCGAAAAAGAACTTGCCAAGAACAAGCTGCCGGCGAATATCGTGGTCGATTGCAGTCACGCCAATTCGAACAAAGACCCGTCGCTGCAGCCGCTGGTCATGACCGATGTGACGCATCAAATCGTGGAAGGCAACGCGTCCGTCGTTGGCGTGATGCTGGAGAGCAACATCCACGCGGGCAATCAATCGATCCCGGCTGATCTTAGCCAGTTGAAATACGGCGTGTCGGTCACCGACGCGTGCATAGACTGGCCTAGCACTGAGAAAGTTCTGCGCGAAACGAGGCAGAAACTCAAGGCCGTCTTGCCGAAGCGCACGCCGCGCTCAGCGGAGCTGCACAAGCTCCACGGTTGAGGTGCGCGATGTTTTGAGACACCCGGTCACGCGCACTGCGTGTCCGGGCGCGCGTGTCTTAGCGTTGTGCTGGGCCAACCGTCAGCGCATCACGAAAGGATTGCCCGTCTTCACGCCGGTGTTGATCCACACGCTCTTCATCTGCAAGTAGTCGTAGATTGCCTTCTGGCCGTTCTCGCGGCCCACTCCGCTGTCCTTGTAGCCTCCAAACGGTGACATGAAGCTGACCGCCCGGTAGGTGTTGACCCAAACCGTGCCCGCCTTGATGCCTTCCGACATACGGATGGCGCGACCCACATCGCGCGTCCACACGCCTGCACCGAGGCCAAAGCGAACGTCATTGGCGATGCGCAACGCGTCCTCTTCGTCCTTGAACGGGATCACCGACAGCACGGGGCCGAACACCTCCTCCTGCGCGATGCGCATACGATTGTCGACGCCGGTAAAAATAGTCGGCTCAACAAACCAGCCGGTGCCGCACTCCGGGCGAGTAGCTGCGCCGCCGCCCAATCGCAATTTGGCGCCTTCGTTGCGCGCGACGTCGATGTACGAGAGGATCTTTTCGTACTGAGGCCGTGTGGTGACGGGACCTACCTGCGTCTCCATGCTCATGGGATTGCCCATGCGCGCGGTCTTCGCTAATGCTAAAAGTTTATCGACGAACGCATCATGAATACTCTGCTGCAAGAGCAGCCGGGAGCCGGCAATGCAGGTCTGACCGGTCGCAGCGAAAATGCCCGACACCGCACCGTTCACCGCATCGTCGAGATCCGCATCTTCGAAGACGACGTTGGGCGACTTTCCGCCCAGCTCCAAGCCGACCTTCTTGAAGCCGCGCGCCGCCACTTCGTTGATCAGGCGGCCGGTCGCATCGGAACCGGTGAAAGTGATCTTCGCCGTCAACGGATGCTCAACCAGCGGCATGCCGATATCTTTGCCGAAGCCGGTCACCACATTGATCACGCCCGCCGGAAAGCCCGCCTCTTCGACCAGCTTGACAAATTCAAGTGCGGACACGGAAGTGAATTCCGAAGGCTTGATCACCACGGTATTTCCCGCGGCCAGCGCGGGCGCCAGCTTCCACGCGGTGAGCATCAGCGGCGAATTCCAAGGTGTAATGGCCACCACGACACCAAGCGGCTCGTAGCGCGTGAAGTTAAAGTAGCCTTTCTTGTCCAGCGGAATGACCGACCCCTCGATCTTGTCCGCGAGGCCGCCAAAGTAGTAATACCAGTTCGGCACGTAGTTCAACTGTGCCTGCATCTCGGCGATCAGTTTGCCGTTGTCCTGCACCTCGATCTCGGCCAAACGCTTCGCGTCGCGCGCCACCAGATCGCCCAGTTTGCGCAACAAGGCCCCGCGCTGAGTCGGCGTCATCTGCGGCCAGGGACCGCTGGTAAACGCCGTGTGCGCAGTACGGACCGCGTGATCCGCATCTTCCTTCCCGCCTTTCGGAATCAGCGCCCAAGGCTGACCGGTAAACGGATTGAACGACTCGAACCACTCGCCGCCGGCTGCGGCAATCCATTCGCCCCCCACGTACATCTGGTATTTGTTCATTTGCGCTCCTCCAAAAATTAAAGATTCAACCGCAATTGTAACGGCCAATGTGCCATGTCTATTTGAAAGCACGCTACGCCGATGAAGTAACGGTATCCTCAATCTTCAATTCGGCAATGCGACTCCGTTCCTAGCTTTCCAGAAATTCGCGCACGACTCCTATTTGGTCGCCGCTCATCAGCATAGGGGCATGGCCGATTCCGGCAAATTCAACCACTCTCGCCTTAGGCCCACGAGCAGACATTTCGCGCGCGGTCTGTGCCAGTAATAAATCGGATTCCTGCCCGCGCAAAACCAAGGTCGGGCAGCTTACCGCATCCCACATCGGCCACAGAGACACATCGCTCTGCACGGCGCGAAAATTGTTCGCAATCCCCGGATCGTAGCGGAACACAAAACCATTCTGCTCAGCCTGGATGCTGGACTCGGTCAGTTGCCGCCATTGAGTATCGGTCAGCGGGCCAAACGGTGCCGACACGGTCCGCACATACTTTTCCGCGTCGAGGTAGCTCGCGAATCTTGGCGCCATGCCCACATAGGCGCCGATCCGCTCCAGCGACGCCTTGGGAATGAACGGGCCAACGTCATTGATTATCATCCGTCGAATCGAATTGCCAGGTTGAGCCGCCAGCGCCATGCCGATGAGGCCGCCCATCGAGGTACCCAGCCAATCGATTGATTCCGCGCCGGCGCGCGCGATCAGCGTTGCCATGTCCGCGCAATACACCGGATAGCCATAGTCCTCTTTGTGACTCAGCCAGTCACTCAGACCGCGCCCGGCGATGTCCGGACAGATGACGCGATAGCGATCCGCCAGCGCTTGCGCCAATAGTTCGAAATCGCGCCCGTTGCGCGTGAGTCCGTGCGCGCACAACAGGACGCGTGCATTGCCCGGGTCGCCCCACTCGTAGTAGTTAATCCGATGGAAGCCATGCGGACCCAGGCAACTGAGCGTCAAAGTTCGCATCGCCGCCTCGTCGTGACTCTGTCCGCTTCGCCAAGCACAGCGCTCAATTCAGGCTGGAAATGTAATGCGCCAACTTCTCGATATCCTCGTCCGAGACACCGCGGATTACGCTGGTCATGTTGCCCGCATCATTGGTGCGTCGTTTTGCTTTGAAGTCCTTGAGTTGCTTGACTACGTAATCAAAATGCTGCCCGGCCACGCGCGGAATTTCATTCTGACCACTGAAGCCGCCCATGTGACACATGGGGCACAGCGCGTTGTCCGAAATGGTTTTGCCTTGCGCTGCTTTATCTCCATCGGCCTTGAAGCTCGTCGGCAATTGCCGCTGCGCGGCGTAGTAGTCGGCGAGATCCTGCATGTCTTCTTTGCTCAGGTTCACTGCCATCGGCGACATCAGCGGGTCTTTGCGCCGGTTCATCTTGTAGTCGCGCAATTGCAAGTAAATGTAGCGCGAGTTCTGTCCCGCAATCGACGGGAACTGCGCGTTCAGCGAGTTGCCATCGACACCGTGGCATGCGCTACACACCAAGGATTTTTGTTTGCCCGCCTCCAGGTCCGCCAGCGCGATACCTGGGAGCAGCAGAAAAAAACACATCAATCTGTTCATTTTTAGTGAGTCCCTAACGCTCAAAAGAAAGGCCGCCTCGCGGCGGCCTCTGTCGAGCTGACACCTGTCAGATTACGGCAGCGCAAACACGAAAATGCTGTTACCGCGCTTGAAGTCTAACTGGCTGTTGCCACCGGCACCAACGGCGATGTACTGCTTGCCGTTGACGGTGTACGACACGGCCGGGGCATTGGCACCCGCGCCGCAGTTGAACGACCACAGTTTCTTGCCGGAAGCAGCATCGTAGGCGTTGAACATGCCATTGCCTTCACCTGTGAACACCAGATTGCCTCCGGTTGCCAGCACCCCACCCATCAGCGGCTGGTCGGTATCCACCTTCCACGCCACTTTGCCGGTGTCGATGTTGACCGCCGACAAACGGCCCCACTGCTTCTCGGTCGCGATCACCTTGAACGCACCCCCCAGCCACAGCTTGCCACCCGGATAGTCCACGTCTTCCACGTGGTAGGTCATGGGCTGATGCAGGTTGGCCGCGTAGGTCATACGCAACTTCGGATTGATCGCCATCGGGCTCCACTCCACGCCACCGTTGGCGCCGGGCAACATACGCTTGCCTTCCGGCGTCGGCAGCACCCACATGTTCTCTTGCGGGATCATCGCGTCGGAGAAACGGATCAACGACAAATCGCTGCGATTGTGGACGTACACGTGACCGGTCTTGCCGCCATGAATCGCCACCGGCACCATCTTGCCGGTCTTGTCTTTGGCCTCGGTCAGAATGACCGGCGAAACCGCGTCCAGGTCCCACACGTCGTGCGCGATGTACTGGAAGTGCGCCTTGTAGGCACCGGTATCCAGATCAACCGCGACGATCGAGTCGGTATAGAGGTTATCGCCGGGGCGGATCGCGCCATACAAGTCGGGAGAAGGATTGCCCACCACAAAATAGACGGTGCGGGTCTTCAGGTCCACAGCCGGCGTCATCCATACACCGCCGCCGAGGGTCTGATAGAAATCGCCGCCTTTCCCGCCCAGGTCTTTCTTCTCTTGCCCGATATTGCGCAGCATGTTGCGGCCCGTTGCATCGTGGGTCGCCCAAACACCCTCGTGACCTTTTTCCGGAATGGTGTAGAAGGTCCACAACAGATTGCCGCTCTTGCCGTCATAGGCCTTGACGAAACCACGGATGCCGTACTCGCCGCCGTTGGTACCGATCAGCACTTTGCCGTCTACGACCGTCGGCGCCATCGTTTCCGAGTAGCCGAGTTCCGGGTCGGCGATCTGCGTTTCCCACAACAACTTGCCGGTCTTGGCGTCAAGTGCCACCAGTTTGGCATCCAGCGTGCCCATGTACAGCGTGCCGTCCACCACCGCCACGCCGCGGTTGTTCGGGCCGCAGCAATAAGTCGTGACCGCGCCCATTTTGTGTTTGTAGTGCCAGAATTCCTGACCGGTTACCGCGTCGATCGCGTACACGTGATTGAACGAGGTGGTGAGGAACATCACGCCGTTGACCACCAGCGGCGCGGTTTCCTGCGAGTCCAGCACCGCGGTCTGAAACACGAAGGCGGGTTTCAGCTTGCCGACGTTGCCGGCGTTAATTTGACTGGCGGGGTAGTAGCGTGTGTTGGCATAGTTACCATTGACATGCAGAAAATTCTTGCTGTCGTCACCGGCTTTGTTGAGCATGTCCTGCGTCACGGGAATCAGATTCGACGACATGGGCGAAGCCATGGTGGTCGAAGCGCCTTCGATTTCTCCCGCGTTGACCGCGCTCGCCGTGGCCAACAGCAGCGCCGCCGTCAAAGCACTGAGTTTGATGTGAGTCACTAGTTAAACCTCCCGAAAAGTTATGAATAACAGTCTGCCTTGCGCCGCACCAAAACCGAAAGCGGCAATTGCGGACGGCGCGACTATAGTCAACAATCCGCCTTCCCACAAGTGCCACACGCCGCCTCGCCATTCATGAAACCGTCACCCGTACCGCAGTGCCGCTACGTCGCAATGATCGCGCTGTGCACCTTAGCGCCAATCATCCTTCCCACCCCCGCGTACGCGCAGGAACTGTCCTTGAACGCACAGTTGCTGATGGCCGCGAAAAATGGCGACGAAGCCACGGTGCGCCGCGTGCTTGCGGCCGGCGCCCAGCCGAATTCGCGCAATCGCGCCGGCGACAGTCCGTTGCTCTTGTTCAGCAAGGGCGGAAATCTGGGCATGGTAAATCTGCTGATCGAAAATGGCGCGGATGTCAATCAGCCCAACATCGCCAAAGTCACACCGTTGATGGCCGCGGTTTTCGCAGCGCAGCTTGAGATCGTGCGTACGCTGCTGGATCATCACGCCGACCCCGCGCCGGAGGACCAGATTTTCAAGACCGCCATGATCTACGCGACTGGCCAAGGCCATCTCAAAATCGCAGAGCTGCTGCTAGATCACGGAGTGGATGTCAATGCGCGTTATCACCACGACTTGACCGCCCTGATGTGGGCAGCCGGCGGCGCGCACACCGCCACGGTAAAGTCCTTGCTCGCGCGCGGCGCCGACGCGACACTGCGCGACAATCGTGGCAAGACCGCGCTGGCTATCTCTATCGACAATGGTGCCAGCGAAACCGCCGCTGCGCTCAAGGCCGCGGGCGTGACCGAATGATGCTTGGGCAAGAAGACAGTCCGGCGCAGGCGAATTCCTTTAGAATCACGCCTTTTTTTGTGTCTATCTCATGGCTTTAATCGTCCAGAAATACGGCGGCACCTCGGTCGGCTCGCCCGAGCGCATCAAGGCAGTGGCTCAGCGCGTCGCGCGCTGGAAAGCCAAAGGTCATGACATCGTCGTCGTGGTGTCCGCGATCTCCGGCGAAACCAATCGCCTGATCGCGCTCGCCAAACAAGTCTCCGACAATCCCTCACCGCGCGAGCTTGATGTGGCGATTGCCACCGGTGAACAAGTGACCATCGGTCTTACTGCGATGGCGCTGCACGATCTTGGGCTCAAAGCTAAGAGCTACACCGGCGCACAAGTCAAGATTCTCACCGACAGCGCGTTCAACAAGGCGCGCATTCTAAGCATCGACGACGCGCCCATACGCGCGGATCTCAAGGCCGGCTACGTCGTCGTCGTAGCCGGCTTCCAGGGCGAAGACGAGCACGGCAATATCACGACCTTGGGACGCGGCGGATCGGACACCACTGGTGTCGCCCTCGCTGCGGCGCTCAAGGCGGACGAATGCCAGATCTATACCGACGTGGACGGCGTCTATACCACCGACCCGCGCATCGTCCCCGAAGCGCGCAAACTCAAGACCATCACCTTCGAAGAAATGCTGGAGATGGCGAGCCTCGGCTCCAAAGTGCTGCAAATCCGCTCGGTGGAATTCGCCGGCAAATACAAAGTCCGCTTACGTGTGTTGTCGAGCTTTCAGGACGAAGGCGAAGGCACGCTGATTACTTTTGAGGAAGACGAAAAGATGGAACAGGCCCTGATATCCGGCATCGCCTTCAACCGCGACGAAGCCAAGATCACCGTGATGGGCGTGCCCGACCGGCCCGGCATCGCCTACCAGATTCTCGGCCCAATCGGCGACGCTAATATTGACGTGGACATGATCATCCAGAACGCCAGCGTCGATGGCAACACCGACTTCTCGTTCACCGTTCATCGCAACGAATATCAGGCAGCGCTCGACGTGCTGAACAACAAAGTCAAACAGCACATCAAAGCGACCGACATTCGCGGCGACAACCGGATATGCAAAGTCTCCCTGGTCGGCGTCGGCATGCGTACTCACGCCGGCATTGCCAGCCTGATGTTCCGCACGCTGTCGGAGGAAGGGATCAATATTCAAATGATCTCCACCTCCGAAATCAAGATTTCCGTCGTCATCGACGAAAAGTATATGGAGCTCGCGGTGCGCGTGCTGCACAAGGCGTTCGGCCTGGAGCAAAGCTAGAAATTGTTTGACCGTGACGGGGGTTCCGACTATCCTTCTGCCCGCCAGGAGAGATGCCCGAGCGGCTGAAGGGGGCGCCCTGCTAAGGCGTTATACGCGTTAAACCGTATCGAGGGTTCGAATCCCTCTCTCTCCGCCAAATCAAAAAAGGACCCTCGCGGTCCTTTTTTGATTTGCTGCGAGCCGAAGGTCTCGTTCGAATCCTCCCAGGTTGAACCCGCACGCACCACTCGCACGTAGCGTCCAATATGTATACCATTTGTCTGTGAATGAACCCAATCGCAAAGACCGTACGCCTTGCCTGACCCGGCTTGACGGCAAAGACTGAACCGCCATGGCCAAGGAAAAAATCGACACCATCGCTAAGGCACTGAGCAAATCGTTTGGCGGCGTCAAAGTGGAATACAAGCGTATTCCCCGCTTCCACGAGTTCGATGTGGTTTTGCCGAGAGTCGTTCACGCAATCTGCTTTTCCGTGGGCGTGCTGGAGAACGACGACATGGCGTCATTGAAGAATTTGTGCAGGCTGGCGACCAGCCACTTGCAGCGCGATCCGGACGGTCAACCGCGCACACTTCATCTCACGCGCCACGGCATCGAAGAACAGCCACGCGAGTAATTCATCCGCCCTGCGCTCGATTGCAATTCGCTCGACGGTGGGCGTGGCACTTCGGCTATAATGCGCGCCTCAAAAGAGCGCCCGTAGCTCAGTTGGATAGAGTACCTGGCTACGAACCAGGGGGTCGTGGGTTCGAATCCTGCCGGGCGCGCCAGAACTTACAAGGGCTTAGGTAACACTGAGCTCTTTTCATTTCTGCACTGTGACCAAAACGTGCCCAACATTTTCAGGTTCGTTTTGGTTTCCGACTGATCCCACCACCCGCAAAGCGCATAAGCGATCCGCATACGGAGCCAGATGTTCCGATGCGAGATGGGCATAACGTCGCACCATCTCAGCACTTTCCCATCCGCCCAATTCTTGCAAGGCGTATAAGGGCGTCCCCTGCTGCACGTGCCAGCTTGCCCAAGTGTGCCGAAGATCATGCCAGCGGAAGTTTTCAATCCCCGCCCTCTTCAGCGCCGCGTACCAGGCTTTGGTACTCACCTGAGTCATCGGCTTACCTTTGAAGCTAAACACGTGTGTGGCGTGCCGACCGATCTGCTGGCGAAGGATGATGACGGCCTCTCTATTGAGCGGCACCGCAATCGCCTTCCGCGCCTTCGCCTGATCGGGATGCACCCAAGCGGTACGACGCTCTAAATCCACCTGCGACCACTGTAGACCCGTGACATTTGCCCGGCGTAGTCCGGTTGCCAGGGTAAACGCCGCCATGTCCGCCAAGTGCTCGGGTAACACGGCGAGAAGCCGCTGCGCTTCA
>JAYUZG010000100.1:0-42879 GCA_043751985.1 Betaproteobacteria bacterium
GGCGATGTCACCGCGCCCACCTATGCTGAGCGCTATGCCGCAAAATCGCGCGCAACTATATCTGGTGGGCGGGTGTGACAACCGGATAAGCACGGATTGTAGTAGTCGACAACGTCTTTCAGCGTCGCGAGCGAGCCATCGTGCATATAGGGCGCGGTCAGCGCGACATTGCGCAGCGACGGAGTGCGAAACGCACCGTGATCGAATTCGTCTCCGCTGATTTTCATCCGGCCCAGGTCCGTTGCGCCCAAGCGCCGCTCAGAATCCTTATCATGAGTGGTGCCGATGTTATGAAACAGATTGTCGGAGAACAACGCGTGCTTGGGTCCTACTTCGTGGCAAACCACGCAATTGGCTTGAATGAAGACACGAAATCCGTGACGCTCCTTTTCACTCAGCGCGCTCCCGTCCTTGCCGTAGTACCAGCGATCAAAACGCGAGTTGCCGGCGATCAATGAACGCTGAAACGCCGCCAAACTTCGCGCCAGCGTAGAAGCGGCCAGGCCTTCGGCGCCAAACGCGGCCGCAAACATCTCTTCATATTGCGTGATTTGGCGCAAGCGCGCGAGCAAGCCTTCAGGCGTACCGTTACCCATTTCTTGCCCACTGAGCAAAGGCCCCCATACTTGATCCTCCAAACTGGCGGCGCGGCCATCGCGGAACAAGCTCGTCGCGTACGCGACGTTGAGCAATGACGGCGCATTGCGCGGAAGCACCACGCCTGCTGCGCCGACTGCCCTGGTTGCGCGGGTACTGAAGCCAAGTTCAGGGACGTGACAACTCGCTCAGGCCAGATTGCCCGCGCTGCTAAGGCGGGTGTCATTGAATAAAACTTTGCCCAATCGAATGCGCTCGGGCGTCGCGTCGATCTCCCACTGCGACGGCGTCGGTGGCAGCCCCAAGGGTTGAGCGCAGAGAGGCAATACCTGCAGCAACGAGCCGAGCAGGATTGCCACACGTAATAAATCGCGCGGCCTCGCCGGTGCCGGACCATTCCGGAGAATCATCAGATACCACATAAAAGGATTGTAGTCCGCGGCAGACTCGGCGCTGCCGGCAAAAACAGTTGCAGGTCGCGATTGAACTAACCATGCAGTCAGCGCACGCTGCGCCGGACATGCAGAAGAACAGTCGCGTCAACGTTCGGGCCAGGCGTGACGTTAGTTGCTTCGCGGCCACTATGGACGGGTTGGAAACGGAACCAACTGCCGGACGAACACAAGGTATCAATTTCCTTCTGTGCCCAAAGACATTAGAATTGCTTCCCCAATTTTTAATACTCCACACGAAAGGCAAGACTGAAATGAAAAGAATTGTCACGGTGATCGGGATCACCGCAGGTTTGACGATCGCCGGCGGCGCTCTCGCCGAAGATGCGGCGAAAGCCAAGCAGCTCGCTGTGTCCAAGAATTGTCTGACCTGCCACATGGTCGATAAGAAACTGGTGGGCCCCGCCTATACTGAAGTGGCGAAGAAATACCATGGCAACAAGGACGCCGAGGCAATGCTGGTCAAGAAAGTGATTGCCGGAGGCAGCGGCGTATGGGGCCAGATTCCCATGCCGCCCAATCCCATCAAGGAAGAAGAGGCGAAGTTACTGGTGGAATGGATCCTCGGAATGAATTGAGCGCGTGATGCGCAGCGACAAGAAAGCCGGCCAACGCCGGCTTTTTTGTTTCCGCTTCCGGTGAAGTCAGGCGCATAGCTCAAACCAAATTGACACGGCTGGGAGGCTGCGCCGATAATTCGCGCGACCCAACCACAACATATACCAGGGGAGCGCCATGAACATGAAACGAATTCTGATCGCCGCACTGTGTTTCGCCGCCATCGCACTGACCGGCTGCGCGAAGAAAGACGACTCGGTAAAAATCGGTCACGCGGGTCCGCTTACCGGTTCGATTGCTCACCTCGGCAAAGACAACGAGTACGGTGTCAAGTTGGCCTTGGAAGAAGCCAACGCCGCAGGCTTCATGATCGGCGGCAAAAAAGTCACGTTCACGATGATCTCTGAAGATGACGAAGCGAAACCGGAAAAGGGTACCGTCGTCGCGCAGAAACTGGCCGACGCAAAAGTGGTGGGCGTAATCGGGCATCTCAACTCGGGCACCACGATTCCGGCGTCAAAAATATACAACGACGCCGGCATTCCGCAGATCTCTCCCTCCGCAACCAACGTGACGTACACCAATCAAGGCTACAAGACGGCGTTTCGAGTAATGGCCAACGACGCGCAGCAAGGCAAGGTATTGGGAGACTACGCGGTGAAGAAGCTCGCCGCGAAAAAAATCGCGGTGATCGATGATCGCTCGTCGTATGGCAAAGGTCTCGCCGACGAATTCGAGAATGCCGCCAAAGCTGCCGGAGCCGAACTGCTGCCGCGCGAATTTACCGATACCAACAAAGTAGACTTCGCCGCGATTCTCACCAACATCAAAGGCAAGAATCCCGATCTGATTTTTTACGGCGGCATGGATTCACAGTCCGGGCCCATGCAGAAGCAGATCAAAAGTCTCGGCCTCAAGTCAAAATTCTTGTCCGGTGACGGAAGTCAAACCGGAAAGTTTGTCGAACTGGCAGGAGCCGAAGGCGAAGGCGCCTACGCATCGTCACCCGGCGTGCCGCTCGACAAGATGCCGCAAGGGCAGGCGTTCGCGCAACGTTACAAGGCGAAATTCAACACCGAGATCCAGCTCTACGCACCGTATGCCTATGACGCGACCAATGCGCTGCTGGCCGCGATGCAGAAAGCGGATTCCACCGATCCAAAAAAATATCTACCTGCGCTCGCTGCCATCTCGCATGATGGCGTGGCCGGAAAAGTAAGTTTCGACGACAAGGGGGATATCAAAGGCGGCAGCATCAGTTTGTACGTCGTCAAAGGCGGCAAATGGGAGCACTTGGAAACCGTCGGAAACTAAGGAGAGATTCAACTTTCCCTCCAGCTTTTCAGTGACTCAAATCCACTACAACGGCGTCGCAAGGCGCCGTTTCATTTCTGGCTGACTCGGCGTGGAAACATTTCTACAGCAGGTCTTGAACGGCCTGGTGCTGGGGAGTGTGTATGCGCTGGTCGCGCTGGGTTACACCATGGTCTACGGCATTATCGGCCTGATTAATTTTGCCCACGGCGAAGTGGTAATGATCGGCGCGCTGGTCGCGCTCAGCGTAATGAATATTCTGGTCGCGGCGGGCCTGCCACCCGTCATCGTGGTGTTACTGGCCTTGCTCGCTGCGGTGCTGGTTTGCACCGCGCTCGGTTACGCGATGGAAAAAATTGCATACCGCCCGCTACGCCGCGCGCCGCGACTCGCTCCGTTGATCACCGCCATCGGTGTCTCAATCGTGTTGCAAACTTGCGCCATGATGATCTGGGGGCGCGAGTACCAGAAGTTTCCGCCGATTCTGCCGCCGCAGTCGTATGCGTTCGCCGGCGTCAGCATCAGCCTGACCGATGCGCTGGTGCTGTTGGTGTCGGTGACGATGATGACCGGCTTGCTCGTCTTAGTGCACACCACGCGACTCGGTCGCGCGATGCGCGCCACCGCCGAGAATCCACAAGTTGCCGGATTGATGGGCGTGAATATCGATCAAGTCATTTCCGTCGCCTTCATCATCGGCTCCGCGCTCGCCGCAGTCGCAGGCGTGCTGGTCAGCGCCAAGTACAGCGTCGCGCATTACTTGATGGGTTTTATGTTGGGCCTGAAGGCGTTTACCGCCGCAGTGCTCGGCGGCATCGGCAATCTCGCGGGAGCGTTGGTAGGTGGCCTGGCGCTGGGTTTGATCGAGAATCTCGGCGCAGGCTATATCGGCCGCTTCACCGGTGGCGTGTTCGGCAGCAATTACCAGGACGTTTTTGCCTTCCTGGTGCTGGTCGCAGTGTTGGTGTTGCGCCCGACCGGTCTCATGGGCGAGCGCGTGTCGGAGCGGGCCTGACCGATGTTGCATGACTGGAAGCAGAATCGGCACGCAGTATGCATTGGCGTACTGCTGATCGGCGTCGCGCTGCTCCTGCTTCCCTTTGTAATTGAAGCAACGACCGGCGGCCGCACCTGGGTGCGCGTGCTCGATCTGGCCTTGCTCTATGTTGCGCTGTCGCTCGGCCTCAACATCGTGGTCGGTTTCGCGGGCCTGCTGGACCTCGGATACATCGCGTTCTACGCGGTGGGGGCCTACGTCTATGCCTTGCTCGCGTCGCCGCACTTTGGTTTGCATTTGCCGTTCTGGCTCCTGCTGCCGATGGGCGCGCTGATCGCGGCGTTCTTCGGCGTGATTCTCGGAGCGCCTACGTTGAGGCTGCGCGGCGATTACCTGGCGATCGTCACGCTCGGCTTCGGCGAGATCGTGCGAATTTTTCTGAACAACCTCGATCATCCAATCAACATCACCAACGGACCGCAAGGCGTGAACAAGGTCGATGCGGTGAACGTCGCGGGGATATCTTTCGGGCGCAGCGCCGAATTGTTTGGCGTCGACGTGCCCGGCGTGCATCTGCACTATTATTTATTTCTGGCCTTCGTGCTGCTGGTGATCTTTGTCTGCGTGCGCCTTGAGGACTCGCGCGTCGGGCGCGCCTGGGTGGCGATTCGCGAAGACGAGGTCGCCGCGCAGGCGATGGGTATTCACACGCGCAACATCAAGTTGCTGGCGTTTGCGATGGGCGCAAGTTTCGGCGGTGTGGCGGGTGGAATGTTCGCCAGCCTGCAAGGTTTCGTCAGCCCCGAGAGTTTCGGTCTGCTCGACTCGATATCGGTGCTGTGCATGGTGGTGCTCGGCGGCATGGGACATGTCGCCGGGGTCGTGCTCGGCGCGATTATTCTGGCGACGCTGCCGGAGTTGCTGCGCTTTACCGTCATCCCGATCCAGGAATCATTGTTGGGACGCGTGATGGTCAGCCCCGAGAGTTTGCGCATGTTGATTTTTGGCCTGGCGCTAATTCTGGTGATGCGGCTGCGCCCCGCCGGTCTGTGGCCGTCCACCACGCGCAAGCGCGAATTCGCGCCAATCGAAAAAGCGCGCGAGTGAGTCATGGCTGTCTTGCTCGAAGCCAGGCAAATCGGCAAACGCTTCGGCGGACTGGAGGCGCTGTCCGATGTTTCACTCACCATTCACCAGGGCGAAATTTACGGCTTGATCGGCCCCAATGGCGCGGGCAAGACCACGTTGTTCAACGTGCTGACCGGAATGATCGCAGTCGATCGCGGAGAATTCTTGTTCGGCGGCGCGGCGATCACCGGCATGCCGCCGTATCGAATCGCCCTTTGCGGGATCGCGCGCACGTTTCAGAACATCCGCTTGTTTTCGAATATGAGCGTGCACGAAAACGTCATGGTCGGTCGCCATCTCCGCACACACGCGAGCGCCCTTGGCGCGGTGATGCGCGACGCGCGAACGCGCACCGAGGAACAGGAGATTCGACGCTGCGCACAAGAGATGCTCGCCTTCGTCGGCCTCGACCGGCAGATGCAGGCCTTGGCGAAGAACCTCTCCTATGGCGATCAGCGACGGCTGGAAATCGCGCGCGCGTTGGCGACCGAACCCACTCTACTGGCCTTGGATGAACCCGCGGCGGGCATGAACGCATCGGAGACGGCGGCGTTACGCGTTCTGCTCGAACGCGTTCGCGCGCGCGGGGTCACCATTCTGCTGATCGAGCACGACGTGAAGCTGGTGATGGGCTTGTGTGATCGCGTCGCCGTGCTCGACTACGGCAAGAAAATCGCGGAAGGCGTTCCGGCGCAAATTCAACGCGATCCCGTCGTCATCCAGGCCTATCTGGGCGGCGCGCTGCCATGAGTCTTTTGCTGGAAGCGCGCGGGCTGAGGGTCGCGTATGGCGGTATCCATGCGATCAAGGGCATCGATCTGCGAGTGGCGACTGGCGAAATGGTGGCGTTGATCGGCGCCAATGGCGCGGGCAAGACCACCACCTTGAAAGCAATCTGCGGTCTGCTGGAACAAGTTGAAGGCAAGATTATTTACGACGGTGAAGACCTTCACGCGCTGCCATCGTATCAACGGGTCAGGCGCGGTCTCGCGCTGGTCCCCGAGGGGCGTGGAATTTTCGGCCGCCTCACGGTACGCGAGAACCTCGCCATGGGCGCCTACGTGCGAGATGACACCGCGTCAGTGAAACTCGATCTGGAAAAAACCTACCTGTTGTTTCCGCGGCTGGCCGACCGGCGACTGCAAGTCGCCGGTACGTTGTCCGGCGGTGAGCAGCAGATGCTGGCGATCGGCCGCGCCCTGATGAGCCACCCGCGCATGTTGTTGCTGGATGAGCCGAGCATGGGCTTGGCGCCGTTGATGGTCGAGAAAATATTCGAAACGATTCGCGCGATCGCGCAACAGGGCGTCACCATCTTGCTGGTCGAACAAAACGCCAAATTGGCGCTCGAACTGAGCCAGCGCGCCTACGTTATGGAAAGCGGATCGATTGTGCTGTCGGGGGACTCGGCGCAATTGCTGAGCAACGCGCAAGTGAGGCAGGCGTATCTGGGCGAAGCGGTGTGAGGCGGCACGTCTGGCGCATCTGACTCATTCCAATTCCGCTTCAACACACCCTCAATCATTCACCGCAGAGGACGCCAAGGACGCAGAGGGAAATGAAGGATGGGGCGATTCAGCGCGATGGCAGGTGTATATCCTCCGCGTCCTTGGCGTCCTCTGCGGTAAGAATCGCTCTTGTGTACGTTACGGAATGTTGAGCGAGAAACGGAATCACACCCACTGTTGCGGCACCAGAAAATGTGAATACAACCGTGCTTCGGGCGAACCCGGTTCTGGTTTCCAATCGTAACGCCACTTCACCACCGGTGGCAGCGACATGAGAATGGACTCCGTGCGTCCACCGGATTGCAGACCAAACAAGGTGCCGCGGTCGAATACCAGATTGAATTCCACGTAGCGCCCGCGCCGGTACGCCTGGAAGTCGCGTTCGCGTTCGCCGTAGGGAATGCCACCGCGGCGTTGTGTGATCGGCAGATAGGCTTCGAGAAAATGATCGCCGACACTGCGCTGAAGGGCGAAACACGTGGCGAAATCCGGCTCGCTCAAGTCGTCAAAAAAAATTCCGCCGATGCCGCGTGGTTCGCGCCGATGCTTCAGAAAAAAATAATCGTCGCACCACTTCTTGAAGCGCGGATGCAAAGCGGCGCCAAACGGATCGAGCGCCGCTTTGCAGGTCGCGTGAAAATGCACCGCGTCCTCGTCGAAGCCGTAATACGGAGTGAGGTCCATGCCGCCGCCGAACCAGGCGACCGCTTCGACGCCGGTTTTCTCCGCGACAAAAAATCGTACGTTCATATGCACGGTGGGTACATAAGGATTGCGCGGATGCAGCACCAGCGACACGCCCATCGCCTGCCACGAACGTCCGGCCAACTCCGGCCGCGCGACGGTGGCCGAGGGCGGCATGGTCTGCCCCAGCACGTGCGAGAAGCCGACGCCCGCGCGCTCGAAAACCTTTCCTTCCTCCAACATGCAACTCAAGCCACCGCCGCCTTCCGGCCGCGCCCAGTTGTCGCGATGAAACGCTTGCCCGTCGAGCGCTTCCAATCGCGCCACGATACGTTGCTGCAAGCCTTGCAAAAATTCTCTAACTGCGGCGATATCCATCAACGATCTCTTACAGGGTTGAGCGCTTGGCCGATATCGCGCGATGGCCGATATCGCGCCGCATCTGCATTCCGGCAAACTGGATTTGCTGCGCGACTTCGTAGGCGCGCCGCTGCGCGACTCGCACCGTGTCACCCAGTGCGGTGACGCACAGCACCCGCCCGCCGTTGGTGACCACCTTTCCGTCAAGCAGTTTGGTGCCGGCGTGAAACACGTGAGCGTCTTCGAAATTTTTACCCAAGCCGGCTATCGCATCGCCGCTGCGTGGCTGATCCGGATAACCCGCCGCCGCGAGCACAACGCCGAGTGCGACGCGACGATCCCACTCTACTTCCAGTTTATCCAGCGTGCCGTTGATCGCGTGATCGAGCATGGTGTGCAGATCGCTCTTCAGCCGCATCATGATCGGTTGCGTTTCCGGGTCGCCCATGCGGCAATTGAACTCCAATACTTTAAGCTCGCCCAGCGATGTGATCATCAATCCGGCGTAGAGGAATCCGGTGTAGGGCGTGCCGCGGCGCTCCATGCCTTGCATCACCGGCTGAATCACTTCGCGCATCACGCGCGCGTGCAGCTTAGGGGTGAGCACAGGCGCGGGAGAGTATGCGCCCATGCCGCCGGTGTTGGGACCGCGGTCACTGTCCATGAGCCGCTTATGGTCCTGGCTCGACGCGAGCGCGCTGACATGTTGACCGTCGCACAAAACGATGAAGCTGGCTTCTTCGCCTTCGATGAGTTCCTCGATGACCACGCGCGCGCCGGCGCTCCCCATCGCGTTATCCAGCAGCATGCGATCGATCGCCGCATGCGCCGCGGACTCTTCCATCGCCACCACCACGCCTTTGCCGGCGGCCAGCCCGTCGGCCTTGATCACGATCGGCGCGCCTTCCGCGCCGACATACGCGTGCGCTGCCCACGCATCGGTGAAGGTCTGATAACGCGCGGTCGGAATATCCTGCGCCAGCATAAATTTTTTGGCGAAGTCTTTTGAACTTTCCAGTTGTGCCGCGGCCTGCGTCGGCCCAAAAATTCTCAAGCCCGCGGCGCGAAACGCATCGACGATGCCGAGCGCGAGCGGTGCTTCCGGGCCCACCACGGTGAGCGCGACACCCTTGTCTTTCGCGAATGTCAGCAGATCGGGAATAGCACTCAGTTCGACGTTGAACACGCCCTCTTCGGTTGCCGTCCCCGCATTGCCGGGCGCGACGTAGACGCGCGATACGCGCGGTGACTGTGCCAAGCGCCACGCCAGCGCGTGTTCTCGCCCGCCGCCGCCGATCACCAGAATATACATTGTGGACGCCCAGCCTCAGTGACGAAAATGCCGCACGCCGGTAAACACCATCGCGATGCCGTGCTCGTCAGCCGCGGCTATCACCTGGTCATCGCGCATGCTGCCGCCGGGTTGAATGATCGCTTTGGCACCGGCGGCTGCGACGACGTCCAGCCCGTCGCGAAACGGAAAGAATGCGTCCGACGCGACGACGGATCCTTGCAGCGTCAACCCGGCGTTGCCTGCCTTGATCGACGCCATGCGCGCGGAGTCAATCCGGCTCATCTGTCCCGCGCCGACACCCAGCGTCGCACCTTGACTGCAGAAAACGATCGCGTTGGACTTGACAAACTTGGCCACGCGCCAGGCGAACAACAGGTCGCTTAACTGCTGCGGACTGGGCGCGTTGCGTGTCACGGTGCGCAGTTCTGGTGGCATGACGTTTCGCGAGTCAGGCGACTGCACCAGCAAGCCGCCGCCGATACGTTTCAGATCCAGCGTATTGACGCCCTCCGCTAACTGAACTTCCAGTACCCGTGCGTTGGCTTTCGCGGCGAGCACTTTGCGCGCTGCGGCCGACACCCGCGGCGCGATCACCACCTCGACAAACTGCGCCGACAGCGCTTGCGCGGCGGTCTCGTCCAGTTCACGATTAAACGCAATGATGCCGCCGAACGCGGAAGTCGGGTCGGTCGCAAAAGCCTTCTTGTACGCTTCGACACAGGTCGGTGCGGTGGCCACGCCACAGGGATTGGCGTGTTTGACGATCACGCAGGCGGTCGTATCAAAGGTCTTGACGCATTCCCACGCCGCATCCGCGTCGGCGATGTTGTTGTACGACAATTCCTTGCCCTGCAATTGCGCGAAATTTGAGAGCGCGCCGGGGGCGGGCTGCAAATCCCGGTAAAACGCCGCGCTTTGATGCGGGTTCTCGCCGTATCGCAGACTTTGCAGTTTCTCGAAATTCAAATTCAATCGCGCAGGATACGACTGCCGCTCGCCTTGCTCGTCGCAAGCGGTCAAATAATTGCTGATTGCGCTGTCGTAGGCCGCGGTATGTGAGAACGCTTTCTGCGCCAACGCGAAGCGCGTTGCATGGCTCAGAACACCGCTCGATTTTTCCAGCTCATCGGTGATCGCCGCGTAGTCCGACGGATCAGTCACGATCGCGACATGCCGGTAATTCTTGGCAGCGGCACGCACCATGGCCGGCCCGCCGATATCGATGTTTTCGATCGCCTCCTCCAGCGAACACCCGGGCTTGGCCACCGTCTGCGCGAAAGGATAGAGATTGACCACCACCAGATCAATCGTCGGCAACTTCGCGTCGCGCAACGCGGCCAGGTGATCGGGCAGGTCGCGACGCGCCAAAATGCCGGCATGCACCTTTGGATGCAGCGTCTTCACGCGACCGTCGAGCATTTCCGGGAACCCGGTGTAGTCAGCGATCTCGGTGACCGCGATACCGGCCTGCTGCAAAAGCTTAGCCGTGCCACCGGTCGATAACACGGAAAATCCGCTACGCACCAGCGCGCGGGCCAGCTCCGCTATGCCAGTTTTGTCGGAAACGCTGATCAGTGCTTGCGCGGCAACGGTCATGGACTTTTCACTCGAAAACAAAAACGCCCGCGGCAAGCGGGCGGCTACCAATAAGTTATAGACCGACTACTTGAGTCCGTAGTCGTTAATTTTTTTTCGCAAGGTGTTGCGATTCATGCCAAGAATCTCCGCCGCTCGCGTCTGGTTACCTTGCGTGTGCTCCAGAGTGAAGGCGATCAGTGGGCGCTCGACCGAGTTCATCACCATCGCATGAATAGCGCCGGGTTTCTCACCATCCAGGTCTTTGAAATAACTTTCCAGCGCACGGCGTACGCAGTGCGCGATTTCGTTTTCTTGCTTCACGCCGCACCAGCCTCCCGATAAGAAATTTTTTTATTCAAGCTAGCCAACCGGTCAAAATATTCGCCCACCGCTTCCAGTTGCGCTTCGGCTTGCTCCAAGCAATTGACGTGCTGCCGGAACTCACCCGCGCCGTACAGCTCGCTGACATACCAGCCGATGTGTTTACGCGCCACGCGCACGCCCGCCTGCGCGCCATAGAAGGCATGCAGCTCACGCAGATGTGCGATGAGAGTCGCGCGTATTTCCTCGACGTCTGGCACCGGCGCGCGAGTGCCGTGATCAAGAAAATAAGTCATCTCGCGAAAAACCCAGGGGCGTCCGAGGCAAGCGCGCCCAATCATCAGCGCATCGACCCCGGTGTGTGCCAAGACCTGGGCTGCCTTTTCCGGCGAAGTGATGTCGCCGTTGGCGATCACCGGAATCCGCACCGCCGCTTTCACTTGCGCAATCGTGTCGTATTCGGCCGCACCGTTGAACATACACGCGCGCGTGCGTCCGTGGATCGCCAGCGCCTGCACGCCTGAACCCTCGGCGATGCGCGCGATGACTGGCGCGTTGCGGCGTGGTGCGCTCGCACCGGTGCGAATCTTCAAGGTGACCGGGACGTTCACCGCGCTCACCACGGCTTGCAGAATGCGCCCGACCAGCGCTTCGTCTTGCAGCAAGGCGGAGCCCGCCATCACATTGCAAACTTTCTTGGCAGGGCAACCCATGTTGATATCGATGATCTGCGCGCCACGATCTACGTTGTAGCGCGCGGCATCGGCCATGGTTTGCGGATCGGCGCCGGCGATCTGCACAGAAATCGGCGCGCTCTCACCCTCATGATCGGCGCGTCTGCGCGTTTTTTTTGAGTCGCGCAAACTCGCTTGGCTGGTCACCATTTCCGAAACCGCCATGGCCGCGCCAAACTTTCGGCACAGCTTACGAAACGGACGATCCGTCACGCCGGCCATGGGGGCCGCGATAAGCCGATTGTCCAGTTGATGGGGTCCGATGTTCATGGGCGGGGGAAAAAACGGAGCGCAATTGTAGCCCAAGAACAGCAGAAAAATTTCTACTGACCGGATCGAATTCCGAACGCTAAGCGCCGCGCAAATGCACGGCGCAGCGGCGGCAGCAAGTCGAGTAAGCCGAGTCCGGCACCACGCGCGAGTCGCAGCCCATCGCGATCATTCGAGAAGAGATGAATCAGGGAATCGGTAAACTTGACCGACGCACCGCGATCGCGCGCGCGTTGGCGCTCGAACAGCCGAATGATTTCCGCAACACTGCCGGTGCTGACGGGGTAGCGCGCGATGATCTGCGCCAATTCCCAAGCATCGCGTAGGCCGAGATTGAATCCTTGACCGGCGACCGGATGCAAAGTTTGCGCGGCGTTTCCAATGAGGACCACGCGCGTGGATTGCAGCGACACGGCGCGTCGAGTCAGAGGGAACACGGCGCGCCCGCGCACCTGCGTGAATCGCCCAAGCCGGTCGCCGAAATGATCGTGCAGTTGTGCGAGAAACTCCGGCTCCGGCAGCGCCAGCAGCGCTTGCGCACGCGATGGCGCCGTGGACCATACCAGCGCCATGCGGTCTTCAAACGGTAGCAGCGCAATCGGACCTTCCGGCGCAAAGCGTTCAAACGCCAGACCTGGCGGCAGGTGCCGCGCACGCACCGATGCCACCAGCGCCGCTTGATCAAAATCGATCTCATCGACTGTCGCGCCAGATAACCGCTGGCGCGTGGCGCCGCCGTCAGCCACGATCAAGAGTCCAGCCGTTATGTCGCCGCCGTCGCAGCCTATCGACACGTGGTCACGCTGCGACTCGACACGGGTCAGACGCCAACCCTGTTCGCGCTGGAGCCAACCTGAGGTCAGCTTGGACGCAGCGTTCGCCAGCGATCGATGCAGTTCGTCGTAGCGAGCAACGTATCCCAGCGCGGGCAGCTGGTTTTCTTCCGCACTCAGTAACGCGCGCCCGAAGCCGCCACGCTGCGAAACGTGAACGTGCGTGATCGGCGAAATGGAGTGGAGCGCCGACCAGGCACCCAGCCGCTCCAGCAGCAAGCGGCTGCCGTACGAGATGGCGATCGCGCGCGGGTCCGTGGCCGCGGACAACGGCGGCTCGATCAGCAAGGTGCGCCTGCCACTGTGTTCAAGTGCGCACACGGCCGCCAGCCCAACCGGCCCGCCGCCGGTGATCACTACGTCGAAATGCCGCGCCATGACAACAGATCTAGCGCTGCATCAGCGTTTCGATGTCGGAAATTAGCTTAGGGGCGGAGGTAAAAATTTCGCAACCGGATGCGGTCACCACGGCGTCATCCTCAATGCGGATTCCGATATTCCAGAATTCTTTCGGAACGTCATCGCCCGGTCGCACATAACACCCCGGTTCGACCGTCAACACCATGCCCGGTTCGAGTGTGCACCATGCTCCGTCATGTTTATAGTCGCCCGCGTCATGCACATCCAAGCCCAGCCAATGCCCGGTGCGATGCATGTAGAACTTGCGGTACGCGCCCGACTCGATCACGGCATCGACGCTGCCGCTGAGAAAGCGCAGATCCAGCATGCCTTGCGCGAGGACCTTGACCGCGGCGCGATGCGGCTCTTCCCATTCTTTGCCGGGCGCCACCTGCGCGATCGCGGCGCTCTGGGCCGCCAGCACCAATTGGTAAATATCCCGCTGCGCTGCGCTGTATTTTCCATTCACCGGAAACGTGCGCGTGATATCGGAGGCATAGCCATCGAGTTCGCACCCCGCGTCGATCAGCAACAGGTCGCCGCTTTTCAACTCGGCGTCGTTTTGTACGTAATGCAGCACACAGGCGTTCGCGCCACCGGCGACGATCGAGGTATACGCGGGCGCTTGCGCGCCGCGGCTGCGGAACTCGTGCAACAACTCGGCCTCGACTTCATACTCATGGCGCCCGGGCCGCGCGAACTGCATGGCGCGGCGATGCGCGTCCGATGAAATTTGCGCGGCACGGCGCATGGTGGTGAGCTCAGCTTCATCTTTCACGACGCGCATGCGATCCAGCAAGGTGCGCACGTCGATGAGGTGGGCGGGCGCCGAGACTCCACTGCGCGCCTGCGTCTTGACGGCATTGATCCAGGAAAAAACACGCGCGTCCCATAGGGGATCGGAACCCAGATCGCAGAACAGCGTGGCTTGATTGGCGAGCAGCTTAACCAGTTGTTCATCGAGATTGCCGATGGCATAGGCTTCGTCCACCGCAAATATTTCGCGTGCGGCGGCGGGCCCGTAACGGAAGCCATCCCAAACTTCCCGCTCTTCGTTCTTATCACGGCAGAACAAAATCGCTTTAGTTTCGACTCCGGCCACCAGTACCAGCACCGCCTCGGGCTCCGGAAACGCGCTGAGATAATGAAAATAGCTGTCGAAGCGATACGGATAGTGCGCATCTCGATTACGCACTTGCTCCGGTGCGGTGCGAATTACCGCGACACCGGTCTGCATGCGCGACAGCAAGGTCGCGCGGCGGCGTGCATAGATGGAGGCGTCGATCATCGTGGATACTCCAGAGGCCGGACGGCGCCGACTGTGCATCGATTATAAAGCGCGCGCTTTCAGGTAATCGTCCAATTGCGTCAGTCGTTGCGGAGTCCCGGCATCGATCCAGTAGCCGGCGTGTCGTTCACCGCGGACTTGTCGCTCGGCTATCGCTTGCCGCAATAAGGGCGCGAGCGGAACTTTTTCACCGCGCGTAACGCCGTGGAACAACTGCGGACGATAAATGCCCAATCCGCAGTAAGTCAGAAGCGGTGCGGCAGCGTTGCGCACTTGCCCTTGCTCCAGACCAAAATCGCCGTGCACGTGATGGGGCGGATTGGCCACCATCACGAGATGCGCGCGCGTGCTCTCGGAAAGTTGACGCCGCGGCAATTCGGCGTAGTCGAAGTCAATGAACATATCGGCGTTGATCAAGGCAAACGGCGCTGCCCCGAGCAGGGGCAGCGCCCAGGCAACGCCGCCCGCGGTTTCGAGCGCAGTGGCTTCGCGTGAGTACTGAATGGACACGCCGTAGCGATCACCGGTACCCAGCGCTTCCTCGATCTGCTCACCCAAATGCGCGAGATTGACAATCACGTCGCGTAAGCCGGCCGCCGCAAGTTTCTCCAGGTGCCGGACGATGAGCGGTTTGCCGGCCGCCGATAGCAGCGGTTTCGGAACCTGATCGGTGATCGCACCCATGCGAGTGCCGCGTCCCGCGGCCAGTATCATGGCTTTCATGCGCGACTGGGTTCAGCGTCAACGATAGCCAGTTGGTCGAGCAGACGCAGCAGCGGGAATAAATCGCTGTAGCGACGGCACACCGCGCGCACGTAACCAACAAAGCGCGCCGCGTCGGTGAGATAGCGCGGCTTAGCGTCGCGATAATGAATGCGCGCAAAAATGCCCAGCACTTTCAAGTGACGCTGCAGGCCCATCCATTCCAGATCGCGATAGAACACGCCGAAATCGGCGTCCACCGGGAGTTGCGCACGTTTGGCCTTTTCCCAGTAGCGAATAGTCCAATCCAGGATCGCCGGTTCCGGCCAGGAGATGAAGGCGTCCTTGAACAGCGATGCCACGTCGTAGGTAATCGGACCATACACCGCGTCCTGGAAGTCCAGTACGCCGGGATTGGGATCGCTCAGCATCAGATTGCGCGGCATGTAGTCGCGATGGACAAACACGCAAGGCTGCGACACATTGCGACGGATGATCTTGTCGAAACTCGAATCGAGTACCGATCGCTGCGCCGCGTCTAATGGACGTTGCAGGTGGCGATGGATATACCAATCGGGGAATAAATCGAGCTCTCGCCGCAGCAAGGCCTCGTCGTAGGGTGGCAACACCTGTTCGCGGCTGGCGAGCTGCCAGCGAATCAACGCGTCGCTCGCCGCGTCGAACAATTCTCCCGCGTTGGCCTGGTTGATGACGTCCAGATAAGTCGTGCTGCCCAGGTCGGACAGCAACAAGAAGCCACGCTGAAAATCCTGCGCATGAATATCCGGAACGTGCAGCCCGGCTTCCCGCATCAATGACGCAACCTGCGCAAACGGCCGGCAATCCTCTTGCGGCGGCGGCGCGTCCATCACGATCCAGGTTCGTTGTTCGCGGCGAATGCGAAAATAGCGCCGAAAGCTGGCATCCGCGGAGGCGGGCTCCATTTGCCCCGCCCAATTTGGTACCTGCTCGCTGACCCAGGCAGTCAGTTGCTCGTCACGATTCAAGGATGTGGCATTGCCTAGTCAGTCGAATTGTGCGATTTTAGCACCCTCACTTCATTGACCCGATGCATCGATCTCTCCTTCTTCCCGCGCTCGCCTTCGTCCTCGCCCAGGCTGCGACGACTGCGACGGCGCAGGAACCTGGGCTGAAGCTGAAGGCGGACTCTTCCCTGCTTACGCTGCCGGCGGACCCACGAACCACACCGTTATTCTTTGAAGCGGAACGGCTTGAGGGCAGAGTCGGCCGCGACATTCAGGCGACGGGCAAGGTGGTGCTGCGTAAATATGCAGAGCAGATCTTTGCCGATGATCTCTACTACTCGGTGGAGAACAACTGGCTGGTCGGCACCGGCGGCGTGCGTTATCTGAAAGCGGGCGACACGATGACCGGCGAGCAAATTTATCTGAACCTCGCGGAAGACCGCGGCGTCATTGACCATCCGACCTATAAGCTGTCGCCGCGCAATGCACGAGGTCAGGCGACGACCATGCGGATAGAAGGCAAGCAGCACCTGCATATTGAAGAAGGCACCTACACCAGTTGCGAAGTGGGGGCGGACGATTGGGTGATACGCGCCGACTCGCTGGATCTGGACCGCACGCGCGACGTCGGCGTGGCGCGCCACGCGACCGTGGTGTTCCAGGGCGTGCCCTTGCTCTACTCCCCCTACATTGATTTTTCTTTATCCGGGCGCAAGTCGGGTTTGTTACCGCCTTCAATCGGCACCACCGGGCGCAGCGGTTTCGAAGTCACCCTGCCTTTTTACTGGAATATCGCGCCCAACCGTGACGCGACCATTGCGCCGCGCTTTCTGTCCAAGCGCGGGATTCTGCTGGACAACGAGGTGCGCTATCTCGACGCGAAGGACAGCGGCGAGCTGCGCGGCGAATATCTGAGCAATGACCGTGTGACGCAAACGGATCGCTACGCCATTGCCTGGCAGCACAGCCAGGATCTCGGTCATGGGTTTTCCGCCGCGCTCAATGCACAAAAGGCCTCGGACGATGCCTACTTCACCGATCTGTCGGAGAAGATAGCGATCACCTCGCAGACCAACCTGCCGCGCGAAGCCACGCTCAGCTACAGTGGCGGATGGTGGAGTACCGCACTGCGCACACAGCGGTTCCAGACTTTGCAGGATCCGCTGGCGCCGATTGTCCCTCCGTACGCACGCGTGCCGCAACTCACCATGAACGCCGATCGGACGGGGGTATACGGGCTGGATCTCGGCTTTTCGGGGGAGTGGGTTCAGCTTGAACATCCCACGCTGGTTAACGCGCGGCGCCAGATTCTCTATCCCAGCGTCAGCGTTCCGCTTCAGTCATCGTACTTTCATATCGCGCCCAAGTTTAGCTATCACTACACGCGTTACAGCTTCGACGATCGGTCCAGGCCGAATGAGGTGCGCGAAGTGCCGATCTACAGCGTGGACAGTGGCGTCACCTTCGAGCGAGAAGCGACGCTGTTTGGTCGCGCCGCGATCCAGACCCTCGAACCGCGGCTCTATTACGTCTATGTCCCGTTTCGGCAGCAGAATCAATTGCCGAATTTCGACAGCGGGCTCGCCGATTTCAATTTCGCGCAGATGTTTACCGAGAACCAGTTTACCGGCGGCGATCGCGTCAATGACGCCAATCAACTGACCGCAGCCCTATCCAGCCGCTTGCTGGATGCCGAAACCGGCGCGGAGAGTCTGCGCTTTTTATTGGGACAGCGTTTCTATTTCGCCGACCAGCAAGTGACACTGGACGCGCAGCCACGCGAGGCAAGCAAGTCCGACATCCTGGCCGCGCTGAGCGGGAAAATTGGCGGCACTTGGTCCGCCGATATCGGGCTGCAATACGACGCGACTCAGGATCATTTTCAACGTTCCAGCGTGGTGCTGCGCAATCAAGCGGATTTTGGCAAGGTGTTCAATCTCAGCTACCGCCTGGTGCGCAACTCATTGGAGCAAGTGGACGCCTCCACTCAGTGGCCCATCACCAGTCGCCTGAGCGGGCTGGCACGCTGGAATTATTCGCTGCGCGACCGGAGCACGGTGGAGACCTTGGCCGGGCTTGAGTACAATGGCGGCTGCTGGGCGTTTCGAATGGTGGCGCATCGGTTTGCGTCGACCACCCAGGAAACAGTGAACGCGGTGTTTCTGCAGTTAGAGCTGAACGGCATTTCGCGCATTGGCTCCAGCCCCCTGGATTTGCTGCGGCAGAGTGTAATCGGCTATACCAAAACCAACGATCCTTCCGCGCCAGCAAAACCACTTCCGGTCACGCCATGAGTGTATATCCCGGTTCTCTTCGTATGCATATTGGTCGCTTTGGGCTGCTGCTGAGTTGTGCGCTATTCGCGCTGGTGTGGCCCGCGCGCGCCGGCGAGACAGTGTTGCTGGACCGGATTGTCGCGATCATCAACGACGAAGTGGTGACGCGCCAGGAACTCGACGAACAAATGCAAGTGGCGGTGCGGCAACTCAAACGCCAGGGCACGCCGATGCCGTCCGCGGAGCAACTCGAAAAGCAATTGTTGGAGCGGCTGATCAATCAGCGAATCCTGTTGCAGACGGCAAAGGAATCCGGACTCAAGGTTGACGATACGCAGCTTGAGCGCACCATCGAACGCATTGCGCAGGACAACCGCATGAGTGTCGAGCAGTTTCGACAGCAGGCGGATAAAGAAGGTGGCGAGTTCGCCAAAGTGCGCGAAGATATTCGGGCGGAGATCGTAATGACCCGCCTGCGCGAGCGCGACGTAGACGCGAAGATTGTCATCTCCGATGCCGAAATCGATGCCTACTTGAAAAACCAAGCCAGCCTGGGCGATCGAAACGATGAATACAACCTTGGGCACATCTTGTTTCTGGTGCCTGAGAAAGCGACGCCGGAGCAGCTTCGCCTGAAGCGCGCCGCGGCGGAGAAGGCCCTTGCCGACATCAAGCGTGGCGCGGACTTCCGCCAGATTTCCGCCGCGGTATCGGATGCGCCGAATGCTCTGGACGGAGGGTCGCTCGGTTGGCGCCCGCTGGCCAAACTCCCGGAGTTGTTCGCTGACACTGTGAAGAATATGCGCTTGGGAGAAGTCAGCGCGATCGTGCGCAGCCCGAACGGATTTCATATCCTTAAATTGCTGGATAAGCGTGGTAATCAGGCGCCCATTCTGGTGCAGCGGTCGCGCGTGAAACATATCTTGGTGAAGCTCTCGGAAGTGGTGTCGGAGGCCGATGCCAAACGCAAGCTGCTCGATCTGAAAGATCGCGTTGAGCACGGTGTGAGTTTTGGCGAACTCGCCCGCCTGCACTCGGAAGATGCGACGGCCGCCAAGGGCGGGGACTTGGGGTGGATCGCGCCGGGCGAAACGGTGCCGGAATTCGAGCGAGCGATGGATGCGCTGGCGATCGACAAAGTGAGCGAGCCGACGCGTACGCCCTTCGGCCTGCATTTGATTCTGGTGAGCGAACGCAAAACTGAAGATATGTCCAAGGAGCGGCAACGCGCAATCGCGGCGCAGGCTATTCGTTCGCGCAAAGTGGACGACGCATTCGAAGAATGGGTGCGCGTATTGCGTGACAAGGCCTACGTGGAAAACCGCCTCGAAGAACGGTGAGCGTTTGTCACTCTGAGCCGGCGTTCACGCCGGTCATCGCGGTGACGGCGGGCGAACCAGCCGGCATCGGACCGGACCTGGTCCTCCTGCTGGCGGGTAAGGTTGCGGCGGCGAGATTAATTGTTGTCGCTGATCTAGGCTTGCTGGAGCAGCGCGCCCGCCAGCTTGGGATGGCGCGGCGTTTTCGCGCCGCCGGCGCGGATGCGCAAACGGCCGAGCGGACTGACTCAATCGAAGTGATGCACGTGCCGCTGGCGCGGCCATCCAAACCGGGAATCCTCGACCAAGCAAACAGCGCCTATGTGCTCGCCACCCTGGACCACGCGCTCGAGGGTTGCCGCAGCGGGCGTTATCACGCCATGGTAACGGCGCCGGTGCACAAGGGCATAATTTGCGCCGCGGGATTCCCCTTCACCGGTCACACCGAGTACCTCGCCAGCCGCACCGGCTGTGACCAGGTGGTGATGATGTTGAGCGGAGGCGGGATGCGCGTAGCGCTGGCGACGACGCACTTGCCGTTACGCGCGGTCGCAGCCGCGCTGACCCAAAGCAGCCTTGAGCGCACGCTGCGAATTCTTGATCACGATCTGCGAGTGCGCTTCGCGCTCGAGATGCCGCGCATTCTGGTGTCGGGACTGAATCCGCACGCGGGCGAATCGGGCCACCTGGGGCGCGAAGAAATTGAGGTGATCGAACCGGTGCTGCAAAAATTGCGGCAAGAAGGATTGCGCCTTACCGGGCCGCTGCCCGCCGACACCTTGTTTCAACCCAAGTATCTGGAGCAAGCGGACTGCGTGCTGGCGATGTATCACGATCAAGGACTCGCCGTCTTGAAGTATGCAAGTTTCGGCAAAGGCGTGAACGTCACTTTAGGATTGCCGATCATTCGCACCTCGGTTGATCACGGCACCGCGGTGGATCTCGCCGGCAGCGGCCAAGCGGATCCGCGCAGCTTGCTCGAAGCGATCGATCTCGCCGTGCATATGGCGCGGCGCGCGCAATGCCGCGTGCGCGATCACGCGGCGGCACAGCTTGAGTGAACGGACACGCGGCACGCAAACGGTTTGGTCAGAATTTCCTGCATGACCCGGCGGTCATCGCGCGCATCGTCGCGGCCATCGCGCCGGCACCCGCCGATCACCTGGTGGAAATCGGTCCCGGGCTGGGCGCGCTGACCATTCCTCTGTCACGAGTCGTAGATGATCTGCAGTTGATCGAGATTGATCGCGATCTGGTGCGGCGCTTATATCAACAGTTTCCGGCCTTGCGCATTCACGAAGCGGACGTGCTCGACTTGGATTTTTCCAAATTGGGCGACCAACTCAGAATCGTCGGCAATCTTCCCTACAATATTTCGACTCCCTTGTTGTTTCACCTGTCGCGTTTCGCCGAACGCGTGCGCGATGCGCACTTCATGTTGCAAAAAGAAGTGGTCGATCGGATGACTGCCGCGCCAGGGAGCAAAGTATTCGGCCGGCTCAGCGTGATGCTGCAATACCGCTGGCAAATGCACAGTCTGTTTACGGTCGCCGCGGAATCGTTCGAGCCAGCGCCGCAAGTGCAATCCGCCGTGGTGCGGCTGCTGCCGCACGCCGCGCTTCCCTGGCAAGCGCGCAGCGAAGCGGATTTCGCCGAAGTGGTCAGCGCGGCTTTTGGTCAGCGCCGCAAGACGCTGCGCAACGCGCTGCGCACGCTGCTGTCCGAGCGCGAGATCATCGCGCTGGATATCGACGCCGGCGCCCGCGCCGAAATGCTCGGCGTCGAGGCTTTCGTCCGGTTAGCAAATTGTTTGACCGAGCAACGTCAATCCGCCGCCGCGCAATAAAAGCGTTAACGCTGGATGAACTCGATCTTGTATCCGTCCGGGTCTTCCACAAACGCAATGACGGTGCTGCCGTGTTTCATCGGCCCGGCTTCGCGCGTGACTTTGCCGCCGCGCGCGCGTACTTCATCGCATGCCGCATAGGCATCCTTGACCTCGATCGCAATGTGCCCGTAGGCATTGCCAAGCTGGTACTTCGGCACGCCCCAGTTGTGCGTAAGTTCCAGCACCGCGCTTGCGGATTCGTCGGCGTAACCGACGAAGGCCAGGGTGAACTTACCGTCCGGATAATCGCTCTTGCGCAGCAGGCGCATGCCGAGCACCTTGGTGTAAAACTCCAGCGAGCGATCCAAATCACCTACGCGCAACATGGTATGCAAGATTCTCATATTTCAGATTTCCACCAGTTCGAAGTCTTCCTTGCGCGCGCCGCACTCGGGGCACACCCAGTTCATCGGAACATCTTCCCAGCGCGTCCCGGGCGCGATACCTTCTTGCGGAATGCCCGCCGCTTCGTCGTAGATGAAGCCGCAGATCACGCACATATATGTTTTCATTTGCTGTTGTCACTCGAGGCCATGTTGTTTGGGTTAATTCGGCTAGAATTCGAATTCTAATTCGTTTCCCTCGCGCGCAAATAAGGTCTCGTGTCTGACACCCCACCGATCGTGTTGACGTTTTCCGCCACCGATCCAAGCGGTGGCGCCGGGTTGCAAGCGGATATCCTGACGATCAGCAGTATGGGTTGTCATGCTCTGTCGGCGGTAACCGCCATCACGGTGCAAGACAGCGCCGGCGTCGAAGACGTGCTGTGCCTCGACGCGGAATGGGTGACGGATCAGGCGCGGCGCGTGCTCGAAGACGCGCACGTGTCCGTGTTCAAGATCGGATTGCTACCCAGCGTGGAGATCGTCGCTGCGGTCGCGGAAATTGTCTCGGATTATCCGGATATTCCCTTGATTCTGGATCCCGTGCTCAGCTCAGGACGCGGCGATCCGCTGGTTGGCGAGAATGTGATTGAAGCTCTCCGCGAATTGCTGCTTCCGCAGACCACCGTGCTGACGCCCAACAGTCTTGAGGCGCGTCGTCTGGCGTTCGACGAGAACGAAGACGATGCCGACGCCAGCCTCGCGCAGTGCGCGCGGCGGCTGGTAGAACTCGGCTGCGACTATGTACTGATCACCGGGACGCATGAGAATACGCAGCAAGTGATCAACACGCTGTACGACCAGTCCGGTGTCATCCGCAGCGATGCGTGGGAACGTTTGCCCGGGAGCTATCACGGTTCTGGTTGTACCATGGCCTCCGCGTTGGCGGCGGCGCTGGCCAATGGCATCGACGTGCAGGACGCGGTACGCGACGCGCAGGAATTCACTTGGCAGAGCTTGCACGGCGCCTATCGCGCGGGGATGGGGCAGCTTATTCCGGATCGCTTGTTTTGGGCGCGCGATGATGATGCAGCGGCCATCGATTAGTGGTGTCTATGCCATCACACCGGATTGTGGTGATGATGACCTTTTGGCGCGCAGGGTCGAAGCCGCGCTGCGCGGCGGCGTTCACGTTTTGCAATATCGGAACAAGACGGTGTCAGGGGAGCGGCGTGCCCGGCAGGCAAAAATGCTGCTTGACTTGTCGCGGCGTTACGGTGCGCTGTTCATCGTCAATGACGACGCTGAATTGGCGCGGCAGGTCAACGCCGACGGAGTGCATCTTGGGCGCGACGATGGCTCGTTCGACGACGCGCGACGGCGACTCGGCGCCGGCAAGATCATCGGAGTGTCGTGCTACAACGAGCTCGCGCGGGCTCGCAGTGCGGCCACGAGAGGCGCCGACTATGTGGCATTTGGCAGTGTGTTTGTGTCGACGATTAAGCCGGATGCGGTGCGCGCGCCGCTCGCTTTGTTCGAGCAAGCAAAGCGCGAAGTGTCGGTTCCCGTCGTGGCGATCGGTGGAATCAAGCTGGCCAATGCGCCGGCGATCATCGCAGCGGGCGCTGACGCAGTGGCAGTGATCAGCGCGCTGTTTGCGCAGTCTTCAATTGAGGAAGCGGCACGCGCATTGTGCGGGTTGTTTGATCACGCGCATGATTTGCGAGCGAACGCAGGAAGGTAATAAATGCATTCAAAGAACACAGCGTTGTTTGATCAGTCGCAAAAGTTAATCCCCGGCGGGGTGAATTCGCCGGTGCGCGCGTTTCGATCGGTCGGCGGCACGCCGATCTTCATCGGTCGTGGCGCAGGCGCGCGGGTGTGGGACGCGGATGGAAAATCCTATATCGACTATTTGGGTTCCTGGGGTCC
Source organism: Betaproteobacteria bacterium (assembly GCA_043751985.1). GTDB lineage: Bacteria > Pseudomonadota > Gammaproteobacteria > Burkholderiales > JAYUZG01 > JAYUZG01. The sequence goes on from JAYUZG010000100.1 coordinate 23,742, forward strand.
GCTGGTGTTGGGCCACGCGCATCCGAAAGTAATCGAGGCGGTACAGCGCGCCGCTGCGCTGGGCCTGAGCTTCGGTGCGCCCACCGAAGCAGAGCTGACCATGGCGCAGTGGTTGTCGCGTCTGTTGCCGTCGATGGAAATGCTGCGGCTGGTGAGCTCAGGCACCGAAGCGACGATGAGTGCCATCCGCTTGGCGCGTGGCTTCACCCAACGCAACGTCATCGTCAAATTCGAGGGCTGCTATCACGGTCACGCGGACGCGTTACTGGTCAAAGCCGGATCGGGTGCGCTCACTTTTGGCCAGCCCAGTTCCGCCGGTGTGCCCGCACCGGTGACAGCGCAGACGCTGGTCCTCGATTACAACAATACCGCGCAGCTTGAGGAGGTTTTCGCCAAGAGCGGGAAGGACATCGCCTGCGTGATCGTCGAACCGGTGGCTGGCAACATGAACTTGGTGCGGCCGCACCCCGAGTTCCTGCGTGCCATGCGTGACCTGTGTACACGCCACGGTGCGGTGTTGATTTTCGATGAGGTGATGACCGGTTTCCGAGTGGGGCTCGGTTGCGCGCAAGGACTGTTTGGCATCACCCCTGATCTGACCACGCTGGGAAAAGTGATAGGGGGTGGCATGCCAGTCGGCGCGTTCGGTGGCCGCCGCGACATCATGCAGTGCATCGCACCCTTGGGCCCGGTGTATCAAGCGGGGACGTTGTCCGGAAATCCGGTTGCCGTCGCAGCCGGTCTGGCTACGCTGGAACAGATTCAACAAGCCGGTTTTTATGAGCGGCTGGGCGCCACCACGCGGCGCTTATGCACTGGGCTGAGTGACGCCGCGAGCCAAGCGGGGATTGCGTTTTCCGCGCAATCGGTTGGCGGCATGTTCGGCGTGTATTTTCGCGCTGAACCTCCGACTTCTTTCGCCGAGGTCATGCGCTGCGATAAGGAGGCATTTAATCGCTTCTTCCACGCCATGTTGCAGCAGGGCGTATATCTCGCGCCCTCGGCGTATGAAGCGGGCTTCGTCTCCAGTGCGCACACCGAACAGGACGTCGATGCCACGCTGGCGGCGGCGGCGCAGGCCTTCAAGCGCTCCGCGGCCTGACGACTCAATGAAGACCGGCGATATACTCCGCCAATTGACCAATTTCGCGATCGCTCAAGCGTGCGGCAATCGCTCGCATTACGCCATTCTCGTCGTTGACACGATCGCCGCTGCGAAATGTTTTCAGTTGTGCTGACGTGTAGTCCGCATGCTGACCAGACAGGCGTGGATAGAACGCAGGCATGCCCGCACCATTCGGGAAATGGCAAGCGCCGCACGCTGGGACACCTTTTTCGGGAATCCCGCCGCGATATATTTTCTGCCCAAGTGCCGCTTGATCTTTGTCGTGCGCGGCTCCGGCGGCCGGCTTTTGACCCGCGTAATGCGCGGCAAGACTGGTCACATCGTCACTAGAGAGATTGGCCACCATACCGGCCATAATTGGATTGTTACGCTTCCCTGACTTAAATTCGGTGATCTGCTTTGCAAGATAAGCTGCGTGCTGCCCGGCCAAATGGGGATTCGCTGGCAGTGGGCTGTTGCCATCCGCGCCGTGGCAGGCGGCGCAGATTTGCGTTGCGGTCGGCCGCGCCGGCTCGCCGGCAGCGAGTGCATCAGCGAACCAGACTCCGAGAACCGCGACGATCAGAATGCACTTCATGATTTCTCCTGACAGATTACTTCCTGACATATTACTTCCTGGCAAATTACTCAGCCGCAGCGCGGATCTCGCCCGCTTCGCCGGCACGCGAAACGCGCGCATTGTACTGCAACAGGATCGAGGGTCTGACCTGTGTCTGCGTCGATGAGGTTAACCAATTCGACCGCGCACGCGCAAAGCGTGGAACGTAACTGGTTTCGCCACGCGGTGTTTGTGAAGAGCGCGGACGCGATGCACGATTTGCCGATCGAATCGATCGCGGAAGTCGCTTTCGCCGGCCGCTCCAACGCGGGCAAATCGAGCGCGCTCAACGCGTTGGTGGAGCGGCGCGGTCTGGCCATCGTCAGTAAAACACCGGGGCGCACCCGGCACATCAACTATTTCGGCATGGGTGATGCGTGCTTTATAGTGGACCTGCCGGGATATGGTTACGCGCAGGTGCCGGGGCCGATGCGTGATCATTGGCGCGAACTGCTCAGCACTTATTTGCAGCGCCGGCAGGTGTTGCGTGGTTTGGTGTTGGTGATGGACGCGCGCCATCCCTTGACCGCGCTCGACGCGCGCATGCTGGATTGGTTCAGCGCGCGCGACCAACCGGTTCACTTGCTGATGACCAAGTCGGACAAGCTCACCAAGCAACAGTCGACGGTCAAGTTACGTGAGGTGGAGGGAAGATTGCGAACAGACTATCCGCGCTGTAGCGTCCAGCTTTTCTCCAGTAGCACCGGTGCAGGCGTGGAAGAGGCGCGATCAATCGTCTATCGGTGGCTCGCGCAACCCAGCGTAGCGACCGATACTATGCCTGAGGTTCAAAAAGAAGCCCCGGCCGAAGGGGAGTCAGACCGGGGCTGAAGCAGCCTCTTTTGAGAAGGCACCCGCTCAGGGAGGGCGAGCGGGAGACATTGCTGTCTATCCCCTCAGATAGCCTGCGCGCGGTTTAGTTCCGTGCCGCAGCAAAGTGGCCAGAATTTGATTGACTTCGACTGGAGAAAGTCCATGCACGTTTTAGGTAAGTATCCACAACGGCGGATGCGTCGTTTGCGACGCGACGCTTTTTCGCGGGATTTGGTGCGAGAGAATACGCTCAGCGCGGCGGATTTTATCTATCCGGTATTCGTGATTGAAGGAAGCAACCGAAGCGAAGCAGTGGCTTCGATGCCTGGGGTCGAACGCCTGACCGTTGATCGATTGTTGTTGGTGGCGGAGCGCTGCGTGAAGCTGGGCGTTCCCGCGCTGGCGCTGTTCCCGGTCGTCGATCAGAGCAAGAAATCGCTGGACGCGGCCGAAGCCTACAACGCGGCCGGGTTGGCGCCGCGCGCCGTCAAGGCGCTCAAGCAACGCTTCCCGGAACTTGGCGTGATTACCGATGTTGCGCTTGATCCGTACACGATTCACGGACAAGACGGGCTGATTGATGAGGCAGGCTATGTCCTCAACGACGAGACCATCCAGGTTTTGGTGAAGCAAGCGCTGTCGCATGCACAGGCAGGCGTGGACATTGTCGCGCCTTCGGACATGATGGACGGACGCATCGGCGCATTGCGTGCGGCGTTTGACGCACAAGGATTGATCTACACAAGAATTCTTGCTTACTCAGCCAAATTTGCCTCGTCCTTCTACGGACCGTTTCGCGATGCAGTTGGCTCGTCCTCCAACTTGGGCAAGAGTAACAAGTACAACTATCAACTCGATCCGGCAAACGGGGATGAGGCCCTGTGGGAAGTCGGGCTCGATCTGGAAGAGGGTGCGGACATGGTGATGGTGAAACCGGGCCTGCCTTACTTGGATGTGATCCGCCGTGTGAAAGACGAATTTCGAGCACCCACTTTCGTTTACCAAGTGAGCGGCGAGTTCGCGATGTTGAAAGCGGCCGGGCAGAATGGCTGGATCGACGAGAAAAAGTGCGCGCTGGAAACATTACTTTGCTTCAAGCGTGCGGGCGCCGACGCAATTCTCACCTACTATGCACTCGATGCGGCAAGCTGGCTCAAAGAAGATCGTTGATGTTCTGAAAGACACGCCCCGTGGTTTTGGATGCAGAGTGCGTCAGTTGGCGTCGCGCAAGTGACGGTCACGCTCCAATTTCGAGACGTAGCGTTGCAACTGATTTTGCGCCGTGCCCGTCTGTCGCAGAAAGTTCAAGCCGGTGCGGCGGCTGTGCGATCCATTTTTGAGCAGTAGGTCGTGGAAGTTACGCACCTCGACGTCTACGAACATGGTTCCGAAATCGGGTAAATCCATTCGGCATCCAGGATAAGTCGTGCCGACCTCCAGAATGAGGTCCGCACGGCTGCCATTGAGGCACAGCCCACCCAAGCCAATATCGTGAACCGGCAACGCCACGTTCGGGCCGATTTGAACAAACTGACACATCAAAGGGCTGGCCATCGGCGTGACGACGCGAAAGTATTCGCGTCGCTGCAGCTTCATGACCCAGGTAGGAAGTGGCGCGAAGAACGCCGGGCGACCATTGAATTCGCGCCGCTCCAGGTGGTCGGCGTAAAACTGGACTTTGACGCGGTCGCAAGTGCTGACACACAACACCTGGTCGCTCGCCAGCAGTTTGCGATTCACGCTTTCGTCCTGGCCCAGCTCGAACAGAACCTGTCGCGCATCGGCATCGACCGCCAGCAAGGTGGTGAGGGCAAAATCGGGACCTTGGCCCGCATACGCGGAAACGATGGCCCCCGACTCGGCAATAGAACGCAGGATTTGAATGACTTCCAGGCGCGCGCGCACATGAAACCTTTCATCATCCATCAGTGAAAAACTTGGGCGCATAGATCGAAATTTCGGCAGATGGGAAGGCGGCTTTAGCCGTTTGATCGATGTTCCAGCAATTGCGCTCGCAGTTGTTCCGGTCGAATCCGCTCAATCGGCCTGCCCTCAGGAGTTGATCGCAAGACGCTGCGTAGATCATGACAGCGGAATACGCTGATGCTGTAGTCCACTGGTTCTGTTTCGATCAGGAAATTAGGCACGCTGCGTGCGCCCTCGCTCGTGTAGACACGGCGCTCGCGGCCGCGAAATGGCAGACCGCGGTCGACCAAAAGGTACTCGAGCTCCTTGGGAAAATCGGTAAACAAGTCGATCTCTATTTGCGCGTAGCGCCCAGCGCGACCGCTCAGTACGGAACCGGACAAGTGCGGATTAAATTTCGCCAGTGTTTGCATCATGTCGAGCGCAAGTTGGCGCAGACCCTGGAGTCGATCGCGCTGCTCGTCCGCCTGGTATAGAGCCCGATAGCTAGAAAGCGCCTGCTCTACTTGTTCATTGGCGGGCAAGATTCGATGGTCGCTCGCACCCAGTTGTCGGGCGGCTTTACGCTTGGCCATCCCGATGTCCTCGATGCCATCTTCCGCCATGAGTCGTGCCGCCAGGTAAGCAATCTGATCGCGCGTCTGGCGCTGAGAATTCCCGTCACGAGCCATGGATGACAATCTCGAAGTTCGCGCGCGAAGAGCTCAGTACAACTGGTCTTTTGCCTGCTCGGCCGGTTTGCCTGCGGGCGCGGTCAATTCGCCCGATCCATCTTGTTCCGCGGGCATGTTTTCCTGATAAAAGTACTCGATCATCGCCCCTGCTGCGCCGGAATCATGCAATCCCGTTGCCGGATCGATGGGTACTGCCACCACCCCGCCTGGTGGCAGCAGCGGATCTTCTGGCAACCCCTTCAATGCGACTGCCATGTACGCCATCCAGATCGGCAAGGCCGCGACCGCCCCGGTCTCATTGTCACCAAGGGTGTGCGGCGTATCGAAACCTATCCACGCGACCGCCACGAGATGTTTTTGGAAACCCGCGAACCATGCGTCTACTTGCTCGTTGGTGGTGCCCGTCTTCCCCGCTAAATCTGCTCGTCCAAGCTGCATGGCGCGCATCCCGGTGCCGCCACGGATGACATCTTGCATCATGTGCGACATCAGAAACGCGTTGCGCGCGTCAATTATTCGTTCGGCGCCTTTGTCTGCGGCGACGGGCGCGGCCTTGGCCAGCACGTTTCCCTGCGCGTCTTCAATACGCTGAATGAAATACGGCGCGATTCGGAATCCACCATTGGCGAACACCGAATAGCCCATCACCATCTGCAACGGCGTGGCAGCGCCTGCTCCAAGCGCCATGGTGAGGTAGGGCGGATGGAGTTTCGGATCAAAGCCAAATCTGCCGATGTAGTCCTGCGCGTACTGCGGGGTAATTGCTTGCAAGATTCGGATGGATACCAAGTTTTTTGATTTGGTTAACGCCGTGCGCATGCGAATCGGACCGTCAAACACGCGATCAAAGTTTTTTGGTTCCCAGACGACGGATCCGGTCTCGCTCGCGTCAAACGAGATCGGAGCATCGTTTATAACCGTCGCGGGGGTAAACCCTTTTTCCAGCGCGGCCGAGTAAATAAACGGTTTGAAACTCGACCCCGGCTGTCTATACGCCTGGGTCACGTGGTTGAACTTGTTTTTGTTGTAGTCAAAGCCTCCCACCAGCGTGCGAATCGCCCCAGTCACGGGATCGACTGACACCAGGGCAGATTCAACTTGTGGGGTCTGGACGATTTGCCAGCTTCCTTTGCCGTCCTGCTGGACCCGAATCAACGCCCCAGGTCGAATTCTGGTTTTTGGCGGCACTTTTTCGCCGATGTTGCGTTGGCTGAATTTCAGGCCGTCGCCCGAGACAGTGATCGTTTCACCACCCTTGTAGTAACACTTAACCGCTTTGGACGTCGCGTCCAGTACCACCGCCGGACGTAAGTCATCGCCCTCCGCGACATCACTCAGCAAGTCCTCGAGCTGATCCTCGCTCGAATCCTTGGGTAGATCGAAGTAAGCCTCTGGACCTCGATAGCCATGTCGCTGGTCGTACTCGATCGCCCCACGGCGCAACGCCCGGTACGCCGCCTCTTGATGCGCGCGCACCAGCGTGGTGTGAACGCGCAGGCCCTTGGTATAGGCCTCATCCTTGTAAGCCTCGAACATGGCCTGTCTGACCATCTCGGTGAAAAACTCGGAGTGCGTCGGAAACTCCTGCGTCTCCCGTTTGACCACGACGCTGATTTTCTCTGCCTCTGCCAGTTGCGCATCATTGATGTGATCGAGCGCGCGCAGCCGTTTCAATACGTAGTGTTGTCTGGCCTTGGCGCGCAAGGGATTGGTGACCGGGTTATCCCGCGATGGCGCCTTCGGCAGGCCAGCAAGCATGGCAATTTCAGCCAGATTCAATTTGTCCAGTGCCTTGCCGAAATAGACCTGCGCGGCCGCGGCGAAACCGTAGGCGCGTTGCCCAAGGTAAATCTGATTGACATACAACTCCAGAATTTCATCCTTACCGAGGCTGCGTTCAATCTTGATCGCAAGCAGGGTCTCTCTGAATTTTCGGTCGAATGTTTTTTCTTTGGTGAGAAAAAAGTTGCGCGCCACTTGCATGGTGATCGTGCTTGCGCCTTGCTTGGCCGAGCCCGAGGCGAAATTATTGACTATTGCGCGCAGCACACCTACGTAATCGACCCCGCCATGCTGATAAAAGCGCTCGTCTTCCGCTGAAATGATCGCCAGCTTAAGCGCATCGGGCACCGCGCCGATACGGACCATCGAGCGCCGCTCCTCACCGAACTCGCCGATCAATTGGCCTTCGACGCTAAAGATCTGCAGCGGTATCTTCGGTTGGTAATCAGTCAGGGAGTCCAGCGATGGCAAATTCGGGTAGACGACGATCGCCGCGTAGGCGACCAGCCCCCCTATCACCAGAATCAGCGCGCCCAAGGCCGCGAGCGGATACAGCCACCAGCGCGAAAACATTTGAAATATAAGGAAAAATAGGAGGGAATAAAAATTCTATTGAATATTATAAGCCTCACGCCGTAAAACGATTGGAACGTTGCCTAAATCACTTTACATGCTTAGGAGTTGTTGCTAGCATTTAATGTAGTTTGTACGTATTGTGCCCAAATATCTCATGGCCAAAGGAAAATTCGACATCGGCGCCACCCTTGGAGGTCTGTTTAAGCCACAGACGCCGCCACTCATTGGCGTTGATATCAGTTCCTCCTCTGTCAAGATGGTCGAGGTAGGGCAAGCCGGAAAAGGGCGATACCGGCTGGAGCGCTATACCATTGAGCCACTGCCGAAAGATGCGGTGGTTGATGGCAACATCATGAATTTGGAACAAGTAGGCGATGCGTTGCGGCGCAGTTGGAAGCGGATGGGCACCCGCATCAAGAGCATGGCCATGGCTTTGCCGTCGGCAGCGGTGATCACCAAAAAAATTATCGTCCCGGCGGGCCAGAGCGAGCAGGAATTGGAAGCCCAGGTGGAATCGGAGGCGAACCAGTACATTCCGTTTGCACTCGACGAGGTGAATCTCGACTTCCAGATCGTCGGCCCCTCACCGTCCAGCGCGGACGAAGTGGAAGTGCTGATCGCGGCGTCAAGAAAAGAAAAAGTGGAAGATCGCATCGCTGTTGCCGAGTCGGTCGGGCTCAGGGCGACCGTCATGGATATCGACTCGTTCGCCTCGCAGAACGCATTTGAACTGATCCAGGTGCAGTTACCGGATGGCGGCCGCGATCAAACTATTGCGATCGCCGACATCGGCGCATCCATGATGAATATCAACGTCATTCGCAACAATCAGTCGGTTTACGTGCGTGAGCAGCCGTTCGGGGGTAATCAGCTCACGCAGGAAATACAAAGGCATTACAGTCTTTCATCGGAAGAAGCGGAGCTTGCCAAACGCAATGGCGGGTTGCCCGACACCTATGAAGCGGAAGTACTGCAGCCGTTCATGGACACTTTGGCGCTGGAAGTGACGCGCGCCCTGCAATTCTTTTACACCTCGACTCAGTACACGCAGGTTCACCATCTGTTCCTGAGCGGTGGCTGCGCGACCATTCCCGGCTTGGCACAAGTGGTTTCCAGCCGGGCTCAGGTCAATACTATGATTGCGAATCCGTTTAGTTCAATGGATTTGAATTCGCGCATCAAACGCTCGCAGTTGGACGCGGATGCACCGGCCCTCATGGTCGCGTGTGGACTGGCGCTGCGCAGGTTCGACGCATGATCCCATTAAACCTACTGCCGCACCGCGCTGAGCGTCGCAAGGCGCAACAACGCCAGTTCGTCGTAATGGCGGTTGGCACGGTTATCTTGGGTGGATTCATAGTGTTTGTCGTGCACGGCATTTTTTCGCAGCGCATCGAGTACCAGACCCGGCGTAACGCGTATATGGAAGCCGAGGTCGCGGTGCTCGACAAGCAGATCGATGAAATCAAGCGATTGAAAGAGCAGACGCAAGCGTTGCTGGCGCGAAAACGCGTGGTTGAATCATTGCAGAGTAACCGCACCGAATCGGTCCGTTTGCTCGATCAGTTGGTGCGTCAGTTGCCTGACGGCGTGTTCCTGAAGACAGTCAAACAGGCTGGCCCAAAGGTGAGCATCACCGGCTACGCCTCGTCCAATGCCCGTGTATCAACCTTGATGCGAAATTTTGAGGCGTCGGCTTGGCTCGAATCACCTTCACTCATCGAGATCAAGTCGGCAAAAGTCGGCAACCAGATCCTGAATGAGTTTTCGATGAGCGTCATGCTGTCGCGGCCCACCGAAGAGGGTGGAGACGTGAAAAAAACGCCGGGTCAAACTCCCGCAAAGCCAGTCGCGAAACCAAAGGCTTGATCGACGATGACTCTAGACGAGCTAAGAAGACTTAATCCGCGGGAAATCGGCACCTGGCCGATTCTCCCAAAAATGTTAACGCTGGTCGCCCTTTTCGCGATCATTCTCGCCGCGGGGTATTTTCTCGACTGGAAAGAACGCGGCGACGATCTGAGCGCGGCGAAAAACAAAGAAGGCGAGCTACGCGACAAGTTCCTGGATCGCAAGCGCCAAGCCGTGAATCTCGATGCTTACCGCAAACAACTGGCGGATATCGAGCAGTCATTCGGTGCCATGCTCAAGCAGCTTCCGAATAAATCCGAAATGGAAGCATTGCTGACCGACATTAACCAGGCGGGCATTGGCCGTGGACTGCAATTTGAACTGTTCCGGCCCGCGCAAAAAGAAAACCTTTCCGAGTTTTACGCTGAATTGCCAATCAACATTAAGGTCACCGGGACTTACCACGATATCGGAGCGTTTGCCAGTGATCTCGCCATGTTGTCCCGCATCGTGACCTTAAACGATGTGGGGCTCTCGGTGGAGAAGGACGGCAGTCTCAGCATGGACGCAGTGGCGAAGACTTATCGATACCTTGACGCGGAGGAAGTTGCCGCCCAGCGCAAACTCGCCAAGGACCAGGCGGTTAAGCAGAAAGGTAAGTAACGGATGGGCCGCCACGCATCAGCTCTGATTGTTCTCGCCTTCCTGGCTGGCTGCGGGGCCGACGAATTCCAGGATTTGAAGGACTTTGTGAAGCAGTCTGGGGAAAGTCTACGCGGACGCGTCGAACCATTACCCGAACTCAAGCAGTTTGAAGCGTTTACCTACAACGCATTTGATATTCCCGATCCGTTCAAGCTGCGCAAACTGGAATCGGAACGATTTGAAGGTGGACCACAGCCTGATCTCAATCGTCGCCGTGAAGCGCTGGAGGCCTACGCGTTGGAAGGGCTGAAGATGGTCGGTACGTTGGAGCAGAAGAAAACGCGGTACGCGCTGGTTCGAACTCCCGATCTCAATCTGTATCGGGTTAAAACCGGGAACTACGTTGGGCAGAACTTCGGTGTTATCACCGGAGTCACTGAAGCGGCGATTACTTTGAAAGAAGTGGTGCAAGATCCAGCGACCGGTCAGTGGACCGAACGCACCAATACTTTGCAGCTGCTGGATGAAGAGGAGCACAAGAAATGATTTATCACAGGAAGATGTCCAGGGTGGTCCTCGCGGGATGCGTAATCGCAGCCTTGGCGTGGATCTCACATTTGGCGAGCGCGCAAGACGGCAAAAATACTGACGCTTCGAACTCGATCGAAGCGCTCGATGTATCTTCCAACGCTGGCAAGATCACCGTGAAGCTCACCTTCAAGGAGCCACTACAGGCGCCGCCGGTTGGATTCACCATCACCAATCCGCCGCGCATCTCATTTGACTTTCCCAATACACGCAACGGCCTCGGCAAGGCAACGCAGGAGATAAACGAGGGGGATTTGAAAGCCATCCGCATCGGTCAAGCCACCGGTCGTACTCGCGTGGTGTTCAATCTGCTGCGTTCTCTCAAATATGACGCACAATTGGATGGCAAGAACTTAGTCATCGCCCTAGAAGGCGAAGCACAGACGACGACTTCTGGTACCACCACGCATTTTGCCGACAACAAACCCACCAGTCAGCCGCATACCGTGCGCGATATTGATTTCCGGCGTGGCCGCAATGGTGAAGGACAAGTGGTCATCGATCTGTCCGATAGTGCAACAGGCATCGATTTACGCCAGCAGGGCAAGAGGATCATCGTCGAGTTTCCTCAAACCGCGCTGCCGCAGAATCTGGAACGACGTTACGACGTCACTGATTACGCGACTGCCGTCGATTTCTTTGAGGTCACGCGACAGGGAAGCATTACGCGGGTAGTGATTCAGCCGAAAGGGCGCTGGGAGCACTCTGCTTACCAGACCGATAACCGATTTGTGATTGAAGTAAAGACCATCGTCGAAGATCCCAATCGCCTGGTGCAGAAGACCGGCTACAAAGGCGAAAAGCTGTCGCTGAATTTTCAGAACGTTGAGGTACGCGCTGTCCTGCAGGTTATTGCCGACTTCACCGGCCTCAACGTGGTGACCAGTGACACGGTAAGCGGCAGCCTGACTTTGCGCTTGAAGGATGTGCCGTGGGATCAAGCATTGGACATTATTCTGCAGAGCAAAGGCCTGGACTCGCGCAAGAATGGCAGCGTCGTCTGGATTGCACCGCGCGAAGAGATGGCCACTAAAGAAAAGCTTGCCCTGGAAGCCCAGCAGCAAATTGCCGAACTCGAGCCGCTCCGTACCGAGAGCTTCCAGATGAACTATATGAAGGCGGAAGTCTTCCAGAAGATGCTGAGCGAAGGGACGCAGAAAATGCTGTCCAAGCGCGGCACGGCCATCGTCGATCTGCGTACCAATACTTTATTCCTGAGCGATATCGAATCGAAGCTGGAAGAAGTGCGCGCGCTGATCAAGCGCATCGACGTCCCGACTCGACAAGTGCTGATCGAATCGCGCATCGTTGAGGCCAACGATACGTTCAGTAAGAACCTCGGTGCCCGCCTCGGGGTTAACGATCAAAGTGGCAGAGGAAACTCCTTGGGCGGAGATTCTCACAGAGTCACGGCGGGCGGCGGAATATCGGCTCCCGGCTTTCAAACCGGTCAGGTGGCAACCGTACCTGACTTTGTCCGCGATTCGATGTCGGTAAATTTGCCGGCGTCTTCGGTTGCTGGTTTTAATCCGGCGGCGTTCTCTTTAATTCTGATGAATGGTGCGCACAATAAATTTTTGAATCTAGAATTGTCGGCGCTGCAAGCGGACGGAAAAGGTAAGTTGATTTCCAGCCCGCGCGTTATCACCGGCGACAACGTGGAAGCCTTGATCGAACAGGGCACGGAAATTCCTTACACGACGACGGCGCCGAATGGCGCTACCACCATCACCTTTCGCAAAGCGGTGTTGAGCCTGAAAGTTCGTCCGCAAATTACGCCGGATGAAAATGTCATCATGAAATTGGAAGTAAAGAAAGACACTCGCGGGACGGACACGCCGATCGGGCCAGCCATCGACACCAAGCAGGTCACCACCGAGGTGTTGGTGGAAAACGGCGGGACCGTTGGAATCGGCGGGATCTATACCCAGGATGAGCAAAGCGATGTCAAGAAGGTTCCCCTGCTGGGAGACATTCCGCTCATCGGATTTTTCTTCCGCAATGAAGCGAAACATAACGACAAAAAAGAACTGTTGATTTTTGTCACGCCGAAAGTTCTGAAAGAAACGCTCACCGCAACCGCGCGATAGATTTTGCGTTGAGCCGTTGTTGACGCGACAACCTGCGCCGTAAGTTGACGTTGCGCAGAGGCTGAGTGCCTCTGCTCAGCGTGCTTCCGCTAGAATGCGCAGCATGGATGTGTGCCCCTCACTGCCGCTGCAAATCCCTGCGCAAACTTTTGCGCCGCCGATTCACGGCAACGTTTTTCTGGTCGGCATGATGGGTGCGGGCAAGACTTCCGTTGGCCGTATGCTGGCCAAGCATCTTGGCAAGTCTTTCTATGATTCGGATCAGATCATCGAGTCGCGCACCGGCGTGCGCATCGCGGTGATTTTTGAGATCGCAGGCGAGGCGGACTTCCGCAGCCGTGAGCGCGCGGTCATTGAAGAAATCTCCGCGATGCACGATGTGGTGCTGGCAACCGGGGGCGGAGCGATTCTGTCGGAGAGTAACCGCACCGCGCTGAAGACCCATGGCACGGTGCTCTATTTGCGCGCCAGCATTCGTGAGCTGTTACATCGCACCCGTCACGACAAGCATCGACCGTTGTTGCGCGCGCCCGATCCCAAGGCGCGCTTGACCGAGCTGTTGGCGCAGCGCGAGCCCTTGTACGACGAAGTTGCCCATATTACCGTTGAGACCGGCAGTCAGAGCCTCAGCAGCTTGGTGTGCCGAATCGAAGAGCTCCTCGGCGTACCCAGGCGGGAGCCGACCGCATGAACCAAACAACGGCCTTGCGGCATACGCTCGACGTGGGATTGGGTGATCGTTCCTACCCAATTTATGTTGGCGCAGGAATCCTCCGCAGTTCGCACTTGCTGAGTCAGCACTTGCCCCAGCCGCGCGTGGCGATCGTGACTAACCGTACGGTGGCCCCGCTCTACCTTGACACACTGAATGCGACGCTGGAACACGCGGGAGTTTCCTCCATTCCAATAATTCTGCCTGACGGTGAAGATCACAAGACCTGGACTTCGCTCAATTTGATTTTCGATCGGATGCTCGCCAGTCGTTGCGAACGCAACACCACGGTCATCGCGCTTGGCGGTGGCGTGGTCGGCGACATGGCTGGATTTGCGGCTGCCACCTATATGCGCGGCGTGCCTTTCATCCAAATCCCCACTACTTTGCTGTCCCAAGTCGATTCGTCAGTCGGTGGCAAAACCGCGATCAATCACCCGCTAGGGAAAAACATGATCGGCGCCTTTTATCAGCCGCGCGCGGTGATCAGCGATATCGACACGCTGATGACTTTGCCAGCGCGAGAGTTGTCCGCCGGGCTGGCCGAGGTAATCAAGTACGGCCTCATCGTGGACTTGCCGTTTTTTGAATGGCTGGAACACAATCTGGACAGATTGCTGGCGCGAGACCCTGCGGCATTGAGCGAAGCGGTGTTGCGATCTTGTCAAAACAAGGCGCGAATCGTCGCCGAAGACGAGACCGAGCAAGGCGTGCGCGCGCTGCTCAATCTGGGGCATACATTTGGTCACGCCATCGAGGCAGGTCTGGGCTTTGGCACTTGGCTCCACGGCGAAGCGGTCGCCGCCGGCTGCATGCTGGCGGTACGGCTGTCCTGTCGCATGGGTGATCTGAGCGATGATCAGGTAGATCGAGTTGGCACCCTGTTACAGCGAGCCAAGCTGCCTATCGACGCGCCGGACTTAGGGGCGGATCGCTACCTTGAACTGATGGGGCACGACAAAAAAGTGCAGGCCGGTAAATTGAAGTTGATTCTGTTGCGTACGATTGGCGCGGCCTACGTCACTGACAAGTTTCCGGCTGCTTTGCTGCGCGAAGTGCTCGCAGGCGGGCGGCTGCATGTCTGAACTGGCGCGGTACGCAGCGTGCCCCGAAGCCTCACAGGGTCGCCGCGTTACGGAACTACCGCCCCCCGGCCGCAACGAATTTCAGCGAGATCGCGATCGTATTATCCATTCCACTGCCTTCCGTCGTCTGGAATACAAGACCCAAGTGTTCGTCAATCACGAAGGTGATCTGTTCCGCACGCGGCTCACGCACAGCCTCGAAGTGGCGCAGATCGGTCGAACCATCGCGCGCAATCTCCGGCTGAATGAAGACCTGGTTGAGGCGGTGGCGCTGGCTCACGACCTGGGGCATACACCGTTCGGACATGCCGGCCAGGATGCGCTGAACGAGTGCATGAAGCCGTTTGGCGGCTTTGAACACAATCTCCAATCGCTCAGGGTCGTCGATGTACTGGAGCAACGCTACGGGGCGTTCGATGGATTGAACTTGTGTTTCGAAACTCGCGAGGGAATTCTCAAGCACTGCTCGCGCGAAAACGCGCGCCAACTGGGAGACGTGGGTTTGCGGTTTCTGGAAAACCGCCGGCCTACCCTGGAAGCGCAATTGGCCAATCTCGCGGATGAAATTGCCTATAACAATCACGACGTGGACGATGGCCTGCGTTCAGGCCTGGTGACAATCGACCAACTGTCCGAGGTGGACATATTCGAGCGCCACTTGAGTTCAGCGCGGCGAGCCTATCCTGAACTAGCGCAGCGCCGCCTCATTCACGAAACCGTGAGGCGCATGATTAATACCTTGGTCACCGACCTTACGGCAACCACCGCGCAACGCATCGCCGATGTCAATCCTGTGACCTTAGACGAAGTTCGCCGCGCGCCGACGCTGGCCGCCTTCAGTCCCCAGGTCGAAGCGCAGCAACAAGAACTCAAGCGCTTTCTGCGGACGCAGTTGTACCAGCACTATCGCGTTGCGCGCATGAGCAACAAGTCGCGTCGCATCGTGCGCGAATTGTTCGCGGCATTCACTGCGGAAACGCGTTTGCTGCCGCCCGAGTTTCAACAGCGCGCGGAACACGACACACCACGAGCAATCGCCGACTACATTGCCGGCATGACCGATCGCTACGCTATCCGCGAACATCGCCGCTTGTTCTCGGTCGAAGAAGTGTGACCTCGGGCGAGTTCTTGCCCATTGATGCGGAGCCGCAAGCCGCGGTACCATTGAGCGTTTCACTTTGCCGAGCCGTTTGCCTTACCCGCGGCGCGCTGCTGCGCCTGGGTTGTCGCAAGCGGTGAAGTTACACAATAGTTTTCAATGAGGTTTCGCCGTGAACCACGCCATGCCACCGGCCCGCCAAGGGCTCTACGATCCCGCCCATGAACATGACGCCTGCGGCGTCGGCTTTATCGCAAATATTAAAGGCGTGAAAAGCCACGCCATCGTCGATCAAGGGCTGCAGATTCTGAAGAATCTGACGCACCGCGGGGCGACCGGGGCCGACGCGCTGGCCGGTGATGGCGCAGGAATTCTGCTGCAGCTTCCCGATCAATTCTTCCGACATGAAATGAGCAGAAGGGGGATCGAGTTACCGTCGCTCGGCGAATACGGTGTGGGCATGGTGTTTCTGCCCAAAGAGCCCGCCAGCCGGCTCGCCTGCGAGCAAGAGATCGAGCGCGCCATCCGCGCCGAAGGCCAGGTTTTGCTGGGATGGCGCGATGTGCCTTGCGACAATTCTTGTCTCGGTGAGAGCGTGAAGAACATCGAACCGGTCATTCGCCAAGTGTTTATTGGGCGCGGCGCAGACGTGACCGTCACGGACGCGCTGGAGCGTAAGCTGTACATCATTCGCAAGGCCGCGGGACATGCCATTCAGGCCTTGAACCTGGCGCACGGCAAGGAGTTCTACGTCCCTTCCATGTCCGCGCGCACGGTGGTGTACAAGGGCATGCTGCTCGCGGCGCAGGTGGGAAATTACTTCCTCGATTTGCGCGATCCTCAATTGAACTCCGCCTTGGCCTTGGTGCATCAGCGCTTTTCCACCAACACCTTCCCGACTTGGGACCTGGCACATCCTTTCCGAATGATCGCGCATAACGGCGAGATCAATACTCTGCGCGGCAACGTAAACTGGCTGCGCGCGCGCCAAGGTGCCATCTCGTCTCCGGTGCTGGGACGCGACCTGGAAAAAATCTGGCCGCTGATCTATCCCGGCCAGTCTGACTCGGCATCATTTGATAATGCGCTTGAGTTATTAGTAATGGGCGGTTATTCGCTGGCGCACGCCATGATGTTGTTGATTCCCGAGGCATGGGAAAAGCACGCGCTGATGGATGAGAAGCGGCGTGCCTTCTACGAGTACTACGCCGCCATGATGGAGCCTTGGGATGGTCCGGCCGCGGTGGCCTTCAGTGACGGCCGGCAGATCGGCGCGACGCTGGACCGCAATGGCTTGCGCCCGGCGCGCTACCTGGTTACCGATGACGATTACGTCGTGATGGCGTCAGAGACCGGAGTGCTGGGCATCCCGGAAGAAAAGATCATCAAGAAGTGGCGCCTGCAGCCCGGCAAAATGTTCCTGGTGGATCTGGAGCAGGGGCGCATCATCGACGATCGAGAACTCAAGGAATCACTCGCGTCGTTACGTCCCTACCGTGAATGGAACAAGCGCATCCGCATGCAGTTGGATGAGCTGCCGGCACCGGTGCAGCCGCGTGCGCAAAGCTCGGTCGCCTTGCTCGATCGCGAACAGGCATTCGGTTACACGCAGGAGGACTTCAAGTTCCAGTTGATCCCGATGGCGCGTGACGGCGAGGAGGCGATCGGTTCGATGGGAAATGACTCGCCGCTGGCGGTTCTGTCGGACAAGAACAAGACGCTTTACCACTACTTCAAGCAATTGTTCGCCCAAGTGACCAACCCTCCGATCGATCCGATTCGGGAAGAACTGGTGATGTCGCTGGTGTCGTTCGTCGGCCCGAAGCCGAATCTGCTGGGGATTGATGACATGAATCCTCCGATGCGTTTGGAAGTTGCGCAGCCCGTGCTCGACTTCGAAGCGATGGAGAAAATTCGCCATATCGCCCAGTACTCCGACGCCAAGTTCCGCTCGCACGAACTGGACATTTGTTACCCGCTTGCGTGGGGCAAAGAAGCGATCGAAGCGCGGCTCGCCAGCCTGTGTGCGGAGGCAGAAGACGCGGCGCGCTCGGGCTACAACATCTTGATCATTTCCGATCGTAAGGTGAAAGCGGAGAACGTTGCTATTCCCGCGTTGCTGGCGCTGTCAGCGATACACCAGCATCTCACCAACAAAGGGTTGCGTACCAGCACCGGTCTCGTCGTCGAGACCGGATCGGCGCGCGAGGTGCATCACTTCGCGCTGCTCGCGGGATATGGCGCGGAAGCGATCCATCCGTATCTGGCGATGGAAGCGTTGCTGGCCGCTGGCGAACAACTACCCGAAGACAAGCGTGGTGACAAGGCGGTCAAGAATTACATCAAAGCGCTTGGCAAAGGCCTGCTCAAAGTTATGTCGAAGATGGGCATTTCGACTTATATGTCGTATACCGGTGCGCAAATTTTTGAAGCGGTTGGGCTGTCGGACGCCTTGGTGGAAAAATATTTCGCCGGCACCACCAGCACGGTACAGGGAATCGGCGTGTTCGAATTGGCGGAAGAGGCGATACGCACTCATCGCGCGGCGTTTAGCGGCGATCCGGTCTTGGTCAGTGCGCTCGACGCGGGCGGTGAGTACGCGTTCCGTCTGCGCGGCGAAGAACACATGTGGACGCCGGACGCCATCGCGAAATTGCAGCAATCGACACGCGCCAACGAAGGTAAGGGCGACTTCAAGACCTACCAGGAATATGCCGCCCTCATCAACGATCAGACGCGCCGGCACATGACGCTACGCGGTCTGTTCGAAATCAAGATCGATCCCGCGCGGTCGATCCCGATTGAACAAGTGGAACCGGCAAGCGAATTGGTGAAGCGCTTCGCCACCGGCGCCATGTCGCTCGGTTCCATTTCGACCGAGGCGCACACCACGCTGGCGATCGCGATGAATCGTATCGGCGGAAAGTCAAACACCGGCGAGGGCGGCGAAGACGCGCGGCGTTACGCCGTCGCACATTCCGGCGAATCACTCGCCGGCCGCATCGGCAAGGATCGCATCGCGCGCGACATCAACCTGAAAGAAGGCGATTCACTGCGCTCCAAAATCAAACAAGTCGCGTCCGGCCGCTTCGGTGTGACCGCCGAGTATCTGTGCAGCGCGGATCAAATTCAAATCAAGATGGCGCAAGGAGCCAAGCCCGGTGAGGGCGGGCAGTTGCCCGGACACAAGGTGTCGGAATACATCGCCGAATTGCGCTTCTCGGTTCCGGGTGTCGGACTTATCTCGCCGCCGCCGCACCATGACATTTACTCGATCGAGGACTTGGCGCAACTGATCCATGATTTGAAGAACGCAAACCCACGTGCGTCGATCAGCGTCAAGCTGGTGTCCGAAGTGGGCGTCGGCACGGTCGCCGCCGGCGTTGCCAAAGCCAAGTCCGATCACGTCACCATCGCCGGACACGATGGCGGCACCGGCGCCAGTCCCTGGTCGTCAATCAAGCACGCGGGTACACCGTGGGAACTGGGTCTGGCGGAAACGCAGCAAACGCTGGTGCTCAATCGCCTGCGCGGCCGCATTGCCGTGCAAGTCGATGGTCAAATGAAGACCGG
>JAYUZG010000101.1:0-7982 GCA_043751985.1 Betaproteobacteria bacterium
TCCACCCAACATGAAGGAACCCAAACCTGAAAACCAATCGACGATTGCTCACTAAATTCATTCACTCTGGTGTCGCAATGTCATTGACACGCTCCGCATCCTCGACGATAGCCCCAACTATCATTGAGTCCGGATGGCAGGCTCGTGCATCCGCCATCTCTTCCGACAAGACGCCCTCCGGAAAAAGGATAAGGTCGGAAGGCACGGCATCCAATTGACGCGCCGTGAGAACACATGAAATTCGCACGAATTGTGATTAAGAAGTCACTCACTCAACGCTTGCGGCCCAACCCCTTAGCTTTGATCTTTGCGTGAAGCTTCTGAACCTCGGACCTAAGGGCAAATTCATCTACAGCTTCGAGTTCTGGTATCTTCTCGGTGGCATAGGCGATCATTGCCTTCTGCGTAGGCAAACGCACGAAATCTGAGTCGCGAATGAGCGCACCTAAAGCGCTCAACGCATCGCGATCCTTGGTTTGTTTATACGCTTTCAATTGTGCTTCGGCTACCGCCTTATTCCCGTCAACTTCGTCGATTGCACTTTCCCAAAGCTTTATGAATGCGAGCCCCCATGGCTCATTGATGAAGAAGTTTAGAGTCCCGGTAGCCAGCGCTGCGGAGAGCTTGTACATCGCGATCTTGCCGATGTGTGTCTTGTACGCCTGCAACCTAGGAGCAATTTGACAGAGATCACTCAGTTCCGTTTCCTCAGTGGAGAATTCGTCTTCGCTGTCAGGCGCATACCAAAAGCGCCGTTCTTCGAGGATTAGAGTTGCGATAAGGACTACGGGAGTGCCAATGGCCCGCACGGCATCGGAATATTCCTCGAAGCTCCCAATAAACGTGTGCCCCCTTACGTCATCATCAAGGGGGCTGCCTTCGACGTGAACGGGATGCAGTTTCGCCACTCGCAACCTTTCCTTCAATGCATCGAGTTCCATGCTGTCCTGTGGCTTCTGTCTTGAGTGCCCTAACGTGAAAGTGACCGGCCTCACGCGGCCGTATGCGCGAGGTCCGAGCGACCGAAGGGAGCGGCGTCAACCGCCGGGTTAGCACTCATATGCGCAAGTTTTCTAAGAACTCATCCAAGCCTATGAAATTCGACGCTACTTCTCGAAGTTCACGAGACGCGTGATTCCAAAATACGACTTCAATCTTGAAACTGTCGGCTTTTAGTTTGTTAATCGTAGGAACGTAATCACTATCACCAGCCACCAAGACAAAAGTGTCTTGCTCTGGTTCTCCGTTCTTATACGCGTCGCTCTTGTATGCATCCTTCGTTAAAAGTGTTGCGATCCCAGTGTCAATTTTCTTTTCTTTATTTGAATAATTTCGATCTTCAAGATGCAATTCAAAACCGGCCTTTTTTGCGTATTGCCATATTCCATCATTGGGCGGCGGTCGCGAACCGAACAGCGCAGCGCGCTTAATTTGTCGTTTGTCTGTGCCACACACAAACTCATGCAATTTGCCAAAACTGATCGTGTAGCCATGATCCAATATTCCGTCATTCATGGCGTGGATGATGTTGTCGGCAAGACCCCTCTGTGCCAATATGACGTGAGACACCTACCTCTGACTAATTAGAGTAGAAAGGTAGGTATGAATCATGGCTCGTCGTCAAATGAAAGTCCCGATGAATCCGCATCCATCCCCCTTTGTGATGGAGGACGCGTTGCAAGGAGCCCGTAGGGCGACTGAAGACGCGTCCTCCATCACGCCGCCGCCCGACCCGGAAGTGGCCGCCACGGCCAGGCGGCGACAGTTTGCGCCGAGCGAAAAGCGCCGCATTGTGGCTGCGGCCGAGCGCTGTAGCAAGCCAGGTGAGATCGGTGCGCTGTTGCGTCGCGAAGGCATTTATTCCTCCCAACTCGCAGCGTGGCGTAAACTCCGTGAGGCAGCCGAGCAGACTGCTTTGCCCCCGCGCGGACGCAAAGCCAATCCCGCCATCGCCGAGGCGCGGCGCCTGACTGAGCTCACCCGAGAGAACGAGCGCTTACGTCGCAAGCTCGCCCAAGCCCACACCATCATCGATGTCCAAAAAAAACTCTGCACCTTACTCGGGCTACCCACGGCCGAGGAGACGCAGGAGCAATTCTGATGAGCGCCTTGAACGAATTAGCCCCTGTCATCGGACTCGCCCCCCGCGTGTGCCGCCTTGCGCATCAATCGGGCGCGCATCTATCGACAGGATGCGCGGCGACGTCGGCTCACCTCGCCGCAGCCCCCTACGCGACGCTCGCCCCCGCCCCTCGCGCTGAGTCGTATCGAGCGCCAAGGACTGATCGAGGTGTTGAACAGCGAACGCTTTGCCGACTGCGCCCCGCGTACCGTTTACGCGAAGCTGCTCGACGAAGGGGTCTACCTCGCCTCGGTGCGCACCCTGTACCGGCTGCTCGCCGAGCAAGGCCAGTTGCTTGAGCGGCGCAATCAACGCGTGCACCCGGCCTACGTCAAGCCGGAACTGCTCGCCGTGCAACCCAACGAGGTTTGGAGCTGGGACATCACCAAACTCAAAGGCCCGATCAAATGGAGTGGCTATCACTTGTACGTGATCCTTGATATCTTCAGCCGCTACGTCGTGGGCTGGATGATCGCTCTGCGCGAATCCGCTCAACTGGCCAAACAACTGATCGCCGATACGATTGCCAAACACCACATCGCGCCCGGCACGCTCACCTTGCACGCCGATCGCGGCACCAGCATGCGCTCTAAACCGGTGGCCGCATTGCTCATCGATCTGGAGGTCGCCAAGACCCACAGCCGACCTCACGTCTCGGACGACAATCCGTATTCGGAAGCGCAGTTCAAAACGCTCAAATACCGGCCCGACTTTCCCGAACGCTTCGGCAGCGTCGAGGATGCGCGTGCGCATTGCCAGCATTTCTTCCGCTGGTACAACGCTGCCCACTGCCACTCGGGCATTGGCTTCATGACGCCGGAGAGCGTTCACTACGGGCGCGCGCAATCCCTTTTCGAGCAACGGGCTCACACGCTCGACGCCGCGTTCCTCGCACATCCGACGCGCTTCAAGGGAAAAGCCCCTCAACCCCCCAAGCTGCCCACCGTGGCCTGGATCAACCCACCAAAACAGGAAACCCACATCACGAAAAACTTCAATCCTTAGACACTAATTTAATTCACCCCGGTGTCTCAAAGTCATTGACACGCTCCGGAAGCGGGAACCAGAGAACGGCCACACAATAAACGCCAATGTCTGAGACAACTGTCTGGTAATCTCCATCGCTACGCCAATGAAAATAGAACGGAAGTAGCGCTGTGATGATTGACACTGTCGCGCTACCGGATAGCCACGGCCACTTTGAGAAATGGCGGATTGCGTATGGAAAGCCTAAATCGAAGGCGCTCCACTCTACGTAAAAAATGGCTATAGCTGTCGCCGTTCCGATTGTCATCCCAATAATCGCGGCAGCAAGTGGCTTCCAAGAGCGCATGCTTTAGGCCCATCCCATCAGTCAACCGGACCCGCACGCAAAATCGCGCAGGCCGATTAATTCGTTAGGTATCAGACGGAGCGCTGAGCACCCTATGTGTGAATATGGCGCAACAGAAATCATTCTGAGCATTATCTTTACTCGGGTAAAACGGACTGCTGCCGCCCATTCTGATCCGCTTTGTCTTCCGGAAGCGACTTATCGCTGAATGGCCAACCATCGGTAATTGTGCTTTTCTTCTGGTTCTGAAACATGACTCCGTTTATTGTGATCGCCAGCAAAAGCAAGACGCACGCAGCACAGTGGTTGATTGCGTGCATATCTTAATTCGACCAGTAGGGGTCAGTCCCTGAGGTTTCCCCGCATTTACGAGTTGTAAATTGAGAGCTAAGTTGTTAACTTTTCGGGAAAAACGGTGCATGCACGGCACTTGGGTACTCGGCTTTTTGTTGTCGAGACGAAAAGAAGGGCTGTGCCATGCATGCAAATCAGATCGTAGCGCGTGTTCTGAAGCCTTGCTTGAGCGAACTGCACGCGAAGCGCGCGGCGGCGTTGCGGCGAGCGGTGGTAGCGGTGCTGCTCGGCGGGGCGTTGAGTGTTTCATCTCATCTAATAGCATCTAATAGGGGACAGACCACGATTAACTATGCGATATCCGTCTAGGCCCCGGCATTGACGTAGACGCACGTTCTAGGAACAAGTGTCGCAAGTCTTTTCTCGATATTGGGGATCAGCGGTAATAGCGCGGTCAACTCGTTTGACACCGCGTCCAATACGACAACCGCGATCGGAAGCGTGGACAGATTCTGCCGATACGGTAGATTCTTGTCCATCGTGATGAAGGCGCCAAAACTCTGTGCCGCCAGCGCAAGGAGCCTTCCATTTTTCACAACGGACCATCCCATTTCGGCGACCGTTCTTGCCTCGTGGCCGATGAAACCTCGTCGTCGCCTGCTCGGCACTGATTCGTCAAGCAGCAAGTCACAGGGTCAGGCCTTGCTTTTTGCCTGCTTCGCCCGTGCAATAAGTGCGCGGGGTCAAGTGCGCGGGGTCATGCAAGTGCGCGGGGTCAAGCCTTGCCTTTTGCCTGCTCCGCCCGCGCGATAAGCCGGCTAGCGCGCCAGAGATACCGGTAGTCCGGGTTCGCGTTACTCTGCCGATCGATAAAAGGCAAGGCTTGGCCCCAGACCTGCACAGACCTGCATTCTGAAGGGCGAAAAGTCCTAAGTGGGCGGGTGGTACGCCTTCATATACTCCCGTAATGCGGTGTTGATTCGGCTCTGATACCGTTTACTCGCGGCTCTGAAGAAATTCAGGACATCCGAGTCGACACGAAGAGTGACCTGTCGCTTATTCTCAGAGGGAACCAGCGCTCCGGGCCTGCTCCATTTGACCTTGCCACGTTGCTTTGGAATATCCGAGTAGTCGATTGCCGAATCGGGCATTGCCGCCACCGCAGCCATACGTATGCGTTGGGCAGCGCTCAGCGGCTTGGTCTTAACGACGTCAAGCTTGAATTTCACGGTTTTGCGTGCGTTCACGGGCATCGGCCTTTCTTGCGAGGAAATAAAAAGGACAAGAACAAAACGATGAGCCTTCATGGTTCTCCCGTAATTCACGCAATTGTGACCCGCGGCTTCCGTTCGGCAACGACGGCAATTCGAGTTCTACGAGTCGAGGGCAAACCTAGCCTTTTGTCTGTCCCGCCCACGCGGCTAGCTGGCTCACGCGCGACGCTTCGGGTCTTGTGACGTCGAATCGTTGACTGTGAGTCCGCCATGTACGTTCACTTGCGTTTACCGAGCTTGTCGCGCGCCCTGGGTCGCCAGCGCCACCGCCGACGATGTAATGTGGCGGCGCGCGCAGAACCGGGGTCAGCGGATTCTGTCGTCATGCAGTTTGCAAACCTCGTCAGAGCTGAGGATTCAAGCGCTCCAGCTTCGAGTGCAGTTTGTTCAGCGCGTTGATGTAGGCCTTGGCCGATGCCACGACGATGTCAGTGTCCGCTCCTGCGCCATTCACGATGCGGCCATTTTTCTTCAGACGCACGGTCACCTCGCCTTGCGAATCGGTGCCGCTGGTAATGTTGTTGACGGAGTAGAGCTGCAACTCGGCGCCGCTTGACACGATGCTCTCAATCGCGCGAAAGGTCGCGTCAACTGGGCCGCTGCCGGTGGCGTCGGCGTGTTTTTCCTCGCTCTCTTCGGCGAGCACAATACTGGCTGAGGGAGTCTCGCCGGTCTCAGAGTGCGCCTTCATTGAAAGCAGCTTAAAGTGTTCGTGCTCGTGCGCCATCGCTTCGTCGCCGACCAGCATCTGCAAGTCTTCATCGAAGATTTCCGATTTGCGGTCGGCCAGATCCTTGAAGCGCACGAAGGCCGCGTTGACCGATTCCTCGCTCGTCGGCTCGATACCGAGTTCGCGCAATCTCTGCCGGAATGCATTGCGGCCGGAGAGTTTTCCGAGTACCAATTTGTTGGCGCTCCAGCCCACGTCTTCGGCGCGCATGATTTCGTAGGTCTCGCGATTCTTGATCACGCCGTCTTGATGTATGCCCGACTCATGTGCGAATGCATTGGCGCCAACGATCGCCTTGTTCGGTTGCACCGGGAAACCGGTCACGCTGGACACCAGCTTGGACGCAGGAACAATCTGCGTTGCGTCGATGCGCGTTTCGCAGGGAAAGAAATCTTGCCGCGTACGCACCGCCATGACAATTTCTTCCAGGCTCGCGTTACCGGCGCGTTCGCCCAAGCCGTTCACGGTGCACTCCACCTGGCGTGCGCCATTCATCACCGCCGCCAGTGAATTGGCCACTGCCACCCCAAGATCGTTATGACAATGCGCCGACCATACTGCTTTGCCGGAATTGGGAATGCGTTCGCGCAGGGTTCGGATCAACGCGCCAAATTGTTCCGGCATGGTATAGCCGACGGTGTCGGGAATATTGATGGTGGTGGCACCCGCCGCGATCACCTGTTCGAGAATGCGGCACAGAAAATCGACTTCAGAGCGGCCCGCGTCTTCCGGCGAGAACTCCACGTCGTCACGGTATTGACGCGCGAGCTTCACCGCTCTGACCGCGGTCTCCATCACTTGATCGGGCGACATGCGCAGTTTGCGCTCCATGTGAATGGGGGAAGTCGCAATAAAAGTGTGAATACGCCCGGCGTTGGCGTCTTTCAACGCGTCACCTGCGCGCTTGACATCGTTGTCGTTGGCGCGCGCCAGACCGCATACGATGGAGTCCTTGATGATTCCTGCGACCGACTTGACCGCTTCGAAATCGCCATTGCTGGACGCCGGGAAGCCCGCCTCGATGACGTCCACGCGCAAGCGCTCCAGTTGTTTGGCGATACGGATTTTTTCGTCGCGCGTCATCGACGCGCCGGGGCTCTGTTCGCCATCTCTTAACGTGGTATCAAATATGATCAACTTGTCTTTCATGCTGTTCTCCGTCATGGTGCCCATTGCCGCAGATAACATGCTGCGCTACGACGCAAGGCCGCAAATGTAATTGATTCTCCGCTCGCTGTGCGCGAGCGGTGGGGTACTGCAAAGGGGGAGTTGGATTATGTGCGCCGGGGGCGCAGCAGCAGGCCGGCCAGCAGAATGCGGGCAGAGAAAGAAATTGCGAGGCCTGCGGAGCGGGAATTCATGGCAGCGAATATAAAGTTTTTTCGGCGCGCACGCAACTCTATTCAGATGGCGGCGCGGGTGGCACGGGGTGCTGCGGCCGATTGCGCCACTTGTTAACGATCCAGGTGGCGTAACCGGACAGCCCATAGATCACCAGGCCGCCAAACAGCAATTGCGGAAGATTGGGTGACAACAGCGCGACCGCGACCACCACCAAGGCCATCATCACCATCGCGCGAAACGGAACACTCTTGCGGATGTTGATGTCCTTGCCGCTATAGAACGGCACATTGCTGACCATGGTAATGCCGGCGGCAAAGGTAATCAGCCACGCCCACCACACCGCGCCATCCATCGCCGGAACTTGAAACGTCTCCATGGTCCACACAAAACCTGCCACCAAACCGGCAGCCGCCGGACTCGGCATGCCCTGGAAAAAACGCTTGTCCACCACGTCGATATTGGTGTTGAAGCGCGCGAGACGCAGCGCCGCGCAGGCGCAGTAGACAAAGGCCGCGACCCAGCCCGCTTTGCCCAGGCCTTTAAGACCCCACTCATACACCACCAGCGCAGGTGCGACGCCAAACGAAACCATGTCCGACAAGCTGTCGTACTCGGCACCGAAGGCGCTCTGCGTATGCGTAAGTCTGGCTACCCGTCCGTCGAGTGAATCGAACACCATCGCAACGAAGATCGCAATCGCCGCGATCTCGAAGCGCAAATTCATTCCTTGCACGATGGCGAAAAATCCCGCGAATAGCGCGATAGTGGTGATGCCGTTGGGCAGCCAGTAAATTCCGCCGCGCCGCAAACGGCTTTTGCCGAGCCAGCGTGGAGTTTGCAGTGGCGGCTTCATGCGTCGAGCTCCGCCAACACACTTTCGCCCGC